>WHTW01000001.1:12725-154398 GCA_009377525.1 Rhodospirillales bacterium
AGAACGCTCACGGCTTTTTGGCCAATTTCCGGCAGGCCGGCCGATGCCCGCCAAGCCATTGAATGCACACCGCTTTTGGATTTCCTGCATTTTCAGCATTTCCCGCAGCCCCTCCCGGGGGACTGCCCCCCTTGGGACCGAAGGTGCAAGCATCGACTGCACTCCAGGCGAGGTTTGCGCAGTTTCCGCAGTTTGCGACTTGAGAACCAATGATGCGTTCGGTGCGCATTTCATGGGAGTTCTGAGGTTTGCGCAGTTCCCGCAGTTTACGCTGACCCACCTCCTCCTGGAGCCCATCCCGTCCGGCTGACCGCAGCCGGACGGGATGACCGGCTCCCGGGCGGGAGCGGTCCGGCACATGGTCGGATAAACGATGCATAGAGCGACAGACGCCGGACTCTATCAAGAACCAGCGTGATTGTCAATAACTACAGTCCATGCGGCGATCGCGGCGACAGTTATTCTATGAAGGTTCTGCAGGGTTCAAGAGAGGGGCTGCAGGCTCTTTCTAAGCCATTGGAATATTGGCATTATTCTATTTGGGCGTTGTTGGACAGAATTGATATCATTTGCTATCATCGCGCTATGGCACAACTCCTCGTCAGAAACATTCCTCGCGACATCGTCGAAGCGCTGAAAGCGCGTGCGGCTGCTCATGGCCGCAGCGCCGAGGCCGAACATCGGCTCATTCTCGAAGAGGCGCTGCGAGTCGGACGGCGAAACTTTCGGGAACGAGCAGCTGGTCTCCGAATGGCCACGACAGGGAGGATCCAGGGCGATTCGGCTGACCTCATTCGCGCCGATCGCGACACCCGATGACAATCGTGGTCGATGCGTCGGTCGCCCTCAAATGGGTCCTGCACGAAGAGGGGAGCGAAGCCGCGGAAAAGCTTCTGGACGAAGAACTCATTGCCCCGTCGCTCTGGCTTGTCGAGGCTGGCAATGCGTTGTGGCGGCGTTCCACGCGGGGCGAGATTTCAGCGGCTGAGGCCCAAGAGCGCCTGTCCGAGCTTTTCAATGCGCCCGTCACAACTGTGCCGCTCGAGGAGGATGTTATTGCGGCAGTGCGGCTCGCAGGCGAACTCGACCATCCAATTTACGACTGCCTCCATGTGGCCCTCGCCATTCGGGAGGGGACTTACGTCGTGACGGCGGACCGCCGCTTCGCCAACGCTCTTTCCAAGCATCCCACTCTTTCTGGGGTCGTCCATCTCCTGGAGCAGGTGGCCTGAGGGAATGGCGACTGCCCTCGCGCCGAAATTACCGCGCATGCCATCTAGAGCACAATCCGCTCGGCTGGAATCAGCCGAGCGGATTGTGCCCGTTGAAACAACGAGCATCCGGGCGCGCATTTCCGATCTGATTGAACCGCTGGCGGTTCAATCAGATCGGAAATCGCTCTAGTGGGTCGTGCCGCCGCAGTGCTCATCCGAGAATCTCGCCAATCGCCGCTCGTACCGCGCGTCGCTCGGACGGCGTGATGGTGCCGACGCGAGATGCCTGCCCGGCTTCGATCGTGGCGATCTTGGTCGGCCAGACGACTGACGGGATCGAAAGTCCCGCGCGCCGTGCATCGGCGAGACGGACATCGCCGGGCCAAGGTCGGTTCTCCGCTGCCGTGATCATGACGACCCAGACGAGGCCGGTCGCCCGCTCGTGTGCAGGCGACGACACGACCAGAGCCGGCCTTCGCTGGCGCACCGGCCGGTCGGTGCAGGGAAACGGCACCGAGACGACGTCGAACCGGCTAAAGGTCGGCATAACCCTTCCGGTCGGCATCAGCGCTTGCTAACGCCGTTGCCGCGCCGATCGTGCCGATGACGCCAGCGCCAGGCACAGCCTGCGGGCAATCGCCTCGTCGGGGTAGCCGGTCGACTTGCAGTCCTGCTCCGCCCTCAGGATCACCTGCAGCGCGGAGCTGAGGCGAGCGAGAGGCCAGGCGCGCAGATGGCGCTCGAAGCGCTGGCGCACCGGGCCGCCGCGCGGCAGGCCGCGCGCCTTGAACATCGCGCCTTCGAGGTTGCCGCCCCCCTTCCCGCCAAACCCGGCGGCGTGGCCCGCCACCAGGTGGAGCTGGTCGGCGTGGCGCTGCAGGACACGCACGAGCTGCACCGGGTTGCCGCCCTCGGCGAACACGCGATCGAGGGCACGATCGAGGGCGACGAGCTCGCCGTCGAAGGTGGCGGCGACGACGTTGTCGATGCCGATCGCCGCGGTGTCCCCCAGCACGGCCAGCGCGTCGTCGAGCGAGACCGTCTTGCTGCCGTCGCCTTGCTTGTAGAGCAGCAGCTTGCCGATCTCGCTGCGGCTCTGGCCGCGGTCGCCGCCCAGCCGTTCGACGATCCATTCCAGCGCATCGGGATCGACGGAGAGGCCCTGCGCCCGGGTGGCACTTTCGACCAGGCCTTCGAGGGCGGCCTCGTTGTCCATGTAGCAGGGCAGCGCCGCCAGGCAGGCCTCGGTCTCGGCCAGGGTGCGCAGGCCCGAGCGCGGCGTGAGGTTGCCGCCTTCGATCACGATCAATGCGTCGCCGGCGGTCGCCTCGACCAGGTTCTCCAGTGCCGCCGTCGTCTCCTCGCCCGCCGGCCGCACGCGGATCACGCGCCGGCCGCCCATCAGCGACAGGGCGCCGAACTCGTCGGCCAGCCGCGCGGGATCGCCCTTCAGGACATCGCCCCCGATGTCGACCACGCGGAATGGGTCCTTGAGGTCCTCGCACACGGTCCTGGCCAGGACCAACGCGCGTTCGGCGATCAACCCGTCGTCATTGCCGTAGATGACGACGCCGCGGATCTTGGGATCCGGCTTTTTAAGGAAGGCGTCGACCTGGCGCGGCTCGATCTTCACACAGACGTCCTCGCACCGAGCAGGTCAGGTCTTCTCCGCATCGCCGGCGTCATCAGCTTCGTCCGCCGCCCCGGCATTCTCCAGCCTGGCGCGTTCGCGCGCCTCCTTCTTGGCCTGGGCTTTCTCGGCGACCTTGATGGCCTTGAGCCGATCGCGCTCGCGGCGTTCGAATTCGTAGTTCGGTTTGCGCGCCATTGATGAACCTCTTGGACTTGGCGGGGGTTACACCACCACGTTGACGATACGATTGGGCACGACGATCACCCGCTTGGGTGGCTTGCCGTCCAGCCCGCGCGCCAGCTCGGGGAGCGCCAGGGCCGCCTTCTCCGCCTCGTCCGTGGCGACATCCTTGGGCAATTGCAGCGTGCCGCGCAGCTTGCCGTTGAGCTGCACCGCCACCGTCACGGTGTTGTCGACCAGCAATGCATCCTCGGCCAGCGGCCAGGGCGAATCGGCCAGCAGCGACTTATGGCCCAGCGCCTGCCACAGCTCCTCGGCCAGATGGGGCGTCATCGGACCGGTGAGCCGCACGAAGATCTCCAGGGCCTCGCGCTTGGCCCATTTGTCGGCGGCGTCCTTGGGCTTCAGCGCATCGATGGTGCTGGCCAGCTCATAGAGCCGCGCCACGGCCTTGTTGAAATGGAAGGCCTCGATGTCGGCCGAGACGCCGGCGATGGTCTTGTGCGCCGCCCGCCGCAGCGCCATCGCTGCGCCGGAAAACACCGCGGGCTTGGGCGTACCGGCCGTCGGCAGGTCGGCCAGCGCCTCGCTGGCGATGCGGAACAGCCGTTGCTGGAAGCGCCAGGCACCGGTGACGCCGGCCTCGGTCCATTCGAGGTCGCGCTCGGGCGGGCTGTCCGACAGCATGAACCAGCGCGCGGTGTCGGCGCCGTAGTCATGGATGATCTGGTCCGGGTCGACGACGTTCTTCTTCGACTTGGACATCTTCTCCGAGCGGCCGACCTCGACCGGGCTCTTGTCGGACGCGCGCACGATATTGCCGCCGCCCCCCTTGTCGCTGGGAATGCGCTCGACTTCTTCCGGCAGCAGCCAGGAGCCGTCGGCGGCACGGTAGGTCTCGTGGCAGACCATGCCCTGGGTGAACAGGCCGTCGAACGGCTCGTCGCGACTGGTCATCTGCACCTCGCGCATGGCGCGGGTCCAGAAGCGCGAATAGAGCAGGTGCAGGATCGCGTGCTCGACGCCGCCGACATACTGGTCGACCGGCATCCAGTAGTTGTTCTCCTCGCGATCGAACGGCGCCGTCTCGAGCCATGGCGAGGTGAAACGGTCGAAGTACCAGCTCGAATCGATGAAGGTGTCGAAGGTGTCGGTCTCGCGCCGCGCCGCGCCGCCGCATTGCGGGCAGGCGACGTGCTTCCAGGTCGGATGGCGATCGAGCGGATTGCCCGGCCGGTCGAACTCGACGTCCTCGGGCAGCTCGACCGGCAGGTCCTTCTCCGGCACCGGCACGACGCCGCATTTCTCGCAATGGATGGCGGGGATCGGGCAGCCCCAATAGCGCTGGCGCGACACCAGCCAGTCGCGCAGGCGGTACTGCGTCGTGCCCTTGCCGACGCCCATCTCCTCCAGCCGCTCGATGACCTTGATCTTGGCGTCCTCGACGGTGAGGCCGTTCAGGAAATCCGAGTTGATGATCACGCCGTCCTCGATGAACGGCTGCTCGGCGACGCTGAAGCCTTTCGCGTCGGCGCCTTCGGGCATCACCACCGGAATGATCGGCAGGCTGTACTTCGTGGCGAACTCATGGTCGCGCTCGTCGTGTCCGGGACAGCCGAAGATCGCGCCGGTGCCGTACTCCATCAGCACGAAGTTGGCGGCATAGACCGGCAGGGTCTTAGCCTTCATCAGCGGATGCCTGGCCAGGAGCGGCAGCTTGTAGCCGATCTTCTCGGCGGTCTCGATCTCGGCCGCCGCCGTGCCGGTCTTGCGGCATTCGGCGACGAAGCGCTGCAGGCCGGGGTCGTTCTCCGCCAGCCCGGCGATCACGGGATGCTCCGGCGACAGCGCCGCGAACGACGCGCCGTAGAGCGTGTCGGGTCGCGTCGTGAAGATCTCGAGCCTGCCCCGATCCTTGCGCGGAGAGTCGGCGCCCGCGATGTCGGTCAGTTGCCAGAAGACGCGCGCGCCGCGGCTCTTGCCGATCCAGTTGGCCTGCATCAGGCGCACCTTCTCCGGCCAGCGGTCGAGCGTGTCGAGACGCTCCAGCAGCTCCTCGGCGAAGTGCGTGATCTTGAGGTTCCATTGCGTCAGCTTGCGCCGCTCGACCGGCGCGCCGGTGCGCCAGCCCTTGCCTTCGATCACCTGCTCGTTGGCCAGCACCGTGTTGTCGACGGGATCCCAGTTGACCCACGCCTCCTTGCGGTAGGCCAGGCCGGCCTTCCAGAAATCCAGGAACATCTTCTGCTGGTGGCGGTAGTAGCTGGGATCGCAGCTTGCCAGCTCGCGGCTCCAGTCGAGCGACAGGCCCATCGACCTGAGCTGCGCCTTCATGGTGGCGATGTTCTCGTAGGTCCATTTCTTGGGATGGACCTTCTTCTCCATGGCGGCGTTCTCGGCCGGCAGGCCGAAGGCGTCCCAGCCCATGGGATGCAGCACGTTGAAGCCGCGGGCGCGCTTGTAGCGGGCGATCACGTCGCCCTGGGTGTAGTTGCGCACGTGGCCCATATGGATGCGCCCCGACGGATAGGGGAACATCTCGAGCACGTAGTACTTGGGCCGCGCCTTATCCATGCGGGCGCGGAAGGTCTGACGCTCCTCCCAGGCCTTCTGCCACTTGGCCTCGGTTTCGCGGAAGTTGTAGCGCACAGGCGCTGCTTGTGTGGCGGGCGTCGAGGACACGGTCTGATCCCAAAAAAGCGAGTCTAGAGCACATTCCGTTCGGCTGGAATCAGCCGAACGGAATGTGCCCCTTTGAAGCCAGTACCCCCCGGGCGCGCATTTCCGGGTTGGTGGAACCGCTCGCGGTTCCACCAACCCGGAAATCGCTCTAGCCCAGAAAAGACTGGGGCCGCAGCGGATGCCCGCTGCGGCCCCGATCGTCAAGCGTTGCGACAGAGCGGTTTCTGATCGAATGGAACCGCTTGCGGTTCCATTCGGTCGGAAACGCGCGCGCCGAACGACCTTGGTTCACGGGGCACATTCTGCCCAGCTGTTTCCAGCCGGGCAGAATGTGCTTTGGACGTCAGGAACCGCCGGCGATGCGAAGCTGGCGCGCCCGCGTAAGGATGGCGTTTTCGATATCGATGTTGGTGCGCGGATCGACCTGGGCATCGACCCAGTTGCCGCCCCGGGGCGCCGTCGTCTGCTTGAACACCGAGACCCGCACGCCGTCGGCCCGCAATTCGCGGTCGAGGATGGTGACCTGCACCTTCATGCGCTCGTTGGGCGTCTCGGCCGGGGTGTACCAGTCGGTGATGATGACCCCGCCAAACGGATCGGCCGAGACCAGCGGGATGAAATTGATGGTGTCGAGCGAGGCCCGCCACAGGTAGGCGTTGACGGCCACCCCGGTGCCGTAGTCGTCCTTCTTTTCGGCCTTGGAGCCGAACAGGCCGCCCGGACCGAACAGGCTGCCCTGTTCCTGGTTGCGGCCGCCCAGCCCCTGGTCGATCTGGCGCGCGATGTCGCCGCTGCTCCCGTGCCGCTGATCGCTCTCCTTGACCGCGTCAGGATTGCCGCAGGCCGCCAGGCCGAAAGCGAGTGCTCCGGTCAAAATCACAGCAATTGTGACGGAAATAGGCGAACCCGGCATTCCTGGCGTCCCCTTCATCGTTGACCAAGATATCATAAGCGATGGGCTGGACCTAAAGCGCAACGCAGCGGCAAATACAAGGGGCGGGTTAACGCACTGCCGATGATCTTATGGCAGGACTGCAAAGCCAAAGTTAGTCTTATTAGAGGACTATAATACACTTGCTGAGGCTTAAATGCCGCGTTTGCGGGCTGCAACCCATCACGGTGATGACGTAAATTGTGACAAAGACGCCACAGGTGCGGGGAGAATCGTACGCTGGCGCGTCCATTTCTTGACCCCCGTTTGGCCGGAGTGTTTTATTAGTACGGCCGTATTGGCGGGTCGCGTTCCGCCGGTCGGACAGGCCTTTTGGTACGTACCAGTCTCTGATCAATGAGAGAGGGAGAATGATGAAAAAGCTTCTACTCGGCTCGACCGCCTTGGTCGTCGGTGGAGTGATGGCCGCCCCGGCCATGGCGGCCGACCCGATCAAGATCGGCGTGGGGGGCTACTACACCTTCTACGCCTTGGCGGGCAGCATCGACTCGACCTACGCCTTCAACGGGTCGTTCACCGCCTACAAGGGGCTCGCCTTCACGCAGGAAGGTGAAATCCACTTCACCGGGCAGACCAAGCTCGACAACGGCACGTCGGTCGGTGTGAACGTCGAGTTGGAAGCCTGGAATCCGGGTGCCGGCGCGAGCGTACAGATCGACGAAGCCTTCATCTTCTCCTTCGGCGACTGGGGCCGCACCGAGCTGGGCTCGCGCGACGCCGCGTCCTACCGCATGTACTATGGTACGCCGTCGGCCTTGATCGGTTGGGGTTCCTTCCAGCACAACCACAACTGGGGGAGCAACGCCGTCCTCTCGAACAACCTGGCCATCGCCGGCCGGACGTTCGCGACGACCATCACGCCGCAATGGCAGGATGTGAACCGCATCAACTACTTCACGCCGCGCTTCCAGGGCCTGCAGCTCGGTGTCGGTTACGCTCCCAAGCTGCACAACACCGGTGCCCCGGGCGTGGGGACCGGACCGGTTGGTGGCGTCTGCGGCCTCAACTCGGCCGTCAACATCAACAACTGCCCGACCGCCGACTACGCCTGGCAGGACCTGTTCGACATCGGCGCCAACTACCTGAACAAGTTCGGCGACTTCACCGTCGCGCTGTACGGTGCGTTCGCCTACGCCTCGTTCGTGCCGGGCTACTCGCCGTTCGCTCCCTCGGCCAACCTGAACACCGGCGCCAACCTCGCCTCCTGGAAGCAGTGGGTGGTCGGTGCCCAGTTCGGCTACGCCGGCTTCACGGTCGGTGGCGCCGCCGGCTACGACAACAACGGCCTCGGTGCGAACTACTTCACCGGCGTCGACAACGACACCCGCTTCTACACCGCCGGCATCATGTACGAGACCGGCCCCTGGCAGATGTCGTTCAGTTGGGCCGGCTACTACAACAACGCCGGCAACGGCGCGGCGAACGCCACGGCGATCGCCTCTGGCACCAACGCCATTACGCTCAGCACGGCGGGCTGCGGCGGCGTGCCGGGCGTCAACAGCACGTGCTTCAACGGTAATCCCGCGACGTCGCTGATGTTCGGCTCGCAGACGATGAACAAGTGGGAAGTCGGCGCCAACTACGCGCTCGGACCGGGCGTGAAGCTCACTGGCGGCGGCCTGCTGTTCAACGGCTCGGGCCCGACCAACATCACGGGCGGCACCTCCTGGGCGTTCCTGCTCGGCATGGACCTGCGCTTCTAGTCGCAAGTCTGACACGACAAGTGGAAAGAGCGGGCGAAGGCCCGCTCTTTCTGCTTGTGGTCTGGAGCATCGAGCCTGAAATACAGCCGGTTCGAGGGAAAGGTTGCCTGCCCAAGCTCCTTGTTCAAAGATTGCGTCCATGGTCCGTTCGCTAGCCTCAGTGCCTGACGGCATCAAGCGCAGCATCGCCCGTGGCCGCTACAGCGAAGCGGCCGACGCCCTGCGAAAACTGGTGCGGCGGGAGCCTTCGGTGGCTGTTCTCGCGGCCTTGGCGGACATGAACTTCCAATTGGGCAACCTCACCGAGGCAAAAGAGAATACGCTCAGGGCCGTGGAGGCCGATCCTCGGGAACGCAGCGCGCGCGGGCTGCTGGGCCGCGTGCGGACAGCGCTGGATGAACGCGATGCGGCGCTGGCCGATTTCCGCGCAGCCCTCGAGCTTGCCCGAGCACGGATGGCGCCCGCCAACGGCGGGCCGATCGCCGTTCCCGCGCATCAGGCGCTGCACAACCTCGAACAGCTCATCTATCTGGAACAGGTCGACAATCTTGCGCCCGGCACACTGCTGCCGGTAGCCGCTGGCTTGAGAGAAGTGGCGCAGCGCAAGCTCAACCAGATGCTCGATGAGGCCGGCAGCGAGATCCCCACGATTCCCCTGGGCGGCCAATACGGTCGGATGCTGGCCGATCCGCCGCTTGTGATGCACGACGAATCACCGCCCGCCCTCTGTCTCAACCGGCGGGACGATTGGAGCGCCGTCGTGCAAGCCTTCACAGGCGAGGGCAAGGGGATCGCCTGCGTCGATCATCTGCTGACACCGGAAGCGCTCGCCCAGTTGCAGCGCTTCTGCCTGCGATCGACCATTTGGCGGCGGCCGTACCCGCCTGGCTACATCGGAGCAAATCCCGAATCCGGCTTTTTCAGCCCTCTGCTGCTGCAGATCGCGGTCGAGCTGCGGCAGGCCATGCCCGAGCTGCTGGGCGAACATCACCTGAATTACTGGTGGTCGTTCGTCTGCCAGCATCAGCGACCAGGCGTCGACATCCATGCCGACCAGTCGGATCTCAGCCTCAATCTCTGGATCACGCCAGACTCGGCCAACCTGCAGCCCGGTGGCGGTGGGCTGGACGTGTGGGACGTCGCAGCTCCCGCCGACTGGACCTTTGACGATTACAATCGCGGCGAGAAGGACATTCGCGCCTTCCTCCAGCAGGAGGGAGCGCGGCAGACCTCGTTCGCCTATGCCGAGAACCGGGCATTGGTGTTCAGAGGCTCGATCTTCCACCAGACGGCAGCGACCCGGTTCGCCGACGGGTTCGAGAATCGCCGGCGCAACGTGACCATGTTGTTCCGACGTACGCACAGCTAGAGCGGATTTCGATCAGATGGAACCGCGAGCGGTTCCATCTGATCGAAATCGCGCGCACGGGAGATGCTGGTTTCACAGGGCACATTCCGTCCGGCTGATTCCAGCCGGACGGAATGTGCTCTAGTACTCGCTTTTATTGATTGATGGTTCACAGGAAACCTCATCCTGGGGAGCCGTGCGAATACGCGCATTCGAGACGGCGCTTCGCGCCTTCTCAGGGTGTTGCTTTCCAGGGCATCTAAGCCCTTGAAAAATCGGCATTCCCAAAATTCTGCAACGGCAACCTTGCAACAGTTGCAACAATGCCACGGCTCAAACGCCATGTTAGGATGCTTGGCATGAGCACCCTGCAGCAGGAAGTCTATGAAGCGTTCCGGTCGATCAACGTGCCGGAGGAACAGGCCTTGAAGGCCGCCGCCTCGCTGGCCAAGCGCGACGTCGACGTGGTCGAGTTAAAGCGCGACGTGGCGCTGTTGAAGTGGGGCCAAGGTGTCACCATCGCCTTGTTGGTGGCGGCGGTGGTCAAGCTGTTTTTCCCATGAGCGAGTCGTTCCTCGTCAATACCGGCTTCCTGCCGGTCGGTTCGTGGCGCGCGGCGGCGTGCAGGCCGCACAAGGCCGCATGGCTTCGATCCCAGCCGGGACTCTATGCGTTCGTCATAGAGCACACAGTCATGTATGTCGGCGAGACCGTCACGCTGCATCGTCGCCTTCGCAACTACGGCAACCGCGCGTTCAGAAACGGCAACAACGCCCAGCGAAAGGTTCACGTCGGCATAGCCTCATCCACGGCGGAAAACATCGAAGTCGCCATTTTCGCGAGGGTAGTTCCCGGAGCCGATAAAGAGCTGCTTCTTCCGATGCAAAACGCTCTTATCCAAGCCCTTCAGCCGCCTTGGAACGGCACCATCCGCTAGCCCGCTGCCATCCCCCAATCGCGCCGGGCGGCGTGGCCGAGGCTGACGCTTCGGTGCGGCTCGACTGGCCGTTCCACCGCACGCTGGTATCGGCGGCGGCCTGGGCGAGCAGCCGGCAAATCACGGTTGCTCGGGGACGTGAACTTTGCCGCCGATCGCGAAGCCGACGTTCCGGACGCCGGCAAATCGCGGTTGCTCGGGGACAGCACCAGGCGCGTGCTGTCGGCGTGGCGTGTTCCGGGCACCGGCAAATCGCGAGGCGGAAACGCCGGGCCGGTTCCCGGCGTTTCCCGCCACAGAACCCTGCAAGGGGTCTGCCTTTGCTTCAATGAGGCCGCTATCACAAACACTCTGTTTGGAAAGGGCAGCCTTGGCTATAGTTGGGCCATGACCGACCAGGAACCCATCAGCATCGTGCTCGAACTGCTGCGGGCGATCCGTGGCGACATGACCGAAATGAAACTCATCATGCGCGAGCACGCCACGCGGCTGTCGGCGCTTGAGGCCACCGTGGCCGGCCTGCGGCTTTCGGTCGACCGGCTGGAGGATCGTATCGAGCGCATCGAACGCCGGCTGGGCTTGATCGAAGCCTGAAAAAAATCGGGCCGCCGTTTGAGGGACGGCGGCGCCAAGTGGGCCCCGCGCGTCGGCAAAAGCACCGAAGAGGTGTTGGCCAAGGCGGCATGGCAGACTGCCTCGCTGTTGGTGTTCGCCTTCGGTGTTCTGGCGTTTCCAGGCGAGACATGAATGACAGCCCGCCACCGATACCGCTACAGGCGCCGCGACGCGATGGGCAAATGCGGGTGCTGGCGGCAATCAAGTATCGCGGCGGTAGTTGGTCACTCACCGATGGCTGGGCGTTGATGTTCAGAGGCTCGATCTTCCACCAGACGGCCGCGACCCGGTTCGCCGACGGGTTCGAGAATCGCCGGCGCAACGTGACCATGCTGTTCCGACGCACGCACGGCTAGAGCAGGGCGAAATCCGTCATGCTCTTCCGGACCGCGCGCTGGGTCGCGTCTGACGCGACCTTCCCGCGCGCTCATGATCATGAGCGCGCGGGACGCGCGCGGTCCGGAAGAGCATGATTCTATCCAATCGGAGCCAAGCCTGGCACAGGTCCTAGACCACGCGGCCGACGACGTTGACGAACAGGGTCGGCAGGTAGGTGCGCGACACCGGCAGGCGCTCGGTGGCCTGGCGGGCCAGCACGGCCCGGTTGTCCTCGTGGTCGAGCACGAGCTGGAACAGGCCCTGCTCGACGGCGCCGGACCGGGGATCGAGCTCGGGCTTGCCGTCGCGCACGACGCGGTAGGCGACATCCAGGCCGACGTCGCCGCCGCTGTAGAAGGCCGACACGATCTCGAGCCGCCCGAACAGCTGCATCAGGCCGCGCACCGAGAAGCGCCACAGATCGTCCGGCGTGGCGTGGAAGGCCTGCGACCAGGCGGCCGAGACGAAGACCAGACCGCCTGGCCTCACCAGAGCCTCGATGTTGCGTGCCGCCCGCCAGGGATCGCGAGTGTGTTCCAGCACATGGCAGCACAGGACGAGGTCGAACGCCTCCTCGCCCAGGCCTGCTTTCAGGCTGGCCAGAGGCCCGCAGATATCGAGCACGCGGTCGACATTGGTGCCTTCCTGCAGATCCAGGCCGACGAAGCGGACGCGACTGCCGAAGCGCTTGCCTAGCAGGCTGCGCCAATTACGAACGTTGCGATCCGCGACCAACGTGCGCGAGCCGACCTGAAGCACGCGCGGCGTCCGCCGTCCCGGCGAGGCCGCCAGTCGATCGAGCAGCGCCTCGGTCTCGTGCGTGACGCTTGTGCCGACAACGCGCAGTTCCGCCTTGCTCTCCGAAGGCGAAGCGTCGCCGGCCCCACTCATCCCGCCCGCCTCATTCGCGCACCACCACGATGTGCATGCGCCGCGGCCCGTGGGCGCCGAGCTCGATCGTCTGCTCGATGTCGCCGGTGCGCGACGGGCCGGTGATGGTGTTGACGGTGCGCGGCATGCGGTCCTTGCCGTAGCGCGCCCGCAGGCGCACCCACACGTCTTCGTAGCCGCCGACGATGTCGGCTTCGCGCAGCACGACGATATGCGTATCCGGCAGGAGGTTGAGCGTCACCGGATGCTCGGGGCCCGATGCCGTCACGAGCGTCCCTGTTTCGGCGATGCCGGCGAAGGCGCCGGTGATCGAGACATGGTCGCTGCCCTCGCCGCGGCCGCGGCGCAGCGCCAGCATCTTCTGGCTCGCCCAGTCGAAGCCGTCGAGCGCCGGCCCTGGCGCCATCGCCGCCTCGGCCGGCAGGTTGTTGCGCGCCAGGTAGCTCGCGACCTCGCTCGCCACGTCGGTGGCGGCGACCCGCGCCACCGTGGCGTTGTTGGCCTCGGCCCACTGGCAGAACAGCGCCACCTTGTCGGGCTGCGGGAGGTTGGCGCGCGCCACCATCGGGCCGCGCGGCGGCTCGGCCAGCCGGGCTTCGACCACCTGGCGCTGGGCGCCGGAAAGCTCGCCGCGATGGAGCGAGCGGCGGATGCCGTTCAGGATGGTAGCCCTGTTTGCCTGATCAGGGGCGTCGCTCATGGCCTTCTACGCTTCCACTGGGCATGGAACGTGCCGCCGGGCTGCGGCGCGGGGAAGTCGCGAAAGCGCGTCCAGCCGCCGGCCAGGGGCAGGGTGGCATATCGGCCGTCGGCGCGGCCGAACAGCGCGAGCATGCGGTTGGCAAGTCCTGTCAGGCTCTTGTAGAGCCGCGGCCGGCGGGCGATGAAGCTCCAGAGCGCCAGGCCCTGGCGCACGGCCCTGGGCGTGAGATGGCGTTCGAACTCGCGCTCGCGCCAGTGGCGCATGAGGCCGGGCAGGGGAATGCGCACCGGGCAGACGCTCTCGCAACGACCGCAGAAGGTCGAGGCATTGGGCAGGTTGGATGCCTCCTCGACGCCCAGCAGTTGCGGTGTCAGCACCGCGCCGATCGGCCCCGGATAGACCCAGCCATAGGCATGTCCGCCGATCGCGCCATAGACCGGGCAATGGTTCATGCAGGCGCCGCAGCGGATGCAGCGCAGCATGTCCTGCATCTCGGTGCCCAGCACCGAGGAGCGGCCGTTGTCGAGGATCACGACATGGTAGTGCTCCGGCCCGTCGAGGTCGCCCGGCCGCTTGGGCCCGGTGTTGAGGGTCGTGTAGGCCGACGATTCCTGGCCGGTCGCCGAGCGCGCCAGCACGCGCAGCAGGACGGCCGCGTCCTCGAGCGTGGGGATCACCTTCTCGATGCTGGCCAGCACGATGTGCATCTTGGGCAGCGTGTTCGAAAGATCCGCATTGCCCTCGTTGGTGACCAGCATCGACGAGCCGGTCTCGGCCACCAGGAAGTTGGCGCCGGTCAGGCCGACATCGGCATCGATGAACTTCTGGCGCAGCACATGGCGCGCTTCGGCGACCAGGTCGTTGCGCTCGGTCAGGCGCCTGGTGAAGCCGAGCTTGGCGTGGTGCTCGAGAAACGTGTCGGCAACCTGGTCCTTGGTGAGATGCACCGCCGGCGCGATGATGTGGCTGGGCGGCTCGTGGCGCAGCTGGATGATGTATTCGCCGAGATCGGTCTCGATCGGCGCGATGCCCAGCGCCTCCAGGTGATCGTTGAGCGCGATCTCCTCGGAGACCATGGACTTGGACTTGGCGATGGTGCGGGCGCCGACGCTGCGGCACAGGTCGGCGATGATGCGGCGCGCATCCTCGGCGGTCGGCGCCCAGTGGACGTGGCCGCCCACGCCCGTGACCTTGCGCTCGAACTCCTCGAGGTAGAAGTCGAGATTGGCCAGCGCGTGATCCTTGATGTCGCGCGCCCGATCGCGCAGCGCCTCGAACTCGGGCAGGCGCTCGGCCGCCTGCCGGCGCCGCTCGGAGAAGCCGACCTTGAGCTTGGCCAGCGAATCCTGCAGGTTGGGATCGGCCAGTGCTGCGTGGGCGTTGTCCTTGAAGTCGTGGGCGGTCGATTGCATCAGCGGTCCGTTTCCGGCTCGCCGATGGCGGCCATGGTGCCCATGCCGGCCAGCACTTCGGCGACATGCCGCACCCGGACGGGGCTTCCGTCGCGCTGGAGCTTGCCCGCCATGTTGAGCAGGCAGCCGAGATCGCCCGCCAGCAGCGTATCGGCGCCGGTGGCGGCGATATCGGCAGATTTTTCGCCAACCATGGCATTCGATATTTCAGGATATTTCACGCAGAAGGTACCGCCGAAGCCGCAGCAGATCTCGGGCGATTTCATCTCGCGAAGGCTGAGCCCTCCGATCGATTGCAGCAGCCGGCGCGGCTGGTCCTTGACGCCGAGCTCGCGCAGCCCCGAGCACGAATCGTGATAGGTGACGACGCCGTCATAACGCGCGGCGACCGTGGTGACGCCCAGGACATCGACCAGGAACGCCATCAGCTCGTAGCTGCGGCCGGCAAGGTTCTCGGCGCGCGCCTTCATCGCCGGATCGTCCTCGAACAGCCCCGGATAGTGATGGCTGAGCATGCCGCCACAAGAGCCCGACGGCGCGACCACCGCGTCGTAGCCGTCGAAGGCCTCGATCACCTGTGCGGCAATGGCGCGCGTCGTCGCGCGGTCACCGGTGTTGTAGGCGGGCTGGCCGCAACAGACTTGGAGCGGCGGCACCTCGACCGTGCAGCCGGCCCCTTCGAGGAGCTTTACCGCGGCGAAACCAACCGAAGGTCGGAGCAAGTCGACCAGGCAAGTGACGAAGAGCGCGACGCGGCGCGGCGAACTTGGTCTTTCGGGGGGCAATCCTGACACGACGGCCACATTGGCAGCCGCAAAATTAGGGTGCAACGGGCCCTTGCTTAGAATAATTCTATGATCATGATCTTCCGGACCGCGCGCATCTTGCGCGCTCATGATCATGAGCGCGCAAGATGCGCGCGGTCCGGAAGACTCAGCCCTTGTTCGGCACCAGTACGATGGCCCGGCCGCCGTTGTTCATCCGGCCGGCCCAGTCGGCGGCTTGCCTGCCGCTGCCGAAGAAGATGTCGCCGCGCGCCGGTCCCTGGATCGCCGTGCCGGCATCCTGGGCGATGGTCAGCCGGCGATAGGACTCGGTGGCGCCGGGCTTGCGCGCCACCGGCCGCACGGTGTCGATCCAGATCGGCGTGCCGTAGGGCGTGAAGGCAGTGTCGACTGCCATGCTGCGCTGGGCCGTCAGGCTGACGCCTTCGGCGCCGACGGCGCCCTTGGTCTTGGTGTCCCTGAAGAAGATGTAGCGCTCGTTCCTGCGCATCACCTCGCGCGCCTGCTGCGGATTGCGCTTCAGCCAGTCGCGGATGGCAGGCCAGGTTGCCTGCTCCTTGCTCTTGAACACGCCCATCTCGAGCAGCACGTTGCCGATCGCCGTGTAGGGCCGGTTGTTGGAGCCGTCGAAGCCGAGATTGATGGTGCCGCCCTCGGCGAGCTGGATGCGGCCGCTGCCCTGCACCTGGACTTCGAACAGCGCCACCGGATCCTGGACGTAGGCGATCTCCAGCCCGTTGCCCTTGAGCGCGCCCTGCTCGATCTCGGTGCGCGTGTAGAACGGCTTGTCGCTGAGGTCGGTCGGCCGGCGATAGACCGGCACCGTGAACAGCCGCGACGGCGCCCTGCTGCCGCGCATGTCGGGCTCGAAATAGCCGGTGAACTTGCCGGGCACCTTGACGACCAACGGCCGGAAATTGTCCTCGAAGAAGGCGCGCGCGGCGCGATCGTCGCCGGCCTTCACCACGGCGGCCGAATCGCAGATCTGCTTCCACTCTGCCGGCGTGATCGTCTTGAAGCCGCCGTCGGTGGCGATCTTGGTGTCCGGGCCGGTCGTCAGCTTGGGGCAGGAGCGGCGGAACGAGGCCAGCGCCTCGGCATGCCTGTCGCTGGCCCAGCCGGCGATCTCGTTGAACGAGATCGGCGCCATCGCGACCCGCTGCTCGTTCGCCGGGCTCGTGCCGTCGGCACAAGCAGCCAGCAGACCGGCCGCGGCAAGCCAAGCCGCGACGCCGGACAGGACGGTCCAGCGCATGGTCGAAAGACCCTCCCTCAGCCTTCGCTTTCCGTCTTTATCAGCAGCCAGTTTGGATCGCTGGACTTGGCGTCGCGACGGAACGTCCAGAGATCGATCACCTTCTGCACCTCGTTGGGATTGCCATCGATGATCTGGCCTTCGGCATTGCGCAGCACGTTGATCTGCTCGCTGACGAAGCGGACGGTGACGATGGCGTTGGTGCCCTGCAGCTCGGCGGCGGAGACATCGGAGGCCCCGAAGCCGATCAGCGTCGTCTCGGCCTTCTCCTTGCGCTCGATGCGGCCGCGGATCGCCGCTTCGAAGCTCGCAAAGGTCGGCCCGTCGAGCAGCGGCCGCAGGGCCGCGGTGTCGCCCTTGGCGAAGGCCTCGACGATCGCGGTGAAGGCGGCGCGCGCACCGCCGGTGAAGCCGATCGGCTCGAAGCCGGGATCGGCGGCGCGAATGGCCGCGACGCCGGTGGTGGCGGTCGGCAGGACGGTGGCGCGGATGCCGCCCGGCCCGCTGGTCGCGGGCGACGGCCGCGGCGCCGGCGCCGGCGCATTGGCCGTCGGCAGCGGCACGACATTGTCGTTGCCTTGGTTGGCCGGCGCATCGCCACGGTCACCGACCCGTGGCGTGGCCGTCGGCGGAGCCGGCGGCGTGAATGGATCGCGCGCCGGCGGGCGCTCGTTGCCCGTGCGCTTGCCCAGCACGGAGCGCAGCCGCAGGATCAAGAAGACTGCGACCAGCCCGATGAGGATGATGTCGTAGTTGTTGCCCACGATGGCGCTCCGCCAACCCGTTCTTGAAGCGTTGCAAATTACATAGGCCCCGAATGGGGAAAGGGCAAGGCAACGCAGACCGACCCGCCATCACTTTGCCCCGCCATCACTTTGCCAAGACCACGATATCGACCGGTTCGCTGACGCCACCCACCGGCCGGCCGGCCCGGCGCTCTCGTGGCAATGGGGCGACATAGCCCTGCTGCTCGGCCAATTGGTAGGTCCGGGCGTCGGCCAAGGCCCGTGTTTTCTCGTCTTTATTGTGCTTTTCGAGCTTGGCGGCGAAATTCACGGCATCGCCGATCACCGTGAATTCCAGCCGCTCGCCATCGCCCACCGCCCCGAAAACGACGCGACCGGACGCCACAGCCAGCCCGATCGAAAGCGGCGGCAGGCCGCCCGCCCGGCGCTCGGCGGCCCAGCGGTCGGCGGCGTCGAGCACGGCATCGGCCGCGCGCAGGGCGTCGGCCGCGGCGGTGGTCGAGGCCGCCACGGCGCCGAACGAGGCAAGGATGCCGTCGCCCAGGAACTTGTCGATGCTGCCGCCGTTGCCGACGATCAAGGGGCAGACCCGGCCCTGGTAGTCCTGCAGCAGCTTCATGACGTCGTCGGGCTGCAGGTCGACGGAGAGCCGGGTGAAGCCGCGCAGGTCGACGGTCAGGATGGCGACGTCGCGCAGCTCGCCTTCGCCCGCCTTGATGGTCACGGCGGCGCTGCGGATGCGGTCGGCCACGCCGGGATCGAAAAACCGTGACAAATCGCGGGCTGCGGCCCCCTCGCTGACGGACCGTATCAGGAGATTGCGGGCGCGCGAGATGGCGAGCGCCAGCACCGCCGTTGCGAGCAGGATGGCGATGATCTTGTCGATCTCGGCGCCAACCAGCAAAGCATTGGACGTCATGTAGTCGATGAAATTGTGCGTCCGGTTGGGCGGTCCGCCGCGGCCCGTCGCGACGTAGTAGGCGAGCAAGGCCCAGCCCACGGCAGCCGCAACGCCGGTGAAGATGATGAAGCGCGCCTCGAAGCGCAGCGCCCTGAGCGCAATGAACAGGAACACGTAGAGCAGCGTCGGGACCTTCAGGTAGAAGGCCGCCGGCTGGGCGTACTTGAGGTGGACGGTCCAGATCAGACCCATCAGGAGCGCGATATCGGCGATGACCGACAGATAGAGCATCCAGGGTCTGAGTAACCGCAAATAGGCGAGCACCAGCCGGACGATGCAGATCAAGCCGTAGATCAGGAGGACCTCGCGCTCGAGCGAGTAGTCGGCCTGCACCTCGCCTTCGGCCATTGTCGTGAATTCGAAGACGGAGCTCACCAGGATCACGATGCCGAGCTGGATCCAGCCGATCAGGATCTCGCTGTGTTCCTGCTGAGTGCGGATGGCATCGCGCACGCGCTCCGGCAGATTCTCCGGCCCACCCGCGTCGAACAGCCAGTTGCGCAGGCGGGCCAGCATCAGCGCTTCTCGAGCCAGAGGCTGGCCGGCAGGGCGTCGTCCGGCCGTGGCAGGCGCGCGACCACGGAAGAAGCCAGCCGTTTGGTCAGCCGTCGCTCCGCCCAGGCGCTGGAGAACAGCGGCCGGTAGGCGCCGGTCGTCAGCAGCGGCACCACGCCCTGCTGCTCGTTGTAGGCGCGCCAGCCCCAGATCGCCGGATAGTCGAACGGCAGGAAGATGTCGTGGATGTGCACCAGCGTGCCGGCCGGCGCCGACGGCAGGACGCGGTTCAGCAGGATGTCGGCGTCGCTGCCCGGCATCAGGATATGGCTGGAATCGATGAACAGCGCGTCGCCCGCCTTCAACACGTTGAACAGGTCGGCGGGTGCCGCCTGCAGGGTCGAGGGCACGACGCGCACGCCGGGCAGGTCGACGATGTCGGCCCGTGGCGCGGGATCGACGGCGACGATCTCGCCCAGCCCGCCCAAGGCCTTCGACAGCACGCGCGTCGAATGGCCCGAGCCGACCTCGATGATGTGCTGCGGCTTGCGCTCGCGCACCAGGGCATAGGCCACCGAGGCGTCGAGCGAGGGGAACCACGACTGCTCGAACAGGCTTTTGAGGTCCTCGAGCTGGCTGGCGTGCGCGTCGACGGCGTCGAGGATGCCGGTGAAGGTGGGCGTCGCCTCCTCGAACAGCCGCTCGATCGCGGGATAAGGCGGCTGCGCGCCGGGCGGCGGCAGCAGGGGCGCATAGCGGTGCGGGATGAACCAGCCGCGCGGCTTCAGGCCAAGCACGGTCGGCAATCCCAGCTTCAGCCGCCGCCAGCGGCCGCGCAGGCTGGGCGCACTCACGGGCTGAGCGTCAGGCCTTCATGGGCGACGATCGCGCGCGGCAGGCCGTTGGCGGCGGTGCCGGGACGCGCCGCCGCCGCCTCGCGCGCCACGCCGTCCATGAAGGCGTCGTCGTGGCTGGGATCGTGATGGAAGATGGCAAGCGTGCCGACGCCGGCGGCGTCGGCCACCCGCATGCCTTCCTGCCAAGTCGAATGGCCCCAGCCCTTGTAGCGGGGATATTCGGCATCGGTGTAGCTCGAGTCGTAGATCATCACGTCGGCGCCGCGGCACAGCTCGACGATGGCCTTGTCGAGACCGTCGCCGCGCTGCTCGGTGTCGGTGATGTAGCAGATCGACTTGCCGCCGTATTCGACGCGATAGCCGGTGGCACCGTTGGGGTGGTTGAGCGGGACGGTGCGCATGGTCATGTCGCCGCACGCCAGCATGTCGCCGCCCTTGAATTCGTTGAACTCGACGCGCGCCTGGAAGACCTCCAGGCTCACCGGATAGAGCGGCGCCTGCATCAGGTTGCTCACCACTTTCTTGAGGGCGTGGGGACCCTGCAGATGGCCGGCCCACAGGCGCACTGCATTGCGCTGCTCGAACAGCGGCGCGAAGAAGGTGAGGCCGGTGATATGGTCGAGATGGGTGTGGGTGAAATAGATGTCGATGTCGATCGGCGCCTGGCGCGCCAGCTCGAGCCCGAGCGGCCGGATGCCGGTGCCGGCGTCGAAGATCAGGCGGCGGCCGCCGGCGGTGACCTCCAGGCAAGACGTATTGCCGCCATAGCGCGTGTACTCGGCGCCGGAGCAGGAAATCGAGCCACGCACTCCCCAAAAACGGACTTTTAGACCATGCGCCAATGCGACCTTCCCTCGGCCCCAGAGTCCACGGGCCGGCTGCCGCCGTCAACCGAGGCCAAGGTCGCGCGCCGGCGCCGGAGGGGCCCCGCAAATTTAGCAGCATTCGTGCGTAGGCGGCAGGCCGCCAATTTATCACGCTTTCTTGCACGCAGCGGTCAATTGGCCGGTTCGCGCGCGTTGCTTGCCGGCCGGTTCGGAGCAATACTTTTGTCATGGAAATCGACAATCAGGCTGCCCATGCGATCGTCCAACCGCCCGTGCGCAAGGCGAAGTTCGCCATTGGCCAGGTGGTGAAGCATCGCATCTACCCGTTCCGCGGCGTCATTTTCGATGTCGACCCGGTGTTCGCCAACACCGAGGAATGGCTGGCGTCGATTCCCGAGGAAGCGCGGCCGCGCCGCGACCAGCCCTTCTACCATTTGCTGGCCGAGAACGCGCAGACCACCTACGTGGCCTATGTCTCCGAGCAGAACCTGCTGCCCGACGAGACCGGCAAGCCGGTGTCGCACCCGCAGGTCCCGCAGTTTTTCAAGGAGCTGAAGCGCGGCCACTACGTGTCGCGCGAACGGGCGATGCACTGACACACCACTCCGAGTCCAGGCGTCTTCCGGACCGCGCGCGTCCCCGCGCGCTCATGCGCGTCGACGATTTGAACTCCAAAGCCATGCGCTCGGCGTCGATGCAAGGCCTGCCTTTACAGGATTGTTCTCGACATAGTCGATCGTGCGAGCCAGGTGACCTTCATCGCGGATGAATCTATCGAAGTAGTCTTTGTGCCAAAACGGCCCGCCTCGACTGAGAACGCTGTTTGCCCGATGGGCGGTAAATGACTTCCACGCCTGGACGATGGCGCCCAGTCCGTTTCCCTCGGCGGGTTCGACAACCACGTGAACGTGGTTGGGCATGATGCACCACGCAAGTAAGCGATAACGGTCGCCATCGAAGTGCAGCATGGCGTTCTCCACCAATGCCGCGATGGCCGGATCCTTTAGCCAGCATGCACCCAAGCCACCGTCCAGGCTTTCGTCAGTCTTGGCGAGATTGTCGGATTGTCTGGCAAGCATCTCGGCCACCGCGCGCGGGAGGCTGTCGAAAAGCCGAAATGTCACGAACTGGATCGCTTCGGCAGAGTCGAAGTGTGGGAGGTAGCCTCGCGAATGCCAGCCCTTGTGCGCCATTCCCTGTTCCTATTTGCCTTCCTTCCCATCCCTCGAGCCTCATGAGCGCGCGGGGACGCGCGCGGTCCGGAAGAGGATGACGACAGCTAATTCAGCGGGAACGGGAAGTACTTGTCGTTGATCTTCTTGTAGGTCCCGTCGGTCATCATCTCGCCGAACGCCTTGTTCAGCGCGTCGCGCAGTTTGGCGTCTTCCTTGCGCAGGCCGGCGGCGACGCCCAGCCCGAGCGTCTGGTTGTCCTTGATGTCCTGGCCCACGATCTCGCAGCACGTGCCTTCGGGCTTCTGGCTCCACAGCCAGAGCTGCGCCTTGTCGCCGAACACCGCATCGATCTCGTCCTTGGCCAGCGCATCGAGCGCCTCGGCGACGGTGTCGTAGCGTTTCAGCTGGGCGGAGCGGCGGAAGCTCTTGTCGGCCCAGTCGGCGTGCGTGGAATCGCGCTGGATGCCGATGCGCTTGTTGCGCAACAGCGACGGCGGCCCGTCGAACGGCGCGCCCTTGGCGGCGATGAAGGCGCCGGGCGAGAGATAGTAGCGGCGCGACAGCCCCATGCGCTTGCGCCGTTCGCTGGTCACTTCCATCGACGACATGATGACGTCGAACCTCTTGTCGATCAGGCCCGGGATCAGGTCGTCCCACTTGAAGGCGGCGAACTCGCACTCCGCCTTGATGCGCTGGCACGCCTCCTGCGCCAGCTCCATCTCGAAGCCGGCCGGCATGCCCTTGCGGTCGAGGTAGTTGAACGGCGGATAGGCGGCCTCCGTCGCCACCGTGATCTTGAAGGCGGGCGGCGCGAACTTCGAGGCGGGCTTGGCCGGCGCGGGCTTGGCCGCTGGTACCGCGGGCTTCGGCGGCGGCCTGGGCGGCGTCTTCTGCTGAGCCAGCGCCGTGCCGGCCGTCGCCGCGAGCGCCAGAAGGATGGCCAGAAGCCTCATGCGACCAGCCGCTCCAGCACCGCGTTCAGCCGCTGCCGGCCGGCGGGGGTGGCCTTGAGATGCGTGGCATCGACCTCGAGGTAGCCGGCCTTTACCAGGGGCGCCAGGCGCCTCTCGCCCAGCGCCGTCACGGGATCGGCGCCGGTCGTGGACGCGAACATGGCCCGGTCGATGCCCTCGGCCAGCCGCAGTCCCATCATCAAGGCCTCCTCCACCAGATCCTGCCCGGCGATCAGGGTCGTCTCCGCCGTGCCATGGCCATTGCGCTCGACCGCCTCCAGCCAGGCTTCCGGCCCGCTCGCCCGCCGGGTGGCGCGCTTGCCCGCCCCCTCGGCGAACCGCCCATGCGCTCCCGGCCCGACGCCGACGTAATCCTGATACCGCCAATAGATCAAATTATGGCGGCAGGCAGCCCCGGGCCGGGCGTGGTTGGAAATCTCGTAGGCCGGCAGCCCGGCTAGCGCGAGCCGCCGCTGCGTCAGCTCGAACATCGTTGCCGCCTCGTCCTCGGCGGGCAGGGTGAAGGCGCCGCGGGCGTGGTCGGTGAAGAAGCGCGTGCCGCGCTCGATGGTGAGCTGATAGAGCGACAGATGCTCGCCGGCCAGCGCCAGCGCCCGCTCGAGCTCGGCCGCCCAGGCCTCCTCGGTCTGGCCCGGCCGCGCATAGATCAGGTCGAAGGAATAGCGCGCGAAATGCCGGCACGCCGTGGCGATGGCCTCGGTCGCCTCGTCGGCGGAATGCTCCCGGCCGAGGAAGACGAGCGACGCTGCATCGAGCGCCTGCACGCCCAGCGAGACGCGATTGACGCCGGCGTGGCGTAGCGCGGCGAAGCGACCTGCCTCGACCGAGGTCGGGTTGGCCTCGAGCGTGATCTCGACGTCGGCGGCGCAGTCCCACAGCGTCTTCACGCGCGCGATCACCGCGCCCACGGTCGCGGGCTCCATCAAGGAGGGCGTGCCGCCGCCGAAGAACATCGTCTCGACGCGCCGGTCCGGCGACTCGCGCGCGGCATGGTCGAGTTCCTTCAGCAGCGCGTCGCGCCAGCGCGACTGGTCGACACCGTCGCGGACATGGGAATTGAAATCGCAGTAGGGACACTTCGATTTGCAGAACGGCCAATGAACGTAAACGCCCAACGGACCATTGGGGGGCGCCGTCATTTGAAGCACGCCTCCACGAGCATCCTGAAAGCGCGGCCGCGATGGCTGATGGCGTTCTTCTCCGCATCGGTCATCTCGGCGTTGGTGCGCGTGTCGCGCCCCTTCTGTCCAAAGGGCTGGAAGCAGGGATCGTAGCCGTGGCCACCGCTGCCGCGCGGCGGCCAGACGATGCGCCCGTCGAGCCTGCCGTGCACCAGCTCGACATGCTCGTCCGGCCAAGCCATCGCCAACACGCAATGGAAGGTGGCGCCGCGCGCGATGTCGGTGTCCGGCACCTTGCGCTTGGCAAGCTCGTCCTGGATTCGCTTCATGCCGACCATGGCGTCGCGTGTCGGGCCTTCCCAGTCGGCGGTGTAGAGACCGGGCTGGCCGCCCAGCGCCTCTACGCTGAGGCCCGAATCGTCGGCCAGCGCCGGCAGGCCGCTGGCGCGCGTCGCCGCCAGCGCCTTCAGCGTGGCGTTCTCCTCGAAGGTCGTGCCGGTCTCCTCGGGCACCGGCAGTCCGAGCTCGCCGGCCGACACGATCTCGACGCCGAGCGGCGAGAGCATCGCGCGGATCTCGCCGGCCTTGCCACGATTGTGGGTGGCCACAACCAGCTTGGGACCGGCGAAGCGGCGGGCCATTACGGAGACTTTACGGAAGAGCGGCCGATCGCCAGGCGCTGCAGGCGCGTGAGCTCGCCGATGCCTTTCTTGGCGAGCTCGAGCAGGGCGATGAACTCCGGCTCGCTGAACGGCTTGTCCTCGGCCGTGCCCTGCACCTCGACAATGCCGCCCGAGCCGGTCAGCACGAAGTTGGCGTCGGCCTGCGCCTTGGAGTCTTCCGGGTAGTCGAGGTCGAGCACCGGCGTGCCCTCCCACAGGCCGCACGACACGGCAGCGACCTGGCCGGTGACAGGGCTGGCTGAAAGCTTGCCTTCCTTGAGCAGGCGCTCGAAGGCGAAGTGCAGCGCCACCCACGAGCCGGTGATGGCGGCCGTACGCGTGCCGCCGTCGGCCTGCAGGACGTCGCAGTCGATGTTGATCTGCCGCTCGCCCATGGCGGTGAGGTCGACCACGGCACGCAGCGAGCGGCCGATCAGGCGCTGAATCTCCTGGGTGCGGCCCGACTGCTTGCCGCGGGCGGCCTCACGGTCGGTGCGGGTATGGGTCGAGCGCGGCAGCATGCCGTATTCGGCCGTCACCCAGCCCTTGCCGGTGTTGCGCATCCAGGGCGGCACGCGCTCGTCGATCGAGGCGGTGCACAGGACATGGGTGTCGCCGAACTTCACCAGGCACGACCCTTCGGCATGGCGCGAGAAGCCCGGTTCGAGGGACACCGGGCGAAGCTGGTCGGGGGCGCGGCCGGAAGGGCGCATGATTTCTCCTGAATTAAGGCAAGGGCAGCGAAGGGCAACGAAGGGCAACGAAGGGCAACGAAGGGCAACGAAGGGCAACGGGCTGACAGCGGCCGGCCGGTGTAGCGCCGCGGGCCGGCCAAATCCAGCTGGAGCATTATCCGTCCGGCTGGAAACAGCCGGACGGATAATGCCCTTTGGCACCCCTATCGAAACTACGCGTTTTCGATCAGATGGAACCGCGAGCGGTTCCATCTGATCGAAAGCCGCTCTATCCCTTGGGCCTGCGTTGACCCGACCCCTTGCACTACCTACATTTTTTCCATGGCCATTCATCGGATCGGACCGGTTCGAGGCGTCCTCAGCGACCTCCCGCCGGGCCCGCGACAGACGGCGACCGTCGCCGAGCTGAACGAGCGCGCCCGCGAGGTGCTAAGGCACGTCGTCGAGGGCTATGTCGAGACCGGCGAGCCGGTGGGATCGCGGGCGCTGACCCGCAAGCTCACCGAGACCCTGTCGCCCGCCACCATCCGCAACATCATGGCCGACCTGCAGGATCTCGGCCTGCTTTACGCCCCGCACACCTCGGCCGGCCGCCTGCCGACCGACGCGGGGCTGAAGCTGTTCGTCAACGGTTTGCTGGAAGTCGGCAATCTTTCCGAGGACGAGCGCGAGAGCATCGAAGCGCGCTGCCGCACCGTCGGCCGCAGCGTCACCGAGGCGCTCGAGCAGGCGACCACCTTGCTGTCCGGCCTGTCGCGCTGCGCCGGCGTGGTGATGGCGCCCAAGACCGAGCAGCCGCTGAAGCACATCGAGTTCGTCAATCTCGGCCCCGGCCGCGCGCTGGTGGTGACCGTCACCCAGTCGGGCCATGTCGAGAACCGCGTGATCGACACGCCGATCGGCATGCCGCCGTCGGCCCTGGTCGAGGCCAGCAACTATCTCAACGCCCGCCTGATCGGCCGCACCATCGAGGAGGCGCGCCGGCAGATCCTGGAGGATCTCGAGCTCAAGCGCGCCGAGCTCGACGAGCTCACCGCCAAGGTGATCGAATCGGGCATGGCGACGTGGGCCGGCGAGCCCGGCAGCGCGCTGATCGTGCGCGGCCAGGCGCGACTCCTCGAAGACATCACCGCCATCGAGGACCTCGAGCGCGTGCGCATTCTGTTCGATGCACTGGAGCGCGGCGAGAGCTTCGTGCGCCTGCTCGAGCTCGCCAACTCCGCTTCGGGCGTGCAGATCTTCATCGGCGCCGACAGTCCCTTGTTCGCCAACACCGGCTGCTCGATGGTGGTGGCGCCGTTCCGTGATTCGCAGGAGCGCATCCTGGGCGCCATCGGCGTCATCGGCCCGACGCGGCTCAATTACGCACGCATCATTCCTTTGGTGGACTACACCGCGCGCACGATCGGACGGGTCGTGGGCTGACTAAAGCCTTCCTCCCTGCGCGTAAGCGCGGGGAGGTGCCCGCGTAGCGGGCGGAGGGGTCATGAGCGACAATGATGGTGCTCATGACCCCTCCGTCGCCGTATGACGGCGCCACCTCCCCAGCTTCGCTGGGGAGGAACGACCATCACCAATCCTGTTCGTCGAAATCCTCGAACTGCTTCATGTCATCGTCTTTCGCCGCCGGCGCCGTCTCGTTGGCGGGGATCGACAGCACGTTGATCTTGGTCTCCGGTCCGATCAGCGTCACGAGCTCCAAAAGATCCTCGCGCTTGAAGGCGACGCAGCCCTGGGTCGGCGAATAGTCGTGCCGCGCGATATGGAGAAAGATCGCGCTGCCCCATTCGCCCTCCGGCGGGTCGTCGTTGTAGCCGACCACGACGACGAGATCGTACAGCCCGTCGTCGCGCCACATCTTCTCGTGGCCCCAGTCGTTGGGGATGCGGACCAGCCGGTTGTAGGTCGGCGAGCGCGGGTCGTCGCACCAGCCGTCATGCTCGTTGATCGCCCGCGCCGGCAGCTGGACCTTGGGCAGCACCAGCCGGTCGTTGCGGAAATAGATCCTGCGCAGCGGAAAGCTGCCGGCCGGTGTGGCGGCATCGCCCTCGACCTTGTCCTCCCGCACCCCGCCTGCACCCACCGTGCAGCGCCAGCGCCTGCCGCCCAGCGACGCCCAGCCGAGCGATGTCTCGCCGGAATCGGCCTGGACGATCAGCGTCTCTGGGAGGATTTGGGGGTCGGACATTGCCTAAAACTCCGCCTCTCTTCATAAAGGCTCGCTCTTTTGGGAGAAAGCGATGGCTTATGTCGTGACGCCGCCCGCCACGGTCGGCGTGCCGGTCAACGGGACCGGCGACCTGTTCCCGGTTCGCCGCATCTTCTGCGTTGGCCGCAACTATGCCGCCCACGCCCGCGAGATGGGCCATGACCCCGACCGCGAGCCGCCGTTCTTCTTCACCAAGCCGGCCGACGCCATCGTCATCTGCGCTGACCCTGCGAACCCGACCAAGGTCGCCTATCCCTCGGCCACCAAGAACCTGCACCACGAGATGGAGTTGGTGGTGGCCCTGAAATCGGGCGGCACCGACATCCCGGTCGACAAGGCGCTCGACCATGTCTTCGGCTACGCCGTCGGTCTCGACATGACCCGCCGCGACCTGCAGAACCAAGCCAAGGACATGGGCCGGCCGTGGGACATGGGCAAGGGCTTCGACCAGTCCGCGCCGATCGGCGAGATCTTCCCGGCGTCGAAGATCGGCCATCCCTCGAAGGGCACCATCCAGCTCGACGTCAACGGCAAGACCCGCCAGAAGTCAGACCTCAACGCGCTGATCTGGAGCGTGCCCGAGACGATCTCCTATCTCTCCGGCTTGGTGGCGCTGGCCGCCGGCGACCTGATCTACACCGGCACGCCCGACGGCGTCGCCGCGGTGGTCAAGGGCGACACGCTGGCGGGCTTCGTCGATGGTTGCGGCACGGTGACCTGCACGCTGGTGTAGGTCGCCATCGAAACGAGCGTCAGGGGAGAGCGTCGCGATGAAGGTCAATTCCAAGATCCGTTCGATCGAGACGCTCGCCGCCGATGCGGGCTTTCGCAACTACTACTTCGTCAAGGTGACGACCGAGGACGGCATCGTCGGCTGGAGCGAGTACGACGAAGGCTTCGGTGCGCCGGGTGTCGGCACCGCCATCGAAAAGCTTTCGGCCCGCGTCGTCGGCCAGCCGGTCGGCGATCACGAACGGATCTACTCGGAGCTCTATTCGATCACGCGGCCGGCCGCCGGCGGCGTCGTCGCCCTGGCGCTGGGCGCCATCGAGAACGCGCTTCTGGACGCCAAGGCCAAGGCGCTGGGCGTGCCCTGCTACGAGCTTTTGGGCGGCAAGATCCGCGACCGCATCCGGGTCTACTGGTCGCACTGCGCGACCTGGCGCATCAATCATCCGAGCTACTTCAAGCCCGCGATCACCGATCTCGAAGGCGTGAAGGCGATCGGCCGCGAGGTGCGCGAGAAGGGCTTTACGGCGATGAAGACCAACATCTTCATCTACGACAACGACAAGAAGAACCCGCAGGGCTGGCGCCCCGGCTTCGGCGCACCGGCCTATCCCGAGCGCAACGTCGATCGCACCGTGCTGCGCAATCTCAGGATGCACCTCGAGGCGATCCGCGAAGGCGCTGGTCCCGACGTCGATCTGCTGCTGGACCTCAATTTCAACGCCAGCACCGAGGGCTACCTGAAGATCCTGCGCGCCATTGCCGATCTCGACATGTTCTGGGTCGAGATCGACAGTTACAGCCCCGAGGCGCTGGGGCTGATCCGGCGCCAGAGCCCGCATCCCATCTCCTCCTGCGAGACCCTGCTCGGCATCCGCGATTTCCTGCCCTACTTCCGCGAGCAGTCGATGGACGTGGCGATCATCGACACGCCTTGGAACGGCGTCTGGCAGTCGATGAAGATCGCCAACCTGGCCGAGGCGCACGAGGTCAACGTCGCGCCGCACAATTTCTACGGCCATCTCTGCACCATGATGAACGCCCACTTCGCGGCCTCCGTGCCCAACCTGCGCATCATGGAGACCGACATCGACCGCCTGGAATGGGACCACGAGCTCTTCACCCATGTCCCGGAGTTCGAGGACGGCCATCTCATCATGCCGTCGCGCCCCGGCTGGGGCATCGAGCCGGTCGAGGAGGCGATCAAGGCGCATCCGCCCAAGCAGAGCACCGGCGGCCTGGCGGGCTATCAGCGGAAGTCATGATCTTCCGGACCGCGCGCGTCCCGCGCGCCTCATGGTCATGAGCGCGCGGGACGCGCGCGGTCCGGAAGAGTCTAAAGCTGCTTCGCGCTGAACGTGTCGCATTTCCGGGGATCGCCGGTTTCCAGCCCGATCCGGAACCAGCGCATGCGCTGGGCGCTGCTGCCATGGGTGAAGCTGTCCGGCACGATGCGCCCCTGCGACTGGCGCTGCAGGCGGTCGTCGCCGATCGCCGAGGCGGCGGCCAGCGCCTGCTCGACATCGCGGTCGTCGATCATCCTGCCGCCGCGCGCGGCGTCGGCGCGGTTGGCCCAGACGCCGGCGAAACAATCGGCCTGCAGCTCGACCCGCACCGACAGCGCATTGGCGTCGCGCTTGCTCATGCGCTCCTTCATCTGCTCGGTCTTGGCGCTGATGCCCAGAAGGTTCTGCACGTGATGACCGACCTCGTGGGCGATCACATAGGCCTGCGGGAACTGGCCGGGCGAGTGGAAGCGACGTGCCAGGTCGTCGAAGAAGGCGAGGTCGAGATAGACCCGCTGATCGGCCGGGCAATAGAACGGCCCCATCGCCGATTGGCCGACGCCGCACTCGGTGCGCGTGGCGTCGCGGTAGAGCACCAGCCTGGGCTCGCGATACTGCCGGCCGAGGTCGCGGAAAATGCCGTTCCAGACATCCTCCGTGCTCTTGAGCACGCGCGAGACGAACTGGGTCTCGGCGTCACCGGCCGGCTGCTGGCGCGGCGCGGTCCGGGTGGTCTGCGTTGGCGCGGGCGCGTAGCTCGAGGTGCCGCCGCCGCCCAACAGGGCGAAGGGATCGGCGCCGAAGATCAGGGCAATGACGATGAAAGCCACGAAGCCCAGGCCGCCCTTGAAGATGCCGCCTCCACCGCCCGCCGGGATGGGCAGGCCACCCATTCCACCGTAGCCGCCGCCACCGCCGAAATAGCCGTCTTCTCCGCGGCGATCCTCGATGTTGCCGCTTTCGTCGCCGTCCATCTGCATAAAAGGTCTCCTGGGTCGAGATCGTCCCGAGATCGACTATATTGGGGGCGATGAGCCTTTCCGTCGCCACCTGGAACATCAATTCGGTCCGCCTCAGGATCAATAACGTCAAACGCTATCTCAGGCTGCGCAAGCCCGACGTGCTGTGCCTCCAGGAGACCAAGTGCCCGGACGAGTTCTTCCCGCACAAGGCCTTCGAGGCGCTGGGCTACACGCACCGGCTGGTCCAGGGCATGAAGTCCTACAACGGCGTGGCGATCCTCTCCAAGGTGCCGTTCACCGCCAGGAACATCCATCATCGCTGCGGCAAGGAGGATTGCCGGCACATCGAGGTCGCGCTCGACAGCGGCGGCGACCCCATCCTGCTCGACAATCTCTACATCCCGGCCGGCGGCGACGTTCCCGATCCCGACCTCAACGACAAGTTCGCGCACAAGCTCGATTTCTACCGCGAGATGGCAGGGTGGTTCGCCGACCGCAAGCCCGGCCCGCACGCCGCCAAGGGCCAGCGCCGCATCGCCGTCGGCGATCTCAACGTGGCGCCGCTCGAGCACGACGTGTGGAGCCACAAGCAACTCCTCAAGATCGTGTCGCACACGCCGGTCGAGGTCGAGCTGTTCGGGCGGCTAAAAGCGTCGCTCGACTGGATCGACGTGCCGCGCCGCTTCGTGCCCGACGACCAGAAGCTCTATTCGTGGTGGAGCTACCGCAACAACGACTGGCGCGCCTCCAACCGCGGCCGGCGGCTGGACCATATCCTCGCCTCGCCGGCCCTGTCGGGCGCCATCAGGAGCCATCGCATCGATGTCGACGCGCGCGACTGGAAGCAGGCGTCCGACCACGTGCCGGTGATGGCGACGTTCGAGGTTTGAAAGAAGGGGTAGAAGCGCATGACAATCATCGTAGTCCTGGTCATCGGCCTGATCGTCGGTTTGCTCGCGCGGTTCATCACGCCCGGCCCCAACCCGCGGGGCATCATCGTCACCATCGTGATCGGCATCGTCGGCGCGGTGATCGCGACCTACGGCGGCCAGGCGCTCGGCCTCTACGCTCCGGGTGAGCCCGCGGGCTTCATCGGCTCGGTGATCGGCGCGGTGGTGCTGCTGGTGCTGCTGCGACTATTCAGCCGCTAGCCGGGCCGCTTCGCCTCCTCCTCCTAGTAGCTCGTCACAGAGGTTGTGACGGTTGGTATCGACCTCGATCCGATACGGTGACAGCATTGCCTGCACGTCGGTCGAGCGACGCAAGCCATGGTATGACGGCGGCGGCGGCTCCCAGATATGGCCCCTCCTGGAGCGCCAAAAGTCGCAATAAAAGAACCCGGCATCGCGGGGGTGCTGCGATGCCGATATGAACTAAAGTTATTGACAAGCACGGCGGTTTTCAGTAGCGTGCGAGCGTCTGTCGCTCTATGCATCGTTCATCCGACCCTAGGCCAGATCGCTCCCGCACTGGAGCCGGTCATCCCGTCCGGCTGCGCCCCGCCGGACGGGATGGGCTCTCCAGGGCAGAGGGCCCAACCGATGGGGCTGCGGCTTCCTCCGACCACAAGGCTCTCTCTCGGAAATCTCGAGCACCGCCGACTGCAGTGCATGCGCCGCCCAGCAAGGCCGAGAGGTGCTGCACGCGCCAGCTCAAGCGGAACCGGATCGGCAGAACCACTGTGTCGAGATACTAGCGGGGGAGAAGAGGAAGAGCAGAGAGCAGGGTCAGTCCACCTGGTACAGAAAATACCGATCCTTCGGCACGCCCGGTGGGTCGGGCTGGCGGCGCCAGCGCGCTACGGCGAGCGGTTGGTTGGCGAGCACGTAGCCGCCCGGCCCCGCCAGCGTGTCGAGCGCCGGGCCGAGCCACTTGCCCACCGCCATGTTGGCTTCGTGATCACCGGTGCCGAGATCGGTATGGATCAGCGCCGCCGTCGCGCCCAGTCTTTGCGCGGCCTCGGCAATCGCCTCCCGCGCCTCGCCTAAAAACAGCCGGTCGTCCGGCGGGATGCAATCGGGATGGGCCGCCACCTTGCGCTCGAAGACGTAGATGTCGCGGCCGGGAAAGAGATCGCGCAGATGGTCGTAGGTGCGGCCGTTGCCCAGGCCTACTTCGAGGATGGGGCCGGGCAGGGCGTCGATCTTGGGCTTCAGGAAATTCAGGCAGTCGCGCTGCGCCTGCATGCGTGCGATGAAACTGTCGAGGCGGCTCATCTATGGCATCGGGCTTCATGGTCTTCCGGACCGCGCGCCTCTGGCGCGCTCATGATCACGAGCGAGCTGGAAGCTCGCGGTCCGGAAGAGCATGACATCCCTCAGGCCGCCTTGTTGTTCGCCGTCGCCTCGCGCAGCTTCTTGTTGGTGTCCTCCACCCGGTGCGCCAGTTCGCGCATGATCTCGATGGCCATCTGCGGGAACTCGCCGACCATGCGGTAGAACGTGTCCTTGGAAATCTTCAGCGTGTTCAGCGGCTCGCGCGCCTTGATGGTGGCGGTACGCGGCACGTCGCACAGGATGGCGATCTCGCCAAAGAAGTCGTTCTTGTTCATCTCGGAGACTTGGATCTGCCCGGCCGGCGTGTCGATCAGCACGTCGGCCACGCCGCCCAGGATGACATACATGGCATCGCCCGGATCGCCCTGATGGCAGATCTCCTGCCCCTCGACGAAGTTCATGCGCTCGCTGGTGAAAGCCAGCAGCTTCAGTTTGGCCGGCTCGATCTTGGCCAGGATCGGTACGCCCTTCAGCAGTTCGACTTCTTCGTTGAGGTTCATCGTGTCCTCCTGAATTCCCTCAAGCCGACGCCATCAGCTCGGCGTAGAGCCCACCTTTTGCCGCCAGATCGGACGGCGCTCCGTGGGCGGCGATCCTGCCACCCTGCATAACGACGATCTGCTCGAACGGCTCCGCCTGGGCCGGCCGGCTGGCGATCCAGACGATGCCGCGATCGTCCTTCTTCGCCGTCGCCAGGATATTGTCGCGGATGCGGTCCTGCGTGCGGCCGTCGAACGAGGCCACCGCCTCGTTGACGATCATGAGTTGCGGCCGCTTGATCAGCGCACGGGCGATGCCGAGCTTCTGGCGCTGCGTGGCCGTGAGGCGCTTGCCGCCGACGCCGACATTGTACTCGAGCCCGACCTCGATCACCGAGTTGTGCAGGCCAAGCTTGTTCAGTACCTCGGAGGTCAGCGTGCCGATGCGCTGCTCGCCCTGCGCCTGGCCGTAGACCAGGCGGCCGAACAGGATGTTGTCCTGCAGCGTGGCCGCGCTGTTGTATCGCTCGAAATCGTAGAACTCGACGGCGCCGCGCAGTGACTCCGGCAGGCCGGAGGCGAAGGCGTGCCGCGCCGCCAGCAGGCGCTCCTCCATCGCCGCATCGATCAGGCCCAGGCGATGGCGCGCCTCGATGTAGCGGAAGGGCAAGGTCATCAGGCGCGGCCGGTCGGCTTCGGGCACGGCGTCGATGCCCTTGCCGCCCAGGCGTTGCAGCAGCAGGCGAACGTTGGGCAGTTCGTCGGCCGAGATGAAGCTGTACTGCTCGAACAGCGGATTGTCAGGCGACAGGCCGGAGAACAGCTCGACCATGGTCTCGGCGATGGTGAGCCCCACGCGCTGCAGGTCGAGGTCGATGCCGGTCGCCCTCAGCACCGATTGCATGTAGGGGTCGACGGCGATGTTGTCGCCGGCGAAGTCCTTGCCGAGCGGCGTGCCGAACAGGATGTTCTCGGCGACCGACAGGTTGCGGTTGTAGCGGTCGGCGGTGAAGGTCTCGACCAGGCCGGCGTAGCTCGGATCCTGCAGGCGGCCGTGCATGGCGTGGCGCGCCTTCAGGATCCTCTCCGTGAGATCGGGCCGGGCGGCCTGATCGATCGTGCCGCGCAGGCCCAGCGCATAGATGTCCTCGTCGAGCTCGACCTGCTTCAGCACGTCAACCATGCACGGCAGCAGGTCGGCCGGTCCGGTGGCGCCGGCCAGCTCGTAGTCGATCCAGTCCGCGTTGGGGTCGAGCGCCGGATTGCCGGCGCGCACCGATTCCTTCCAGAAGGCTTCGCGTTCGTCCTTGAGGGCGTCGTCGTATGTGGCCGGCGCAACCGGACGGTTCTTGAGGCCGAACAGCAGGTTGTCGCGCACCGACAGCGGGAACAGGTAGGTCTCCTGGCCGATATAGGCGGTGCGCGAACCCAGCACGTATTCGGGCAGCTGGAAGAAGTCGTTGCCGTCGATCTTGATCGAGCCCGCACTCGGCATTGTCAGCCGCGCCAGCACCTGGCCCAGCACGTCCTTGCCCGAGCTGGAACCGCCGATCACCGCGAGCTTGCTGCAGGTCGGCAGGACCATCGACACGCTGTCGAGCTGCTTGACGCGGCCGTCCTCGGAGACCGTGATGCCGGCCAGCGCCAGCTCGCGGCCGAGCGGCGGCGGCGGACCGTCGGGAAGCGCCTGCAGCGTCTCCGGCATCATGCCCTCGGGCTGGAACTGGTCGATCACCTGCTCGTACTTGATCTGCACGTCCTGGCGCTGCTGATCCCAGTCGAGCAGCTCCTTGATCGGCGACGGCAGGTCCTTGTAGGCCAGCAGCACGCCGACCACGGCGCCGACGTCCATCTGGCCGGTGATGGCGAAATAGCCGCCCACCAGGTAGATGGCGAACGGCGTGGCCTGCGACAGGATGTTGTTCCAGAACTTGGCGACGAACTTCTTCTGGTAGAGGTCGAAACGGATCTTGAAGATGCGGCCCAGCCGTTCGGCGATGTCGGCGCGCTCGTAGTTGGCGGCGCCATGGATATGTATCTCGTGCACGCCGTCGGCGGTCTCGGCGATGCGGCCGGCGAGCTGGCGCGCCGTGATCTGGCGCTGGCGGCCGAGCACCAGCACCGGCCGGCGCAGCCGCGGGACGATCGCCATCTGCACGCCCAGCAGGACGATGACGACGATGCCCAGCAACCAGTTCTGCAGCATGATGAAGAGGATCGCCGTCAGCGCCTGGCCGCCGAGGAACATCGGCTGCACGAAGGCGTCGCCGATGAAGCCGCCCAACGGCTCGACCTCGTCCTTGATCATGGTGGCGAGCTCAGCCTGCTTGACCTTGCGGAAATGCGCCGGCGGAAAACGCAGGATGCGCTCGTAGAGCTCGTAGCGCAGGCGGCGCAGCATGCGCTCGCCCATGCGGCCTTTCTGCGTGTTGATGGTCTTCTTGAACAGGCCGTTCACGATCACCGCGCCCAGGAAGACGAAGCTCATGGTCACCAGGTAGCCGAGCTGGTCGACCTGGAAGCCGTCGAAGATGCGGATGACCTTGCCGGGCAGGATGGCCGAGAGGTCGAACTCAAAGACCAGGAAGGGGATGGTCTTGCTGTCCTTGAAGGCGTTGCCCTGGATGCCGTCGTTGATGACCGCCTTGGGCACCGTCAACGACAGGAAATAAAAGACCTGGGCCAGCACCACGAGGCCCAGGATGACGATCTGCTCGGGCCTGCTGTGTCGCCAGATGTAGGTGAACAGATTGCGTTGCATCAATATCCGCAGTCGAAGCCCCAGGTGCGGCGCCCCTCTCTCCTATATTAGATCAGTGCCTTGATTACATTCGGTATTTTGCATCGCGGGAGGGGTTCGCGTGCCCGCCCCAGTATGGCATAGTCCGGCCGAAATCACCGGTCGGGGCAGGACGCGCTTCGGCAAGGAGAAAGACGCCCGTATGCCTCACAGCCGGTCCAAGCGTGCGCTGATCTACAGCCACGACTCCTTCGGCCTCGGCCATGTGAGCCGCTGCCGGACCATCGCCAACGCCCTGGTGGCGGCCGACCCCAATGTCTCGGTCCTGATCGTGTCGGGCTCGCCCGTCATCGGCTCCTACGAGTTCCGCTCCGGCATCGATTTCGTGCGCATTCCCGGCATCGTCAAGCAGATCGAGACCGGCGAGTACGATTCGGCCAACCTCAGGGTCGGCGTCGAGCATACGATGGCGATGCGGACCCGGATCATCCGCGACACCGCCGACATCTACCGGCCCGACCTGTTCATCGTCGACAAGGAGCCGACCGGCCTGCGCGGCGAGGTCGTGCCGGCGCTGAAGCTGCTGAAGGAGCGCGGCACGCCGCTGGTGCTGGGCCTGCGCGACGTCATGGACGATCCGGCGGCGCTCGCCGCCGAATGGGAGCGCAAGCACGTCGTGCCGGCGTTGCGCGATCTCTACGACGAGATCTGGATCTACGGCCTGCCGCAGATCAACAAGCCGTTGACCGGCATCGAGGTGCCGCCGTCGGTGCGCCACAAGATGGTCTATACCGGCTATCTGCGCCGCGACCTGCCATTGCACAGTGACGTGCCGCACGAGATGGAGGAGATCGGCGGGCCCTTCATCCTGGTCACCGCGGGCGGCGGCGGCGACGGCGCCGACCTGATCGACTGGGTGCTGGCGGCCTATGAGAGCGATCCGCACATCCCTTACGGTGCGTTGATCGTGTTCGGCCCCTTCATGTCGGCTGCCGAGCGCGAGGCCTTCAAGGAACGGTCGGCCAAGTTCAGAAACATCCGCACGCTCACCTTCACCAACAATCTCGGCGCTCTGATGCAGCGCGCGGCGGGCGTGGTGGCGATGGGCGGCTACAACACCTTCTGCGAGATCCTGTCCTTCGACAAGAAGGCGATCGTCGTGCCGCGCACCAGGCCGCGCCTGGAACAGTTCATCCGCGCCCGCGCCGCGCGCAATGTCGGCTTGATCGAGATGCTCGATGCCGACCGCGGCCGCGATCCGCATGCCATGGCGACCGCACTGCGCCAGTTGCCGCAACAGGGCCTGCCGAGCGACGTCGTCGTGCCGGGCCTGCTCGATGGTCTTCCCAATGTCTGGCGTCTGGTCGCCAAGCAGCTTGCCCATCCTCACCGCGGCCCCGCGTCGCTCGAGGCGATCTGGAGCGACGTGCCAGACCCCGCCGCGCCGCCGGCCGTGCCTCCGGCGCGCGCCAGGACCTGATCGCCGGAATCTTCATGTCTTCGCCAATCGACGCGCGTGTCGCGGTCGTGCTCAAGGGCTGGCCGCGCCTGTCCGAGACCTTCATTGCCCAGGAGATCGCCGGCCTCGAGGCGCGCGGCGTCGCACTCGAAATCTGGTCGCTGCGCCGGCCGACCGACAAGCATCGCCATCCCGTGCATGACCGCGTGCAGGGCCGCGTCGTCTATCTGCCGGAGTACCTGAAGAACGATCCGCGCCGCGTCTGGGCCGGCTGGCTGAAGGCGCGGCGCCTGTCGGGCTATGCGACGGCGCGCGCGCGATTCCTGGCCGATCTGCGGCGCGATCCCTCGGCCAACCGGCTGCGCCGCTGGGGCCAGGCGCTGGTGCTGGCGGCCGAATTGCCGACTGGCGTCGAGCGGCTCTATGCCCATTTCCTGCATACGCCCACGGCGGTGACGCGCTATGCCGCCCTGATGCGCGGCTTGGCGTGGAGCGTGTCGGCACACGCCAAGGACATCTGGACCAGCCAGCCCTGGGAGACGGCGGAAAAGCTCGCCGACTGCAGTTGGGCCGTGACCTGCACCAACATGGGCGCCGAGCGCCTGCGCGCCTTGGCGCCGCGGCAGGACAAGGTGAGGCTCATCTATCACGGCCTCGACTTCGCGCATTTGCCGGCGCCGGTGCACTTGCGGGCGCGGCGCGATGGCAGCGATGCCGCCGATCCCGTCGTCATCCTGTCGATCGGCCGCAAGGTCGAGAAGAAGGGTTTTGGCGATCTTTTAGACGCACTCGCCCTGCTGCCAAAGACGCTGCACTGGCGCTTCGAGCATATCGGCGCCGGCGAGCTCGGCGACATGCTGAAGGCGCAGGCCGAGCGGCTCGGCATCGCCGATCGCTGCACCTGGCTCGGCGCCCAGCCGCAGAAGCAGGTGTTCGCCGCCCTCGCACGCGCCGACCTGTTCGTGCTGGCGAGCAAGAAGTCGGCCGACGGCGACCAGGACGGCCTGCCCAACGTGCTGATGGAAGCGGCTCACCAGGGCCTCGCCATCGTCTCGACCCGCGCCGCCGCGATCGGTGAGTTCATCGAGGACGGCGACAACGGCCTGCTGGTGCCGCCCGGCGCGCCCGAGGCGCTGGCCGCCGCCCTGGCGCGCATGATCGTCCATCCCGATCTGCGCCAGCAGTTTGCGCACCGCGCCGCCGAGACCGTGCGCACCCGCTTCTCCTTCGACGCCGGCGTCGACTGGATCGCCTCGGCGCTGGGCCAGGATGTCCGCCGAGAGGCCATTCTGTCGGAGGCAAGGGCGGCGGAGTAGACCATGCGCGTGCTGTTGCACACGCCGCTCAAGTCACCGGACAGTCCCATTCCCTCGGGCGATCGCGAGATGGCGCGTGGCCTGCGGCGATTGCTGCGCCGGCTCGGCCACACGGTGGTGATGCCGGCGCTGAACCGCGTCGCGCCGGGCGTGCCCGCGCCGCACGACCATCTCGCGCTCGAGCGGCGGGCGCGGGCGCAGGCGCAACGGCTGATCGCGCGCTGGCGCGCCCTGCCGGCGCGCCATCCCGAGCGCTTCGGTCTCTGGCTCACCTACCACTGCTACTACCGCAAACCTGACTGGCTGGGCCCGATCGTGACCCGGGCGCTGGGCCTGCCCTACGCGCTCGTCGAAACCTCGCACGCGCCGCGCCGCGCCCAGGGGCCGACGCGGCTCGGCCATCGCGCCGTCGAGCGCGCCCTCGCCGCCGCCGACCTGGTGTTGACGGTCAATCCGCGCGACGTCGCCGGTGTGAAGGCGCGGCTGCGGCCGGGTGCGCATCAGGTCTGGCTGCCGCCCTTCATCGACACGCGGCCGTTCGATCTGGCGCCGCGCGCGGCCAACGATCCGCCGCTGCTGCTGAGCGTCGGCATGATGCGCACGCGCGACAAGCTCGAATCCTATCGTGTGCTCGCAAACGCGCTCAGTCAGCTGAAGCACAAGCCCTGGCGGGCGCTGCTGGTCGGCGACGGGCCGGCGCGCAGCGAGGTCGAGGCGATGATGGTGCCGCTTGGCGAGCGCGTGCGCTTTGCCGGCGCCGTGGCGCACACCGATTTGCCGGCCATCTATGCGTCGGCCGACCTTTACCTTTGGCCCGCGATCAACGAAGCCTACGGAATGGCCTTCCTCGAAGCCCAGGCGGCGGGCCTGCCCGTCGTTGCCGGCCGCACCGGCGGCGTGCCTGCAGTCGTCGCCGACGGGATCACTGGCGTCCTGACGCCGATCGGCGATGCTGCGGCGTTCGCCGCCGCGACAGCCCGGTTGCTCGACGATGCGGGCGAGCGTGCACGATTTGCCAAGGCAGCCCGCACGCGGGTCAACGCCCGTCATGACGAGCGCGCCGCGGCGCATGCCCTGGCGGCTGCCTTGCGGACGCTGCGATGAGCGTGCCGTTCGCCGTCTTGCGCCACGCCGCGACCGATTGGAACGTCGAGCGCCGCCTGCAAGGCCTGACGGACACGCCGCTCAACACCGCCGGCGAGGCCGATGCCCGCGCCTGGCGCCTGCCATCGCCGGCCGACGGCTGGCAGCGGCTCAGCAGCCCATTGCAGCGTGCGCGCCGAACCGCCGAGCTGCTGCAGCCATCGGCGCCGGTCATCGTCGATGCGGCGCTGCGCGAGATGAGCTTCGGCACCTGGGAAGGCCATACCATCGCCCAACTGCGTGAGAGCGTCGGTGCGGCCTTCATCGCCGCCGAGAACAAGGGATTGGACTTCCAGCCGCCCGGCGGGGAATCGCCGCGTGCGGCGATGGCCCGCATCGGCGGCTGGACGGTGTCGATTGCCGCCGCCGGCCAGCCGGTCGTCGCGGTGTCGCACAAGGCCACGATGCGCGCCCTGCTGGCGCTGGCCACGGGCTGGGACATGATGGGCCGGCCGCCGCACAAGCTCGACTGGCGCTGCCTGCATTTCTTCTCGGCACATGGCGACGGCCGCGTCTCGGTCGATCGCCTCAACGTGCCGCTATGAGCCGCGTCTTCTTCTATGTGCAGCATCTGCTGGGCATCGGTCATCTGCGCCGCGCCGCCGTGCTGGCGCGGGCGCTCGTGGCCGGCGGCTTCGACGTGCTGCTGGTCTCGGGCGGTGCGCCGGTCGAGGGCCTGGTGCTGGGTGGCGCGCGCTTTCACCAGCTGCCGCCGTTGCGCGCGGCCGACGAGAGCCTGCGTGATCTCGCCCGGCTCGACGGCACGCCCGTCGACGACGCATTCCAGCGCCAGCGAACCGGAGCCCTGCTCGGCCTGCTCAGCGCCGAGGCGCCGGACATCGTGATCACCGAGCAGTTCCCCTTCGGCCGCGCGCGGCTGCGCTTTGAATTGCTGCCGCTCCTGGAGGCGGCGCGAGGCTTGCCGAAGCGGCCGTTGATCGCCTGCTCGGTGCGCGACGTGGTGCGCCGCGCCGGCCCCGAAAGGATCGCCGAAACCGAGCAGATCCTGGAGCGCTTGTTCGATGCCGTGCTGATCCACGGCGACCCTCGCCTCGTACCTTTCGAGAGAAGCTTCGCCGGCTGGGCGCGCATCAAAGAGTGCGCCTTCCATACCGGCTATGTCTCGGAGCACGAGTCGGCGCAGGGGATGCAGAGCGCCGAAGGCAAAGATGAGGTCGTCGTCTCGGTGGGCGGCGGCGCCGTCGGTGCACCTTTGCTCAAGGCTGCCATCGCCGCGCGGCCGAGGACGGCGCTGGCCGACCGCACTTGGCGATTGCTGCTGGGCGAGAACCTGCCGGCGCATGACCGGGCCGCGCTCGCCCGCGAGGACGGCATCGTCATCGAGCCGGCGCGGTCCGACTTCACGACGCTGCTTGGCAACGCCACCCTCTCGATTTCCCAGGCCGGCTACAACACCACGATCGAAACCCTGTGCTGCGCCGACCGTGCCGTGCTGGTGCCCTTTGCCACCGAGCGCGAGACCGAGCAGGCGGACCGTGCCCAGGCGCTTGCCGAGCGTGGCATGGTTGCGGTTGTGCCACCGGGCATGCTGTCGGCACAAAGCCTGGCTGATGCCGTCGGTCGTGCGCTTGCCGGTCCGTCGCTGAAAAGCTTCCCGGCGTGCGACGTCGATGGCTGCCCGAAGACGGCGGCGCTATTGCATCGCCTGTTGGTCAGATGAGCACCTGGGCAGATCTTTTGGACGAGGCGGCGCGCTGGTCGCAGGCCGGCCGCACGGCCGAGCTGTGGTGGCGCGACGACGATGCCGCCGATGTCGGGCCCGCGCTCGAGCGATTGCTGACGATCCATCGCGATACCGGCGTGCCGCTGGCGCTTGCCGTCGTGCCGGCGACGGCGACGCAGGCTCTTGCCGACCGGTTGGCGGGCGAGCCGGGTGTCGATCTGCTTCAGCATGGTTACGCGCACGTCAATCACGCTGCGCCCGGCGACAACAAGAAGATCGAGCTCGGCACCGAGCGGCCGGCGATGCTGGTGCTGGGCGAGTTGGGCACCGGCCGCATGGCGCTCGAACGGCTGTTCGGCACGCGTCCCTTGCCGGTGCTGGTGCCGCCCTGGAACCGCATCGCGCCGGCCTTGGTGCCAACCTTGCCGGAGATCGGCTTCGCCGGCCTCTCGACTTTCGGTGCACGGCGGCGCATGCATCCGGTGAGGGGGCTTCTCGAGGTCAACACACACGTCGACCTGATCGACTGGAAGGGCGGCCGCGGCTTTGTCGGCGAGGCGGCTGCACTGGACGCGCTTGTTTCCGCTTTGGCCCGTGCGCGCGCGCCCGGCGAGCCCGTGGGCGTCCTCAGTCACCATCTTGCGATGGACGGCGGGGCGTGGGATTTCCTAAGGTCGATGTGGCAAAAATCGCTGAAATTGCCCGGACTTCGCGTCCGACCAGCACATGAATTGTTCGCAACGGGAGGGGAGGATCGCGGTTGAGTTCAGCCGATCTGCGTTATCCGCGTCAGACCCTGTTGGCCGACTATGGGCGCGCCACGGCGGGCGTGCTGCTGTGCGGCGCACCTCTGCTGCTGCTCGACGTCAATCGCTGGCTGGCGGCGATCCTGCTGCTGGGCTTCCTGCTGTTCGCCGCATTTCTCGTGCGCACCGCCTTGCGCCACCACACGCGCTACGTGCTGGGACCCGACACGCTCTGCGCCGACGGCCCGGCCGGCACCCTGGTGGAGTGGAACCGGCTCGACCGGCTGAAGCTCAGCTATTTCTCGACCAAGCGCGATCGCACCGACGGCTGGATGCAGCTCAGCGTCGGGTCGGCCGGCGGCCGCACGGTCAAGCTCGATTCCTCGCTCGACGGCTTCCATGATGTGGTTGAACGCGCGGCGCGCGCGGCCGAGACGACAGGCCTGCCGTTGAGCGAGACGACGCGGGCCAATCTCAAGGCGATGGGCATCTCGGTTGCGGGGCAGGAAGAGAAAGTATGAAAGAGCTGCTGCGCGTCGAGGACCTGACCGTCGACTTCGGAGTCCACGAAGGCACGTTGCGCGCCGTCGACCACGTCTCGTTCAGCCTGCCGCCCGGCGGCACGCTGGCGCTGGTGGGCGAATCGGGCTCGGGCAAGTCGGTGTGCAGCCAGGCCATCATGGGCCTGCTGCCGCGCACCGCGACCATCTCCTCGGGCTCCATCCTGTTCGCCGATGCGCGCGGCAGCGCCCCTCCCATCGACATCGCCAAGCTCGATCGCGTCGGGCCGCCGATGCGCGCGATCCGCGGCGGCGCCATCTCCATCATCTTCCAGGAGCCGATGACCTCGCTGTCGGCGCTGCACACGGTGGGCGACCAGATCGGCGAGGCGGTCGAGCTGCATGGTGGCGGCGGCCATTTCAGCAACATCCATTCGCTCGGCGACCAGATCACCGAAGCCGCGCAATTGTCCGGCCGCAAGCTCGGCCGCGCCGAGATCGAGGCGCTGACCGTCGACATGCTGCGCATGGTGGGCTTCCCCGATCCGAAGCGGGCATTGCGCACCTATCCCTTCGAACTGTCGGGCGGCCTGCGCCAGCGCGCCATGATCGCGATGGCCCTGGTCTGCCGGCCGGCGCTGCTGATCGCCGACGAGCCCACCACCGCGCTCGACGTCACCATCCAGGCACAGATCCTGCGTCTCATCAAGGACCTGCAGGCCGAGCTCGGCATGGCGCTCCTGATGATCACCCACGATCTCGGCGTGGTCGCCAACGTCGCCGACGACGTCGTGGTGATGTACCGCGGCAAGGTCGTCGAATCGGGCGACCTGCACGACATCTTCCGCGATCCGCAGCATGCCTATCTCAAGGCACTGCTGCATGCCGTGCCGCGCTTCGACATGGCGCCCGGCGAGCGGCTGCAGCCGATCCGCGAGATCACCGCGGCGACGGGCCACCTGTTGAAGGAAAAGGCGGTCTCCAAGCCGACCGAGACCTTCAATCCCAATGCGCCGGTCCTGAAGGTCCGCCACCTCTCCAAGACCTTCCAGATCCGCAAGGCCGACACCCTGTTCGAGCAGCTCACCGGCGGCGGGACGACCCGAACCGTGCGCGCCGTCAACGACGTGAGCTTCGACGTCGAGCGCAACGAGTGCCTGGGCCTGGTCGGCGAATCGGGCTGCGGCAAGACCACGCTCAGCAAGATTCTCATGCGCGGCATCTCGGCTAACCCGAACGAAGGCGCTGGCCGCGTCGTATTCGACGACTGGGGCCGCAAGATCGACGTGCTGTCGTTGGAAGGCGCCGACCTCGACCGCTTCCGCACCAAGCTGCAGTTCATCTTCCAGGACCCGTTCGGCTCGCTCAATCCGCGCATGACGGTCTACGACATCCTGGTCGAGCCGCTGGTCATCCATAAGATCGGTGACGACGCCTATCGTCGCGAGATGGTGAGCGAGCTGATGGAGATGGTCGGGCTCGACCGCCGCCATCTCAGCCGCTACCCGCACTCCTTCTCAGGCGGCCAGCGCCAGAGGATCGGCATCGCCCGCGCCTTGGCGCTCAGGCCGGACATGGTGATCTGCGACGAGCCGGTGTCGGCGCTCGACGTGTCGATCCAGGCGCAGATCCTCAATCTCCTGAAGGACCTGCAGAAGCAGCTCGGCCTCACCTACATGTTCATCTCGCACAATCTCGCGGTGGTCGATTACATCGCCGACCGCATCGCCGTGATGTGCGCCGGCCGCCTGGTCGAGATGGCGCCGGCGGGCGAGCTGTTCCGCAATCCGCTGCATCCCTACACCAAGGCACTGCTCTCGGCGGTGCCCATGCCCGATCCCGACGCCCGCCTCGATCTCGGCGCGCTGATGGAAGGCAAGGCCTCCGATCCGACGGCCTGGCCCGAGCCTTTCCGCGACGATCCCACCAACCAGGTGTTCTGGACGGAGGCCTCGCCCGGCCACTACGTGCGCGTCGCACGGGGAGGGATCTAGCCATGCTGCGCTTCATCGTCCGCCGCGTGCTGCTGATGATCCCGACGTTGTTCATCATCAGTGCGCTGGTCTACTTCATCATCGACCTGCCGCCGGGCGACTGCGTCACCGCGCAGGTCGACGAGCTGCTGTCGCGCGGCGATCCCGACGCGCTGCGTCGCGCCGAAGAGCTGCGCCACATGTACGGCCTCAACGATCCGCTGTGGCAGCGCTACCTCGAATGGGTAGCCGGCATCTTCCGCTGGGATTTCGGGCTTTCCTGCCAGGACACCGTGCCGGTGGCCGACCTGATCGGCGAGCGGATGGCGCTCACCCTCGTGATGGAGAGCGCCACCATCGCCTTCATCTGGATCGTGTCGTTCGTGATCGGCGTCTATGCCGCGACCCACCAGTACAAGCTCGGCGACTACCTCGCCTCGTTCATCGGCTTCATCGGCCTCTCGATCCCGAACTTCCTGCTCGCACTGGTGCTGCTCTATGTCGGCAAGGTCTATTTCGGCCTGTCGATCGGCGGCCTGATGGATCCCGAGTACATCGACCAGTCGATGAGCTGGGGCAAGGTCGGCTCGATCCTGCAGCATCTCGTCATCCCGGTGATCGTCATCGGCATGTCGGGCACCGCCGGCATGATCCGACGGCTGCGCGCCAACCTGCTCGACGAATTGCAGAAGCAGTACGTCGTCACCGGCCGTGCCAAGGGCCTGCCGCCGCTGAGACTCCTCATCAAGTACCCGCTGCGTCACGCCATCAACCCGTTCGTCGCCGATATCGGCGGGCTGCTGCCGGACGTGATCTCGGGCTCGGTCATCGTCTCGGTCGTGCTGTCGCTGCCGACCACCGGCCCCATGCTGCTGGGCGCGCTGAAGACCCAGGACGTCAATCTCGCCGCCACCTTCCTGCTGTTCGTCGCGGCGCTGACCGTGGTCGGCATGCTGATCTCGGACCTGGCGCTGGCTGCGCTGGATCCGCGCATCCGCTTCGGCGCCACCTCAGAGAAATAGGGTCGGAGAAGTAGCCATGACCGACCAGACCACTCCCTCGTCGCGGCGGCGCTCCGACCACTTCGTCAACAAGGAGCCGTGGGATCCCTACGTCGCCGAGCGCCTGACGGCCGATCAGGAAAAGTACTACATGGCCGGCCAGTGGAAGCTGATGTGGTGGCGTTTCCGCCGCCATCGGCCGGCCGTGGTCTCGGCGATCTTCCTGGCGCTGATCTACTTCTCGACGGTGATCAGCGAGTTCATCGCGCCCTACGACCTGCACACGCGGCATTCGGCCTACATCTTCGCGCCGCCACAGGAGGTCCACTTCGTCCACGAGGGCCAGTTCATCGGGCCGTTCGTCTATGCGCTCAAGACCACGCGCGACATGGAGACCCTGCAGCGCGTCTATTCGCCCGACACGACCAAGCCGCAGCAGCTGCGCTTCTTCTGCCTGGGCGATTCCTACGAGTTCTGGGGTCTGATCGAGGGCCGTTTCCACTTCGTCTGCCCGCCGGAGGGTGGGCAATTCTTCTGGCTGGGCACCGACCGGCTGGGCCGCGACATGTTCAGTCGCATCGTCTATGCCGCGCGCATCTCGCTCACCATCGGCATCATCGGCATTGCGCTCTCTTTCACGCTGGCCTTGGTCCTGGGCGGGCTGGCCGGCTACTACGGCGGCTGGGTCGACAGCGTTGTCCAGCGCATCACCGAGATCATCAAGAGCTTCCCGCACCTGCCGTTGTGGCTGGCGCTGTCGGCGGCGCTGCCGGTCACCTGGTCGCCGCTGTTGGTCTACTTCGGCATCACGATCATCCTGGCGCTGCTCGACTGGCCGGGGCTGGGGCGCGCTGTGCGTTCCAAGCTCTTGTCGCTGCGCGAGGAGGACTATGCCGCCGCCGCCCAGATGATGGGCGCCAAGCCCGGGCGCATCATCGGTCGCCATCTGCTGCCGGGCTTCATGAGCCATCTCATCGCCTCGGCCACGCTTTCCATCCCGTCGATGATCCTGGCCGAGACAGCCTTGAGCTTCTTGGGGTTGGGCCTGCGGCCGCCCATCACCTCCTGGGGCGTGCTGCTCAACGAGGCGACCGACATCAACGTGGTGGCGGTGAACTGGTGGCTGATGCTGCCCGTGATCCCGGTGATCCTGGTCATTCTGGCTTATCAGTTCATGGGCGACGGCATGCGCGACGCGGCTGATCCCTACAGCTGACACGCGCCCGATCGCGGTCGGCAACATGTTGATTCGACGCCGACTTTTCTAATTACCACCATCATTGTGCGTGATTGAAAAATCACACTTTGGCCCTATTTGGGTCTAGCGACGGCCATCGGGGGTTTCCATCTTCGCTTTGTATCTCCCCCGAACGTGGTCCCCCCAAAGCCACGTTCTAGCCTCTTCGGAGGCGCTTAGGCCGTCTTCTCACTCTCCCCCGAGAAGACGGCCTTTTTCTTTTCAGCATGCTACGACGGCGCCGCATGGCGCCCGCTCTCCTCGACGTGCCCCTCTTGGATGTGGCGGATCTTGCCTGCCGCCGCGGCGGCAGGCCGGTCTTCGACCGCCTGTCCTTCGCTCTGGGCGCCGGCGAGCTTCTGGCCCTGACCGGCCGCAACGGCAGCGGCAAGACCACGCTGCTGCGCGCGTTGGCCCTGCTGGTGCGGCCCGAGGCCGGCACGATCCTTTGGCGGGGCACCGACGTGCAGGACGATCCCGAGACCTGGCGCGGTCGCTTGGCCTGGCTTGGCCATCTCGATGGCCTCAAAGGCGACCTGACGGTGCGCGAGAACCTTTTGGGCGCCGAGCGACTGCGCGGCCGGCCTGCTGCCGATGACCGCCTGGACCTCGCCCTGGTCGCCTTCGATCTCAACGCTCTGGCGCATCGTCCGGTGCGCACGCTGTCTGCCGGCCAGCGCCGCCGCACCGCCCTCGCTCGCGTGCTACTGACCCAGGCGCCGCTGTGGCTGCTCGACGAGCCGCTGAATGCCCTCGATGCCCCGGCACAGCAGGCCTTTCGCACCGTCCTGCAGCAGCACCTCACCCATGGCGGCCTGGCCATCGCCGCGACCCATGCCGATCTCGGCGTGCCGGGCGCACGCACGCTTGAGCTCTCGGCATGACAGGCTTCCTCGCCCTCCTGTCCCGCGACCTGCGGCTGGTCTGGCGGCGACCCGGCGACGTCGCCGTCGTGCTCGCCTTCTTCGTCGTGGCGACCGTGCTGTTCCCGCTGGGCATCGGCCCGCAGGCCAACATCCTGGCGCGCATCGCCGCGGGCGTGCTGTGGTGCACGGCGCTGTTCGCCTCGATGCTGTCGCTCGACCGGCTGTTCGCCGCCGATCACGAGGACGGCTCGCTCGACCTGCTGCTGCTGGCGCCCTGGCCGCTGGAGCTGGCCGCCCTCGCCAAATGCGCGGCTCACTGGATTGTGACCGGCCTGCCGCTGGTCGTCCTGGCGCCGCTGCTGGGCGTCAGCTTCGGGCTGCCGCCTGAAGCGCTGATCGCCCTGGCCGCGGCCCTGCTGGTCGGCACGCCGACCCTGTCCCTGATCGGCGGACTCGCCGCCGCCCTGACGCTGGGCGCCCGCCGTGGCGGCGCTTTGCTGGCCCTGCTTGCCCTGCCGCTCTGCGTGCCGACCCTGATCTTCGGCGCCGCCGCCATAGATACCCTGATGACGGGCGAGGACCTTTTGGCCCATATCGCCATTCTCGCAGCCCTCGCGCTGGTGGCGCTGGCCACCACCCCGTGGGCCATGGCCGCCGCCTTGCGGCAGGCTGGCGAATAGACAAGAACGAGCCAGGGACCGACACAGGGCAGAAATGGCCGACCTGCATTTCCTCGCCAACCCGGCGCGCTTCCGCCGCTTCAGCCAGCGCGTGCTGCCGGGCCTGACGTTCGCCACCGTGCTGGGCTTCGCGGTCGGGCTGTATCTCGCGCTGCTGCAGTCACCACCCGACTACCAGCAGGGCGAGACAGTGCGCATCATGTTCGTGCACGTGCCGTCGGCCTGGCTGTCCATGGGGGGCTATGCGCTGCTCGCCGCACTGGGCGCCTCGCTGCTGGTCTGGCGCCATCCGCTGGCGGCCCTGATGGCGCGCGCCGCCGCGCCGGTCGGCGCCTGCTTCGCGCTGGTTTGCCTGCTCACCGGCTCGCTGTGGGGCCGGCCGATGTGGGGCACCTACTGGGTGTGGGATGCCAGGCTCACCTCGATGCTGCTGCTGTTCTTCCTCTATCTCGGCCACATCGCCCTGAGTCGCGCCTACGACGATCCCGACCGCGGCGATCGCGCCGCCGCCATCCTGGCGCTGATCGGCGTCATCAACCTGCCGATCATCAAATTCTCGGTCGATTGGTGGAATACGCTGCATCAGCCGGCGTCGATCATGCGGCTCGACGCGCCGGCCATCCATCCGGCAATCCTGATACCGCTGCTCTGGATGGCGGCCTCGTTCCTGCTGCTGTTCATCCTGCTGGTGCTGGTGCGCACCGGGACCGAGATCGATCGCCGCCGGCTCGAAATGGCCGATCACCTGTCATAGTTCATCATGGCCAGCGCCCCGGTGGCCAGTCGCGGGAGGTATGGACGATGCGCATGATGACCAGATCGTCTTCTCCGCCATCGTCGCTCGGTAGCAACGAGTAGACGATGAGGTAAGGCTGCCCAATGACGAGCTTCTCGTACGTGCCGGAAACACGGCCCGGACGACCTATCGGGCGCTGCGAAAGTACTTCGATGGCGCGCTCGATATCGCCCCTCACGCGCCGCAGCGCCGGCTCTCCCTGTTTTTCGAGATAGTCTAGGACCTCACGTCGATACATCGCGGCGGCCCGCGGCGACCATATTACCCGCCTCAAGCGGCGGTCCTACTTACGACTCGTTTTGCGGCGGCCAGTGCGCTTGACGGCTCGCTGCACCGCGAGATCGATGTCTCGCATGACGCGCTCGTGGGGAATGCCCTTGCCTGAGCGTATCTCTTCGAAGCCCACGCGCAGGTCCTCGATGATCTCGATCTCTCGATCGATCCAGGCTTCCAATGCTTCGTTGGCGATGAAGGATCGGGTGCGCCGCGTCGCCGCCGCTACCGCGTCGAGCTTGCGCAGCGTCTCGGGCGCGAGGCGCACATTGAGGATGGGCTTGGCCGGCATGCCCGTAAGCTAATGTATGACAGCCGCCTACACAAGGCGGTGAGGAAGCGCATTTGCCGCCTTCTCCCGGCCTTTGGCATAGGCTAAGCCACCGTCATGAGCCATACGGTCTTCATCTGGTCGGCCTACGCCGTGGCGCTGGTCTGCCTGGGCGGGCTGGTGATCGCAAGCGTTGCCGCGCGCCGGCGGGCGCGCCGCGAGCTGGCCGCCCGCGGCCTCGACAGGAAGCGATGACTCCCAAGCGCAAACGGCTGTGGCTGCTGGCGGGCTCGCTCGTCGTGCTGGGCGTTGCGGTGACGTTGGTGCTGACGGCGCTGAACGACAACCTCGTCTTCTTCTATTCGCCGAGCCAGGTCGCCGAGAAGAGCATCCCGTCCGAACGCCGCTTCCGGCTGGGCGGCCTGGTCGAGATGGGCAGCGTGAAGAAGAACGGGCAGGAGATCCGTTTCACCGTCAGCGACACGCACAAGACGATCAGCGTCGTCTATCGCGGGCTCCTTCCCGACCTCTTCCGCGAGGGCCAAGGCGTCATCGCTGAAGGCTCGCTCGGGCCCGATGGCGCCTTTGTTGCTCGTGAAGTCCTGGCCAAGCACGACGAGAACTACATGCCGCCCGAGGTCGCCAAGGCGATCAAGGAGGCGGGGCAATGGCGCAAATGATGCGGAGCATCATTTACGCCGGTGGGCGGCAGCCGCTGCAGCGAAGCGAAGCGGCGAGAGCCCGCGCGGTTCAGAACAGACAAGGTTTGTGCTGCGACGCCGCCTGTAAGGCTCCACACAGCGGGCTCTCGCGCCTTCGCTGCGCTCCAGGCGCTGCCGCCCGCCGGCGACCCTCGCTCACTTCGTTCGCTGCGGGCGCCCAATGATCCCCGAACTCGGCCACTTCGCGCTCATCCTGGCGCTGGCCGTCGCGCTGGTGCAGGGCACACTGCCGCTGGTCGGCGCCGCGCGCGGCGATGCGCGGCTGATGGCGTTGGGCAGCGCGGCGGCGCTCACACAGGCGCTGTTGGTCGTCGTTGCCTTCGCCGCCCTCACCCAGGCCTATGTGACGTCGGACTTCTCCGTTGCCAACGTCGTCGCCAACTCGCATTCGGCCAAGCCGCTGGTCTACAAGATCTCCGGCGTGTGGGGGAATCACGAGGGCAGCATGCTCCTGTGGGCGCTGATCCTCTCCGTGTTCGGTGCCGCCGTCGCGCTGTTCGGTGCCAATCTGCCCGACACGCTGCGCGCGCGCGTGCTCGCCATCCAGGCGCTGATCGGCGTAGGCTTTTTGGCCTTCCTGCTGTTCACATCGAATCCCTTCGAGCGCCTGTCGCCTGCGTCCGCCGACGGCAACGGCCTCAATCCGCTGCTGCAGGATCCGGGCTTGGCCTTCCATCCGCCGCTGCTCTATCTCGGCTATGTCGGCTTGTCGGTGACCTACGCCTTCGCCATTGCCGCCCTGCTCGAAGGTCGCGTCGATCCGGCCTGGGCGCGCTGGGTACGGCCGTGGACGCTCGCCGCCTGGTGCTTCCTGACGCTCGGCATCGCGCTGGGCTCATGGTGGGCCTACTACATCCTCGGTTGGGGCGGCTTCTGGTTCTGGGATCCCGTCGAGAACGCCTCGCTGATGCCGTGGCTCGCCGGCACCGCACTGCTGCATTCGGCCATCGTCGTCGAGAAGCGTGATGCGCTGAAGAGCTGGACCGTCCTTCTCGCCATCCTCGCCTTCTCGCTAAGCCTGCTCGGCACTTTCCTGGTGCGTTCGGGCGTGCTCACCTCGGTGCACGCCTTCGCCCAGGATCCGGCGCGCGGCCTCTACATCCTGGCCTTCCTGCTGACCGTCACCGGCGGCGGCCTGGCGCTCTACGCCTGGCGCGCGCCGAAGCTGACCTCGAGCGGACTGTTCCAGCCGATCAGCCGCGAGGGCGCACTGATCCTGAACAACCTGCTGCTCTGCACGCTCGCCGCCACGGTGCTTCTGGGCACGCTCTACCCGCTGTTCCTCGATCTTTTGACCGGCAACAAGGTCTCGGTCGGTCCGCCCTTCTTCAACGCGACCTTCGTGCCGATCTGCGCGCCCTTGTTCGCCGCGCTCTGCGTCGGCCCCTTCCTGGGCTGGAAGCGCGCCGAGCTGTGGCCCGCCCTGCAGCAGCTGCGCATCGCCTTCTTCGTGGCGGTGGTCGCCGCCATCGTCGCTGCCGTCGCCATCGACAGCCGCTCGACCCTGGCCGCCGTCGCCTTCGGCTTCGGCGTCTGGCTGATCGTGGGCAGCCTGGTCGAGTTCGCCGGACGCCTGCGGCTCGGCCGCGCGCCGTGGGCCGACTCGTTGCGCCGGCTCCGCGCCACGCCGCGCGCCGCCATCGGCATGACCATCTCGCATGCCGCCCTTGGCTTCGTCGTGCTGGGCGCGGTGGCGACCGGCGCCTGGCATCTCGAAGTGATCCAGACCCTGAAGCCCGGCGAGAAGACGCGCATCGCGGGCTATGACGTCGCGCTGGTGCGCGTCGACAACGTGCAGGGCCCCAACTATCTCGCCGAGCGCGCCACGCTCGCCGTCACCACGGATGGCCGGCCCTTCACCATCCTGCAGCCCGAGCGCCGGCTTTTCACCGTGCAGCGCCGTCAGGTCGCCGAGACCGCCATCCACACGAACGGGCTGCGCGACCTCTACGCCACCCTGGGCGAGGGCGATCGCAACACCGGCTGGGTGATCAGGCTTTATCTCAACCCGCTGGCGCCGTGGATCTGGCTGGGCGCCGCGCTCTGCGCCTTCGGCGGGTTCGTGTCGTTGAGTGACCGTCGCCTCAGGATCGGCGCGCCCTCTCGCCGGCCGGCGGTACAGGTGGCAGAATGAGTCGCCGGCTTCTCTTCCTCCTGCCGCTCGCCACCCTGGCACTGATGGCGGGCTTCTTCGCCTGGTCGCTGATGGCGGGCCGCGATCCCGCGTCGATCGGCTCGGTGATGGTCGGCCGCCCTGCGCCACGCCTCGACCTGCGCGCGCTGCGCGACGGCGACAAGCCGCTCACCGACGCACTCCTGCGCACCGGCAAGCCCACGATCGTCAACTTCTTCGCAAGCTGGTGCACGCCCTGCCTTGCCGAGCATCCCCTGTTCACGCGGCTCGCCCAGCGCGACGGCGCGGTTATCGTCGGCATCGCCTGGAAGAACAAGCCCGAGGAGGCGCGCGCCTGGCTCGCCAAGCTCGGCGATCCGTTCCTCTATGCCGGCCAGGATTTCGACGGCAGGACGGGACTCGACTGGGGCCTGAGCGGCGTGCCCGAGACCTACCTGATCGACGGCAACGGCATCGTGCGCTTCCACTTCCGCGGGCCGATCACCGAGAAGGATGTCCGCAACACCATTCTGCCGTTCCTCAAGGGCGGCAAGCCGTGAGGCGCGCGCTCGTCCTGCTGCTGGTGTCGTTGCTCGCCCTGCCGGCGCTCGCGGTCGAGCCGACCGAGATGCTGAAGGATCCCGCGCTCGAAGCCCGCGCACGAGAGATCGGCCAGGCGCTGCGCTGCGTCGTCTGCCAGAACCAATCGATCGACGATTCGGCCGCCGAGGTGGCGCGCGACATGCGCCGCGCCGTGCGCGAGCGGTTGAGCGCCGGCGACAGCGACGCCCAGGTGTTCGATTTCATGGTCGCGCGCTATGGCGACTACGTTCTGCTGAAGCCGCCCTTCAAGCTCGGCACGCTGCTGTTGTGGCTGGGCGCGCCGCTGGTCCTGCTGGTCGCGGCGACCGCCATCATGCTGACGGCCTTGCGCCGCCGCGCCACCGCGCCACTGCCGCCGCTCAGCGACGAGGAGCGCGAGCGGCTCCGGTCGTTGTTGGGGCGGTGATGCTGGAATTCCTGCTCGCGCTTCTCACCACGGCGACGGTCGGCGCGCTGCTGATCCCGTTGCTGCGCTCGCGCGTGACATCGACGCATCGCTCATCAGGCCGGTTCGAGGGCGAGCTCGCGATCTATCGCGACCAGCTCGCCGAGATCGAGCGCGAGCGCGTCCGCGGTGCGTTGAGCGAAAGCGAAGCCGCGGCCGCGCGGCTGGAGATCGAACGCCGCATCCTCGCCGCCGACTCCAGCGCAAAGACGGCCACTCCTTCGGTGACCTTGCATCGCCTGCTGCCGCCCGCGTTCGCGCTGGCGATACCGTTGTTGGCGCTTGGCCTCTACCTGAAGATCGGCCATCCCGGCCTGCCCGCCGCGCCCTTCGTCGCCGACGCAAAGCCACCGACCGAACAGCCGATGGACATTGTGCAACTGGTCGCCCAGGCGCGCGCGCGCGTCGCCGCCGAACCGAACGACGCCGACGCACTGTCGGCGCTGGGGGAGGCGCTGACTCTCGACGCCGACGGCACGGTCACTCCCGCCGCCGCCGAGGCGTTCAGCAAGGCATTCGCCTTGCAGCCCGACGATGCGCGCTCTCTCTACTATCTCGGTCTGCACGACGCGCAGGCCGGTGACAGCGCGGCCGCGCTCAAGCGCTGGCAGGAGCTCGAAGCCAAGAGCCCGCCCAACGCGCCTTTCCTGCCGATGCTGCGAGCCGAGATGGCGCGCGTTGCCCAGGCAGCGGGACTTGCGGCTAGCACGACCATGCCGCAGCCCTCGCGAGAGCAGCGGGAGGCGATGGCGGCACTGACGCCCGAGCAGCGCCAGCAGGCGATCCGCGGCATGGTTGAGGGCCTTGCCGCGCGCATGAAGGAGAACCCGCAGGATCGCGGCGGCTGGCTGCGCCTGGCCAACGCCTGGAAAGTGTTGGGCGAGCATGCGAGCGCCATCGACGCCTACGCCAAGGCCGATGCGCTGGGTCCCGTCGATGCCCGCCTGCTGGCCGACTGGGCGGAGGCGCATGTGCGCGGCCTGAAGCCCGGCGAGCCACCGTCGCCTGCCGCCGTCGCGGTGCTCGAGCGCCTGGAGAAGGCCGAGCCGCGCAACGGCCTCGCGCTGTTCTATCTCGGCGCGGCGTCGTTCGCAGCCGGCGACAAGCCCGCCGCCGCTCGCCGCTGGAAGACGCTGCTCGCTCTCCTGCCGGCCGATGCGCCGATCCGCGCCATGCTGGAAGAACGTATCAAGGCTGCAGACTCTCCATAGTGCCACTGCGCACATTTTGCTTCCTGTGGGCGCTTAGCGGAACTCTTCGCACTTGGCCGTGCTGGATGTGCGCGAAGTCACTTTCGCCAGGTGTGCGCATTGTCACTTTCTGACCCTGCCGCGTTTGCCATGGTCGATGAGAAGGGCCGTTTGGCGCGGGGCGCACGCGGTTCGATGGGGTCCCAATGGCAGAGCTCGATCTGTCCGAGTTTCGGTCAGAACATCATGTCGCGTGGGCCAAGCGCGCGGTCCTGCTCGTCGACATCGTCGGCGCGGTACGACTCATCGAACAGGATGAAGTGGGCGTCATCAGCCACTGGCTGGATTTCGTCGACCATGTGAAGCGGCGCATCGTCCCCGGCCACAACGGCCGCTTCGTCAAGAGCCTGGGTGACGGCATGCTGCTCGACTTCGCCGACGTGCGCTCCGGCGTGTCGGCCGCACTCGCCATCCAGCAGGAGCGCCATCGCACCAACTCCGCCCGTGCCGCCGACCGCCAGATCATGCTGCGTACTGGCATGGAGGTGAGCGACGTCATCATCGGTGCCAACGACGTGCTGGGGTCGCGGCGTCAACCTCGCTGCCCGTTTGATGAGCCTGGCCGGTCCGGGCGAGATCGTGGTGTCGCAACACGTGCGCGACGGCCTCACCGCCAACCTCGATGCCGACATCGAGGATCTGGGCGACTGTTACGCAACGCGACACCTATCTCGCGTCGGAATGCACCAAGCGCGCGCTCGACATGGATCCCGACAATTCGCTGGCGCTCGCCATCAACGGCTTCGTGCACGTGAACCTCCTGAGGAAGTTCGACGTCGCCCAGGATTCCTACGAGCGCGCGCTCGCCGCCAATCCCAGCAACGCTTTCGCCTGGCTGCTCAAGGGCACGCTGCACGCTTTCAAGAGCGAAGGCGAACAGGCCGTCGAGCACACCGAGCGAGCGCTGTCGCTGTCGCCCCTCGACCCGCACCGCTATTTCTACGATTCGCTCGCCGCCACCGCCGCCATCTCCGGCGGCCGCTACCGGCGTGCGCTCGAGCTGGCCCAGCGCTCGCTGCGCGCCAACCGCAAGCACACCCCGACTTGGCGCTCCATGACGGTGGCGCAGTGGCAGCTCGGCCGCTTCGACGACGCGCGCCAGTCGGCGCAGGAGCTCTTGAAGCTGCAGCCCTTTGTGGCTCGCGAGGTGCTCGCCGAGCACGACGGGAACTACATGCCGCCCGAAGTCGCCAAGGCGATCAAGAAGGCGGGTCAGTGGAAGGAAAAGAAGTGAGCGTCATGCTCATGCGGACCGCGGGCCTCCAGATCCGCCTCATGACTCATGAGCGGGCCTGGAGGCCCACGGTCCGGAAGACACGATTCCCGAGTAGGGCCACTTCGCGCTCATCCTGGCGCTGGCCGTCGCGTTGGTGCAGGGCACGCTGCCGCTCGGAGATCGGCCAGGCGCTGCGCTGCGTCGTCTGCCAGAACCAGTCGATTGACGATTCGGCCGCCGAGGTGGCGCGACATGCGCGAGCGGCTGAGTGCCGGCGACACCGATGCCCAGGTCTTCGACTTCATTGTCGCGCGCTACGGCGACTACGTGCTGCTGAAGCCGCCCTTCAAGCTCGGCACGCTGGTGCTGTGGCTGGGTGCGCCGCTGCTGCGCCCGATTGCGGCAAATGCCATCATGCTGACGGTCGCTGCGTCGCCGCGCGACAGCGCCGCTGCCGCGGCTCAGCGTAGCGCCGAAGTCGGTGCTTCGCCGGCTTCCGCTCGCCCGGCTTGACGGCTTCATTATGGTCTCATCGCTCCCCGGCTTCTCGCTCCCTGGCGATCGTGTTCCTGTTGCTCGTCGGGCCGTCGGGCTTGCTGGCCTACGCCATTCAGCGCGCTACCGACCGCGGCATCGTCACGATGCCGCCTGGGCTTTGGCCGGCATGAAGGTTGTCGCGGGTCTTTCCCTGCTGTCGCTCGCCAGAAAGGGCCTGCAGAACAGGCAGCATCCGCGCTTTGCCGAGCTCGGCGTGTTGCTTGCTGTCAGCAGCCTGGTGATTGCCACGACGACGAGCCTGCCGGCGTTCTTCCTGGGGCTGCTCGCCCACGAGATCGCCTTCAATCTGCTTTCGGCACGATTACAGGCCAGGGTGTCGGACATGGCGCCGACTTTTGCCGGCCAATGGCTCGTGGCGACGATGCTGTTGGGCGCGGCGGTCGGACCGGCGGTGCATGGTGCCGCGCTCGCGATGGATGCCGACGCCGCCTTCATGCTCTTTGCGATGGTGTCGGCTCTTCTTCCGATTGGCCTGCTCGCCGCGCGTAAAGCGCAAGCGTGAGCGCCGGGCTATTCCGGCAGGCCCGCCTTGATCAGATGATCGCCGAACTGGCGGCGCATCGCGGGATCTGGCGGCGTCACGAATGCTCCTCGCTCGGCAACAGCCTCGGGATGACAAATAGACGTCACCGTCGCCAGTGCTTGGCGGCCGGCAGATCGCCCGTGATGTCGGCGTGAGCCGCGTTCTCCGAAGCGTTGTGGCGCTTGCCGGAGAAGCGCACGGCGAGCACGCGGCCGTCGTCGGTGGTGAGGGTGAGATTGGTGCGGCCGAAGGCGCGGTCGAGCTCGGCGGGAATCATGCGGATCTCGCCCGAGCCTACGACCTCGCCGGTCCGCGTGCGAAAGCCGTCGATCTCGAAGGTGGCACGCCCCATCGCCTCGCCGTCGCAGGCAAGCTCGCCGGCGCCGCTCAGCCGGCCGAGAAACTGGATCGAGCCGCGGGTGGCCTGCATGTCAAAAGCGGTAGGGAAGGGCGTTGATCACGATGGCTCCTGCTCTGTGGCGGGAGCACACGCCTCTCTCAGCCATCGCAGGCCGACGCTTGAGGCGATGGTGCCCCATTCTTACACCTCGCCGCCGGCCGGGGAAAGCCGCGAAGCGTCGCGGGCATCGCGAAACCGCACCAGCCGGCCGCGCCGCTCGTCCCACAGCGTCAGGAATGAAGCGGTGAGGCCGCGGCCGAGGCTGAGCGGCACCACCGGACGCAGCGCCTGCACGGCGCGATGGGCCTTGGCCAGCCGATAGTTGGGCACGCGCGGATTGAGATGATGGACGTGATGGAAGCCGATGTTGCCGGTCAGCCAGTGCAATGGCCGCGGCAGGTTGAACCACGACGAGCCGCGCAGGGCTGCGTCGACGAAGCTCCATTCGCCGCGCACCGTCCAGTGCGCCGTCTCGAAGCGGTGCTGCAGCGAGAACAGCCACACGCCCAGGATCGACGCCACCACCATGATCGGCAGATGGACCAGCAGCACCTCCTGCCAGCCCAGCAGCAGGGCGAGCGTGCCGAACAGGCAGACGAGTGCGGCGTTGGTGAGATGCACCGACCAGCGCTCACGCACCCAGGCGCGCGGCGTGTCGAAGGGCAGGCGATAGAGCAGCACGAACACCAGCGGCGGGAACAGGATGTTGGCGATCAGCGGATGGCGCGGCAGGCGATAGAGGAATCGCCGCCAGCGCGACAGCGCGAGATACTCGTCGACCGTGAGGCAGGCCGAATAGATGTCGCTGCCGCCGGTGCGGTCGAGATTGTTCCAGTCCGCGTGGTGCAGCCCGTGCTGGCGGCTCCAGTTGGCGAAGGGCGTCATCGTGATAAGGCTGCACATCCGCCCGACCAGCGCGTTGGCGCGGCGCGAGGCGAAGAACGAGCCGTGGCCGCAATCGTGCTGCACGATGAACACCCGCACCAGGAGCGCGCCAGTCGGCACGGCGAGCGCCAGTGCCAACGGCCACGAGACCTGCGCCGCCAGATGCATCGCCACGCAGCCGGCGAGAAAAGGGCCGAACGAGGTCACGAGCTGCAGGGCGCTCTGCCTGCCGTCGGCGTGCGCAAACGGCGCCGCAGCTTGCCGGACCTCAGCGTCGGAGCCGGCGCTGCAGCGTGCGAGGGACATGGCAATCCTTGGTTGAGGGGGAACCCTTCTTAGATGGCCCTTGCAAAGCGATTGGCAAGCGCCCATATGCAAGAGGTCGATGGACGGACGACGATTGGTGCTGCGCGTAAAAGATGTCCGCAGTGCCAGGACCTTGCTCCCGAAATAAGTGCGAAATTCGACGGCCTGCCCGCCTCCCCGCAAGGGTTGCGCGTGGGCAGCATGTTACGTGAAGTGAAAGGGTCTCCCATGACGACGGGAACCGTGAAGTGGTTCAACGCCCAGAAGGGCTTCGGATTCATCCAGCCGGACAATGGCGGCAAGGATGCCTTCGTGCATATCAGCGCCGTCGAGCGCGCCGGCATGAGCTCGCTGAGCGAAGGTCAGAAGCTCGAGTTCGAGCTCGTGACCGACCGCCGGAGCGGCAAGATGTCGGCCGACAACCTGAAGGCCGTCGGCTAGCGCCAATCCAAACAAGTCTCCCAGGTCGACCACGGATGTACTGGCGGCTCGGTGGGGTGGCAGAGCCCGCACCTTCGTAAGAGGGAGCGGGTTTTTGTTTGTTTCATGTGGAGCGCAGGCAGGTTCGCTCATGACCGGACCCGAGGTCCGCGGTCCGAATAAGACTAGCGCTGCGCCTTGCGCGCCATCAGGCGGCCGAGGGTCGCCATCAGCTCGTTCTGCGCGTTGAATTCCGTCACAGCGGCGGGCTTGGCGAGCCGGTCGAAGCGCGCCTTGCCTGCGGCCGTGAGCACCGGCGCGCGCGTGGTGCCGGTGACCAGCACCAGCGAGCGCAGCCGTACCAGATCCTCGACGCGCAGACGGGTGACGTCGGACTGGCCATGGGCCACACGCCGCAGCGTGATCTCCTCGTTGGCGCTGAGCGGCGTGTCCTCGCTGCGGCTCATCGCGCGTCCTTTCGCTTGGTCGTCGGCGGCGCTGCCGGACCGGTGCGGACCAGCGCCGGCAGGCGCGTGGAGGCGAGACGGCGGTCGCTTGCCAGCCGGCGCAACGCCGCAAGCTCGATGCGGATGAGCCGAGGCCGTGCGTTCAGTGGATCCTGACGCAGGGGGTCACCTTGTGGTCAGAGCAAAGGGCACGCGCCGAATCGTTCGCCGCATCGTCCCATGGACATGGGCCCTGGCTGGCCGCTTCACAAGCTCTTTTTCGACACCTGTTCAGGCGCGGCTGCGGCGTGACGACGAGGCCGACCGCGCCGGCTTGGCACGGATGCGCAGGAAGCGGCCGCCCGACTGGTCGATCTCGAAGGCGCCGGTGTTGCGCACGAGGTCTGAAAGCTTGCGATAGCCGTAGGTGCGCGGATCGAAATCCGAGGCGATGGCCGCGAGCCGCTGGCCGACGGCGCCCAAACCGACCCAGCCGTCCTCCGTCTCCATCTGCTCGATCGCGCGTACCAGCAACGGCACCGCTGCACTGGGTGGCTGCAGCGCGCGGCGTCCGCCGTCCTGCTCGGCTGCGGCCGTGGCTGACTCGGGCAGAAGGTTCTCCGTGTAGATGAAGCGCCGGCAGGCTTGGCGGAAGCTCTCGGGCGTCTTCTGTGCGCCGAAGCCGTAGACGTCGGCGCCCTCCTCGCGCAGGCGCGAGGCCAGCCGCGTGAAGTCGCTGTCGGACGAGACCAGGCAGAAGCCGTCCAAGCGGCCGCTGTGCAGCAGGTCCATGGCGTCGATCACCAGCGCGATGTCCGAGGCGTTCTTGCCCGAGGTGTAGGCAAACTGCTGGTAGGGATCGATGGCGTGCTTCTGCAGCACCTCGGTCCAGGATTTCAGCCGCGGGCTGGAGAAATCGCCGTAGATGCGCCGCACGCTCGCCTCGCCGAAGCGCGCCACCTCCTCGAACAGGCCGTCGACGATGCGCGGCGAGGTGTTGTCGGCGTCGATCAGCACGGCGAAGCGTTGCGGACGGGTGTCTTCGGCCATGGGAGAGTCTCCTCGGGGAGTCATCGTATCGTCTTGGAGCGCGGGCGTCCCGCCCGCGATCCGGATTTGAAAATCGCCCCCGGCGGCGCCATTTTCTGTCCCAGATGACCATCGAACGCCGCGAGCTGCTGGCCGACATTGCCGTGCATGCGCTGGGGCTCGCCCTGGGCGTCGCCGGCGGGATCGCCATGCTCCTGGCGACAGAGCGCGCCGAGCTCCTGCCCGTCACCGTCTATCTCGCCGGTCTTCTCGCCATGCTGGGCTGCTCGGCCGTCTACAATATCTGGCGCTCGTGCCGATGGCGCGACTGGCTGCGTCGGCTCGATCATGCGGCGATCTTCGTCATGATCGCCGGCACCTACACGCCGCTGGCGCTGCGCCTGCCCGCGGGCTGGGCGGTGGGCCTCACGGCCGGCGTCTGGACGACCGCCCTGGTCGGCGTCGCCGCCAAGCTCTTCCAGCCGCACCGCGTCGAAGCCCTCTCCGTCGTCCTCTATCTCGCGCTGGGCTGGATCGGCGTTTTGGCCGCCGGGCCGCTGCTCGCCTCGCTCGACCGCGCGACGCTGATCCTGCTGCTGTTGGGCGGCGTGGTCTATTCCGCCGGTGTGGTCTTTCATCTCGCCGTCCATTGGCGCTACGCCCGCGCGCTGTGGCACGGCTCGGTGGTGATCGCGGCCGCCATCCACTACGCCGCCATCATGACCCTGTTACAGGCGTGAGACGCCTCACACCTATTTGTTGGTCGACGTATACCTTGGTTGAAATTGCGCGAGGCATGCCCGAGGCCGTATGCCTATCGTCCATCGAATGACGGCAACGGAGAGAGCAATGCCTTTCATCAAAACCATTGATGGCGTCGAGATCTTCTACAAGGACTGGGGCAAGGGACAGCCCATCGTCTTCAGCCACGGCTGGCCACTCTCGGCCGACGACTGGGACGCCCAGATGCTGTTCTTCCTCAATCATGGTTTCCGCGTCATCGCCCATGACCGGCGCGGCCATGGCCGCTCGGCCCAGGTCGCCGACGGTCATGACATGGATCACTACGCCGACGATCTCGCGGCAGTCGTCGCCCATCTCGACCTCAAGGGTGCCGTGCATGTCGGCCATTCGACCGGCGGCGGCGAGGTGGTGCATTTCATTGCCCGCCATGGCGAAAGCCGCGTGGCCAAGGCGGCGATCATTAGCGCCGTGCCGCCCTTGATGGTGAAGACGGCAGCCAATCCCGGTGGCTTGCCGAAGGACGTGTTCGATGGCTTGCAAGCCCAGCTCGCGGCCAACCGCGCGCAGTTCTATCGCGACCTCCCGGCCGGGCCGTTCTACGGCTTCAACCGGCCGGGAGCGAAGCCGTCGGAAGCGACCATCCAGAACTGGTGGCGGCAGGGCATGATGGGCGGCGCCAAGGCGCACTACGACGGCATCGCCGCCTTCTCGCAGACCGACTTCACCGAGGACCTGAAAAAAATCACGATCCCGGTGCTGGTGATGCACAGCGAGGACGATCAGATCGTGCCCTATGCCGACGCCGGACCGCTGTCGGCCAAGCTGCTCAAGAACGGCACGCTCAAGACCTACAAGGGCTTCCCGCATGGCATGCCGACCACGCACGCCGACACGATTAACGCCGACCTGCTGGCCTTCATCAAGGGTTGACGGAGCGCGGACCTTCAGGTCCGCTCCCCGATCCCGTCATGTCGCCTGATCCTCCGCCGCGAGGCGCTCGAAATCGGCGAGCACGGCGGCGACCAGCGTGTGGCGCTGGGTGTCGCCGCTGCCGAGGCTCGCGGCATAGAGCCCGATGACATACCGCGCCTTCTCCGCCGCTTCCGCCCAGTTGGCGGCGGGGGCGGCGATCAGGTGGGATTCGAGCTCCCCGCGCCGCTCCCGGAGCGCGCGTTCGTTGGCTTCAACCTGGGCCATCAGGCGGCGCGAGCCGGTCGCCTTCTGGGCGGCGAGGCCGCGACGCTGGTCGAGTTCGATCGGTTCGTCGGTCATGGTTCACCCTCCCGGGCGTCAAACCTGTCCAGAAGCTCGTTGAGCCGGCGCGCCATCGCATCGTCGCAGGCATGGGCCTGCCAGCCATCGCGGGCGCCGAGCTCGGGATGCTGCTCGCCATCATCGAGCAGGCCGGCCTCGATGTCGGAATCTTCCTCGGACCAGTGCGAGTGCCCGGCGCGGCCATCGACATGAACGCGCCGTCCGTCCTTCAGCCGCGCGACGAAGCCGCCCGACCAGGGCTCACCCGCCGTGCCCATCCACGCGGCCTCGACAGCGAGCAGGTCGTTTGCGCCGAAGCCGTGCCGGTCGGCATCGAGGCGGCACAGCACCTGCACGAAATGGTCGAGATCGTTGCCGTCCCATTCCGTGCCGCGCAGCGCCCGGCGTGCGGCCAGAAGCTTGCCGGCCACGATCTCGTCGGAAGCGGCCTTGCTCACGCGCACTCCTCAGTTCGCGATCAGCGTCGTGAGCACGACGCCCAGCGCGCGGAATTCCGTGTCGTCGCGGATGGCACTCGCAACGGCGGCATCGTCGTGGCTCGAGGCGGTGATCAGCCGGTCGGTGTACGACGAGCAGATGAGCGCCAGCGCCTGGGCGCGCGCATGGACCGAGGCGCCGGCCAGTGCGCGTTCGGTGGCGCTGCGCGCCAGGCAGGCATCGTGCTCGGCGTAGGCCTGGTCGATGCCGCGCGCCGTGGCGACCGGCGCGCCGCCGGCACTGACGTAGCCGGCGCGGAAGCCGTCGCAGGCCGTCACCAGCGTCAAGGCGGCGGCGCGGCACGGGACAGAAATGACCATGGGCATGGTGACCTTCTCCTCTGCCGGGGGAAGGCGTTCGGCCCGGGGCAATGCCTGCCGGCCCAGGTCACTGCCCGGTCGCGGTCGCTCAGCTCTTGGGTGTTGCCGGCGCCAGCAGGAGCTCGACGCAGGCGCGGGCGATGTCGGAATCGTTGGACTTGGTGCCCGGCATGACGGCAAAGCCGCTCTTCTCGACGACAGTGGTGCGCTCCCAGGTGCTGGCCTTGGCGAGCTCGGCCATCTTGGCCGGGGCGTCGCCCTGGGCGCGGAAGCGTTCGGCGCAGAACGGCGCCAGCGCCACCACGGTGGCGTTGTGCGCGGCGACGCCGGCATCCTTGCGGGCGGTCGCACCGGTCACCCAGCCGCCCCAGGTGAAGCCCAGGATGGCGCAGGCGGCGGCACCGATCACGGCACCCCAGATCATCGGTTTGGTGTCTTTGGGGATGTTCATGGCAAATCCTCTTGGCCGCGCGCGGCGGCGGTCACGTCGGCGTGCGCAGGATCGCGTAGCCGGCAATCAGCAGAATGAGGAAGATCGGAAACAGGACGGGCGGTACGAGCCAGTCTTTCATGTGTGTCTCCGCTGGGGCGGGAGCACACGCATCTCTCAGCCATCGCAAGCCGAGGCTTGTTGGGCGATGGTGAAGACAATCGTACACTCTTTGTGAATGTGCGTCCAAGCAATACGGCGCAACCGGGCGCCTGTTCAATCCGGTACACAGGCGCCGTGCCTCGAGATCAGCCGAGCCGTCGGCGAGCGTTCGCAGCCATGGCCGTGGTGCCTCCCTTGCCCGACATCATCACACTTTCAGACTGCAGTGCCACGGACTGCATAGCTTGGTGGCAATGGAGCTGCGCGATTGACCCGGGACCACGCACTGCCCCTCCCTGTTCCCACCTCGGTCCTATCTGTCGCGTATGTTGGATCGGGCAGGAGGCCCGCGCGTCTCAATAGGCTGGCTCATCAGCGAGCTCGGCGAGCGCTCGTTCGGCCTGACCCTCCTGGTGATGGCCATCATCGCCCTGCTGCCGGGCGCTTCGACCATCGTCGGCCTGCTGATCGCCTGGCCGGCGATCCAGCTCATCCTCGGTCACGACACGGTCGCGCTGCCGCGGACGATGGCGCGCCGCGAGGTCGGGGTGGAGCGGCTGGCTCGCGTCATCGACATCGTGGTGCCGCGGCTCGCCTGGGTCGAGCGGCTCATCCGGCCGCGCTTGCCCGCCGTCTTCGCGACCACGCGGCGGCTCGTCGGCACGGCCATGCTGCTGGTGGGCCTGACGCTGATCTCGCCGGTGCCCTTCAGCCACCTCGTCCCCGCGCTGGTCATCATGCTGCTGGCGCTCGCCTACCTCGAGGAGGACGGCTTTGCGCTCATGCTCGCCCTGTTCGCCGCGCTCTGCTCGCTCGCCGTAACCGGCGCCACGGTGTGGGGCGCCGTGGAGACCATCGACTGGATCGATCCGGCGATGCACGGTTGAGCCGGTCAATGTTGCAGCGTCAGTCGCGGCCGCTGCGATTGCTGTAGTACATCAACGCCATGAGGCCGATCCCCAGCGCCAGGGTGGCCACGACGCCCAGCGTCATCGCGACGTAGCCCGCGCCCGTCATAGCGCCGCTTTGCTCGGGATCCCAGCTCACATAGAGCACGACGATCGCCAGGCACAGCAGGCCGATCAACACGCCAAGGATCAGCCAGCTTCCCCAGCCCGGCTTCGATTTGGAGTCCATGACCAGAGCTCCTCAGGCCATGTGGTTGCCCGGTGCACGAGACGGCATCGCGATCGCCTCGCCCATATCGCAGCTTGTATCGCGCGCCGCATTGCCGGTGATGTCCAGCCTATTCGCCCAGCGCGCCGAAGATAAAGAACCCGACGCCGCCCTTATTATCCGCAGCATCGTCGCCATCTGTTGGAGGCGCCGCTCGATCGATTTCGCTCGAGGGCCGCCAACCGAAAACAGGAGACACCATGTCCAACGCCCCCGCGACGAACAATGCTGCGCGCTCGCAAGACAGCGACCGCAACGACGTGCTGAACGCCATCGGCGCCAAGTGGAGCAAGTTCTCCAAGCAGGAACTGTCCGCCCTCAAGACCAACGACGAACTGGTCGCCCAGCTCGTCGCCAAGTACGACATCGAGAAGATCGCCGCTCAGCGCGACGTCGATGCGCTGATGAATGGTCGCTACCTCACGGCGTGACCTCGACGTCGACCGACATGCCGAGATAGGCATTCGTCATGCCCAGGAAGGTGCCGGTCATCGGCATCACCTGGGCGATGACGCGGCCGACGGCGAGCGGAATGAGATTGTAGCCGCCGACCGCCCGGTTGGTCGGATCGAAGGTGATCCAGCCCGCGCCCGGGAGGAAAATCTCGGCCCATGCATGGGTCGACCCGGCGCCTATCGCCGATCCGCCCGGCCCCGATCCTTCCGGCACCGGCGCGCGATCCGGATTGTAGAGATAGCCCGAGATGATACGCGCCCCGAAGCCCAGGCAGCGCGCCGCCTCGGCGAACAGCACGGCGAAGTCGCGACACGAGCCCCAGCCGCGATCGATGGTCTGCAACGGTGTTTGCGTACCCTCTTCCTCGCGGCTCTGGTAGCCGATCCCCGCCGCCACACCCGCGACCATGTCCTTGAGCAGTGCCAGCGTATCGGTCCGCTCGCCTCGCACGAAACCCCGCGCCCAGTCGGCGAGCCGGCCCGACGCGTCGAAGGTCTGCGGCATCGCCAGCGCCCCGAGATCGGCCCGCTCCTCGCGCGAATAGAAGAACGGGTAGTGGATGGCGGAGGCCGCGATATCGAACACCGGCCAGAGCGAGGCGCCGAGTTCGACCGCGGCCCGGCTTTCGATGACGAGCCCGTCGGACAGGCCCGCGAAGCCCGCGGTGGCGACGGCATTGCCGAACACGTCGTTGGTCCACGAGACCGACGCGGCCGGCGTCATCTCGAGGGTGCTCGACAGCAGGCGCACGTCGCGGCTCTCGCGGGGGCGCAGCATCAGCCGGTGCGGCCCCAGCCGCACGGGCTCGCGATAGCGGTAGGTCGTGCGATGGCGGATATTGAGCACGGTCATCTGAAACTCCCGGGTCGCCCCTGGGCTGGAGGTCGTCATGTCGACACGGACCGCGGAGACCATGGTGACGTTCCGCCGCCCCTTCACGCTGTTGGCCCTCGAGGGCGCGCAGCCCGCGGGCACTTACAGGCTGGTCACGGAGGAGGAACAGGTTCCCGGCCTGTCCTTCACAGCCTTCCGCCGCACGGCGACCCTGCTGCATCTGCCGGCCGATCCCGTGCCCGGCGGCACGCGCCAGGTCGTGAGCGTCTCGCCCGAAGAGCTGGCCGAGGCCCTGGCATCGGATGCCGCGTAAGCGGAACGACTGGCAAGGGCCGCCCTTCACCGGGAACGCGGCCTCGCGTTCGCCGTGCACGAACGGCCCTTCGTTGCGGTCGCCGGGCAACCCGATCTTGAGGATCAGCGACCGCGGCGCCCCATCCGATGCGCCGTCGTAGGCCAGCCGCAGTCGCACGATGCGCGACAAAGCGGGTCGCGCGGCGCCTCGGCTTCGACGGAGACGACGCGGCCATCGCCCGCCCAGCACGCCGCAGTGTTGCAGCACCGCAGTGAGGTAACCGGCCTCGGCGACAGTCGGCAGCGAGGTTGGCTGCTCAGCGATAGTATTTCCGCTCGTGTTCCTCGGCCTGCAGCCGGTCGATCTGGGCCTGCGCTTCGTCGGCGATCTTCACCAACCCTTCATAGCGGGCGCGCAGCGCCGCGAGCTGGCCCTCGCGATGGGCATTGGTCGGCGCACCCGCCAGTTCGGAATTGGACGTCGTGAGCAGCTTGGCGGCGAGGCGCATGGCCTCCAGCCGCGACTTGCGCGCCGCACCCTGCAACTCTTCGATGCGCCTGGTGAGTTTTTGCACGCTCTCACTCATGACCGGCATGCTGCCCCGGAAGGCCGCTTCCGGCAACATGCCGAACGGCACAGCTGCGGCGCCCGAAACGATCAGTCGATCGTGAGCTTGCCGCAGTCGGCAGCATCGCATCGCAGCGTCTGCTCGACGACGCCGAGAGCGCCAAAGTTCCGATCCGGCCGTTCGTCGATCAGGACCAGTTTGCCCTTGCCGCAGAAGGCACAGATCGGAGGGTTGTCTTGGTGCGACAGCTTGGCCGCCACCGCCCGCAGGTCACCTAGAATACTCATCGCCACTTCCCGGTTGCTCTGCCCCCACACGAGCATCGTCCCCCACGCGAGCATCGTCGCGAAACATCACGTCAGCGGTGTGGCGAGGTTCCGCACGGCCCCTGCAGTCTGAGGTGGGCAGTGGCATCTGCGGATTGTCTGCGCCTATGATGGCGACATGACCCGCCCCCGCATCGGCCTCGCGTTGGGCAGCGGCTCGGCCCGCGGCTGGGCTCACATCGGCGTCATCGATTCGCTGACCGAGGCCGGCATCCAGCCCGATATCGTCTGCGGCGCCTCGATGGGCGCCCTGGTCGGCGCCGCCCATGTCGCGGGCCGCCTCGCCGAGCTCAGGCAATGGGCCGGCACGGCGACCTGGCGCACCATCGCGCGGCTCACCGATCTGCGCCTGACCGGCGGCGGACTTATGAGCGGCCGGCAGGTCATGTCGTTCCTGCAGGGCATGGGCATCGGCGAGCCGATCGAGAGCTACGCCACGCACTACGCCGCCGTCGCCACCGACATGGCCACGGGGCGTGAGATCTGGCTGCAGTCGGGCCCGATCCACGAGGCGGTGCGCGCTTCGATCGCCATCCCCGGCATCTTCAGCCCGGCCCGCCTCGACGACAGATGGCTGCTCGACGGTGGCCTTTCCAACCCGATTCCCGTCTCGGTCTGTCGCGCGCTCGGCGCCGACGTCATCATCGCCGTCAACCTCAACGGCGAGCTTGTGGGACGCCGCTTCACCGAACCCGAGCCGCCCGTCGAGACCAGGCCGTCGCGTCTCTCGGGCGAGGTCGTGCGCCGCATGCTGGGGCCGTGGCCCCTGCCGGCGGCGCTGCGGCGTTCGCCGGCCGAGGCGGACGGCGCGCCACTGCCGCCACGCGAGGCGGCACCAGGCTATTTCGACGTGCTCGCCACCGCCATCAACATCATGCAGGACCACATCACCCGCGCCCGGCTCGCCGGCGAGCCGCCGCATGTGATGCTCGTGCCGCGCCTGCGCAGCATCGGCCTGATGGAGTTCAACCGCGCCGAGGAGGCGATCGCCGAGGGCCGCGCCTGCGTCGAGCAGGCGTTGCCGACGCTGCGGCGATATCTTTGACGCCCTGCACAGCGCCACCGCAGGCGAAAACGAATGTGACAAAACCACGGACACGATTGGCGCCGCAGCGCACTACTGTGCCAACCGGGTTAATCGACAACCAGGCGGCCAGCGTCCCCTATGGAACGATCATGATCCGATCAGCCCGGACTTTCCTGGCCGGGGGCTTGTTGCTGCTCACGCTGCCGGCTGCTCATGTCGAGGCGGCGCTGGAGCGCGTGCAGTTCGACGCCGTGCTGATGACGGCGCGCGACTATGCCGACGACCGCTCGCTGATCTTCTATTGCCTGCGCGGCTCGACCGAGACGGTGCCCTTCCTCTACGCCGGCCTGCAGGCCGACCTCGAGCAGGCGGTGCAGAAGTTGAAGTCGGCCGGCGCCAGCGCGCGCCAGAGCGCCGAGATGGTGCAGATGGTGCTGAGCACCGTGCGCACCTATCCGCGCGACGCCAAGGACGATGCGCTCGACCGCCGCTGCATCTCCAAGGATGTCGAACGCAGCCGCGCCGAGGTGAAGGGCGTGAGCGTGCCCCTGTTCCTGCGGTCACCCTTCGACAAGATGGGCAGGTAGTCTTCCGGACAGTGGCCAGGGGCTGGCGGTCCCGCTTGAGCATGCAAATCAGCGTTGCACGGGATGCGCGGGAAGCCTGTCGGGGTGCGTGCTAGGAAGCGACCGAGACACAAAAGGCCTTGCGGCCCGACCGCGTGTTCACGCGGCCGGGCCTTTTTTTGTCCAAGACCGTGGCCGATCCTACTGCTGCGGGTTTGCCGGACGGGTTGGAGCCGCCGGTGGCGTCGCAGGTGTGGCTGGCGTGGCCGGCGTGGCCGGCGGGTTCATCGTGCGGTCCTGCGCCGGCAGCTGCGCCTGCTCGGTACGCTCGTTGGGCGAGCCTGCGAAGAACATCAGGCCGGCCGCCAAGGCGATCGCCACCAGGATGCCCACCACCAGGGTCACGCCCTTGCCGCTATTGTCTTCGTAGTAGCGGTCGTAGTTGCGAGGGTCGCGCTCTGGATTGGGTGGATTGGGGATGTAGTCGCTCATTGGGTCACTCCTTTCTCTCCGGGCGCATGCGGGATGAACGCCTCTTGGCCGGAGGTGTTCCACAATCAATTTGCCGGATTCTTTCAGTGACATGCGTCGTGAGGGTCCTGAGGCAGGCAACCCCTACAGGTCGTGCCATGCCCTTGAGCTGGCGCTCGCCCAGTTCCTCGACCTCGGCCACCGCCTCGGCTGCGGCGGCCAGCCGGCCGCTCACCAGCACTTCGCCGTCCGCCGCCTCGGCGCAGAGCCGCACCGCCAGGTTGATGACGGCGCCGATCGCCGTGTCGTCGAAGCGATCCTCGAAGCCGATACGGCCCAAGGTGGCGTATCCCTGGGCCATGCCGATGCCGAAGCCCAGCCGATGGCCGCGCTTGCGCCAGGTCTTGCCGAGCCTCGCCACCGCATCGCGCATCTCGATGGCGAGCCTGGCCGCACGCTCGGGCGCGTCGGGGCAGGGCAGCGGATCGTTGAAGAACACCATCATGCCGTCGCCGGTGAAGCGATCGAGCGTGCCCTCGTAGGTGCGGATCAGCGGGCCCAGCGCGCCGTGGTATTCGGCGAGGAGCTGCATGATGTCCTCGGCCTCCGACGTCTCGGAGAAGGCGGTGAAGCCGCGCAAGTCGCAGAACAGCGCCACGATCTCGCGGCGATGGTTGCCATGCCCTCATCGCCCGCTGAGACGATGGCCTGGGAGCTGCGGCGCCAGGAACCGGCGCAGCCGGCCGACGCGCTCGAGCTCGCCGACCTGTGCGGCTACCTTGGCCTCGAGATCCTTGTTCAGCGCCTGCACCTCGTCACGCGCGATCTCGAGCTGGCGGCTCTTCTTCTGGATCTCCGTGAAGAGGCGCACATTCTGGATGGCGATCACGGCCTGATCGGCGAAGATCTTGAGGATCTCGATGTGCTTGTCGGTGAAGCGCTCGACCTGGCAGCGTGTCAGCACTATGACGCCGATCGTGACGGCTTCGCGATGCAGCGGAACGCCGGGAAGGGTGCGCGCGCTTCACCCTTCACGACGTCGACATGGGCGCTGGCGATATGCGCCGATGCAGCCCATCGGCAGGTTCCGTCTTTTGAGCAGGAAGACCGCCGCTTCGTCGGCGCGGCAGAGGCCGGCTGCCGCGTCGGCCACGGCCCGCAGCACGGGTCCGACGTCGGTCGGCGACTGGGAGATGACGCGCAGTATCTCGGCAGTGGCCGTCTGCCGCTCCAGCGCTTCGGCCAGCTCGCGGGCTCGGTCGGCGAGCTGCTGCTCCAGGGTGGCGTACGATTCGTCCAATTCACGTCGTTTCATGCGACCCTGCCTGCGCCTGCAACTCTAGCCAGATCGGCAACGTCTTGGCGAGCGGTGGCAGGCCCGAATCATGCTAGGTTCAATGGTATCGGAGGTTCCCATGCCTGACGCTCTGCCACTCCGTTCGCCCGCGCTGCTCGATGCCGCCGGTGCGGCCGCCCTGGTCGGATCCTACGTCGCCGTCTCCAAGGGCGCGGCGTTGAAGGATATCGGCCGCATCGACATGCACATGGGCCGCTTCATCGGTCTTTCACCGCTCTGCCTGGTCGCCACGGCGGATGCTTCCAGCAAGCAGGACGTGACGCCGCGTGGCGATCCGCCGGGCTCGTTCAAGGTGCTGGACGAGCGCACGATCGCTTTGGCCGACCGGCCAGGCAACAACCGGCTCGATACGCTGAAAAACCTGCTGGAGAATCCCGAGATTGCGCTGATCTTCCTGATCCCCGGAGTCACCGAGACGGTGCGCGTGGCGGGCACGGCGCGGCTCTCGGTCGATCCCGACTTGCTGGCCTCGATGGCGGTGCAGGGCAAGGAGCCCAAGTGCGCCATCGTGATCTCGGTGCGGCAGGCCTACCTGCACTGCGCCAAGGCGCTGTTGCGCTCGAAGCTGTGGCAGCCCGACTACGTCCAGCCCAGGGGCGCCTTTCCCTCGATCAGCCGCATGGTCGGCGACCAGATCGGGCTCAGCGAAGAGGACAAGAAGACGGCCGAGGCGCGCACCGAGCGCGCCTACAAGGACGGGCTATGGGCGCCTATACCGTAACCGGCCAGCGCGCCCGCCAGATGCGGGTCGTGCCGGCGGAGGTGCTGAAGCGCCTCTACGCCCGGTCCGACCGGCATGGGCTGGTGCAGACGGTGGCGCATCTGGCGCCGCTGGTCGCCGGCGGCGGGCTGGTGCTTCTGACCAAAGACACGTGGTGGGTGCTGCCGGCGCTGCTGGTGCAGGGCATCTTCATCAACACGCTGTTCGGCGCCATGCACGAGTCGGTGCATTACGGCTCGTTCAAGACGCGCTGGATGGCGGACGTGCTCGCCTTCTTCTCCGGCGCTGCCATCCTGAACAATGCCGGCTTCTACCGGCACTATCACATGGCGCATCACCGCTATACGCAGGACCCCGCGCGCGATCCCGAACTGGTCACGTCAGGCACGCCCAGGACGTGGGGGCAGTACCTGTTCCGCGTCAGCTCGATCCCGTTCCTGATGCTGCGCCTGCGCGACATCTTCCTGTTCCCGTTCGGCTATCGCGGCGATGTCGACTACATCCATCCCTCGGCGTGGCCCGAGGTGCGGCGCTGGGGCCGCTGGCTGCTCGCGCTCTATGCCGCGCTGATCGTGGGCTCGATCGCCCTGCAGGCGACGGTCGTGCTGTGGGTGTGGTTCATCCCGTTGCTGGTCGGCCTGCCGTTCCTGCGGCTCTATCTTCTCTGCGAGCACACGCTCTGCCCCAACTCCGACGACGGCTTCGCCAACACCCGCACCACGCTCAGCAATCCCATCGTGCGCTTCCTGATGTGGAACCTGCCGTACCACGCCGAGCATCACCTGTTCCCCAACATCGCCTTCCATAACCTGCCCGAGGCGCATCGCCATCTGCGGCCGCATCTGAAATACGTCGCCGAGGGTTACATCCAGGTGCAAGGCGAGATCGTGCGGAGCCTGGCGTGAGCGTTGGCGGTGCGTCATGTTCTTCCGGACCGCGCGCTTCCAGCGCGCTCATGAGGCGCGCAAGATGCGCGCAGTCCGGAAGACCATGAGAACCAGTGAAGGCACCTTCGAGTGCGGTGACCTGGCACTGCAGCGCGGCGGCACGCTCAAGGGCGCGCGTATCGTCTACAAGACCTTCGGCACGCTGGCGCCCAAGCGCGACAACGTCATCCTCTATCCGACCAGTTACTCGGCGCATCACACCGACATCGAATGGCTGGTCAAGCCCGAGCACTGCCTCGATCCCAGCCGCTACTTCATCGTCATCCCCAACATGTTCACCAACGGCCTGTCGTCGTCGCCGTCGAACACGCCCCAGGGAGCGGCGGGTGAATTTCCCGAGGTCACGGCCTGCGACAACGTCATGCAGCAGCGCCGCCTGTTGGCCGAGCTGTTCGGGGTCGATCGCGTGAAGATGGTCTATGGCTGGTCGATGGGCGCGCAGCAGGCCTATCACTGGGCGGCGTTGTTCGGCGAGGCGGTCGAGCGCATCGTCGTCAATTGCGGCTCGGCCAAGACCGCACCGCACAACTTCGTGTTCCTCGAGGGCGTGCGCACGGCAGTGCAGAACGCCCGCACGCCGCAGGACGGCCTGCGCGCCATGGGCCGCATCTACGCCGGCTGGGCGCTCAGCCAGACCTTCTATCGCCGCGAGATGTGGCGCGGGCTCGGCTTCACCAGCCTGGAGGATTTTCTGGTGCGTTCGTGGGAAGCCAACTTCCTGCGCCGCGACGCGCGCGACCTGATGGCCCAGCTGTGGACCTGGCAGAACGGCGACATCTCGGCCAACGATCTCTACCGGGGTGACCTCGCGATGGCGCTGGCCGGCATCAAGGCCAAGGTCCTGCTGATGCCCTCGGCCACCGATCTCTACTTCCAGACCGACGACAATCGCGCCGAGCTTCCGCATCTCTGGCACGGCAAGCTGGTCGAGATCCCGTCTGCCTGGGGCCATCGCGCCGGCAATCCGAATGCGAACCCCGAGGACGCGACGTTCATCGACAAGCAGGTCGACGCCCATCTCGCGGAGTAGAATTCTTCCGGACCGCGCGCTTCCAGCGCGCTCATGAGGCGCGCAAGATGCGCGCGGTCCGGAAGACGATGAGGTGACCGCATGCCCGATACCATTCTCCCCCGCGACGGCCTGGTCATCGTCGCCAAGCGTGATTGTCCGACCTGCGTGCTGGTCGAGCCGGTGATGCAGAGTCTCGACCGCGCCGGCCCGCTGGCCGTGGTCAGCCAGGACGATCCGACCTTTCCCTCGGGCGTGCGCTCGGTGATCGATGATCACGACCTCGAACGATCCTTCCGGCTCAACATCGAGGCCGTGCCGACGCTGATCCGCTTCAAGGACGGCTGCGAGGTCGAGCGTACCGTGGGCTGGGAGCGCAAGGAATGGATGCGGCTCGCCGGCACCGCCGCCGAGGGCAAGGGCTTGCCCGACTGGCAGCCGGCCTGCGGTTCCAAGAGCATCGAGCCCGGCGTGCACGAGGCGCTGATCGCGCGCTACGGCGATCCCGGGCTCAGGTCGCGCGAGATCGCGGTCGGCAACTGGGACGATCCGATGGAGGCCTGCTTCGAGCGCGGTTGGACCGACGGCCTGCCCGTCGTGCCGCCGACCGACGAGCGCATCCTGCGCATGCTGGGCGGCACTCATCGCAAGCCCGACGAGGCCGTGGGCCTGATCCCGCCCAACCTCGCGCCCTGTACCGTCGAGAAGGTGGCGATCAACGCCGTGATGGCAGGCTGCAAGCCGGAATACATGCCCGTCGTGCTGGGCGTGCTGGAGGCGGCGCTCGATCCATTGTTCGTGTTGCACGGCCTTCTGTGCACCACGCATTTCTCCGGCCCGCTGGTGATCATCAACGGCCCGGCCGCCAAGGCGATCGGCATGAACAGCGGCGTCAATGCACTGGGCCAGGGCAATCGCGCCAATGCCACGATCGGCCGCGCGCTGCAGCTCATCGTCAGGAACGTTGGCGGCGGCCTGCCCGGCGCCATCGATCGCGCGACCTTGGGCAATCCCGGCAAGTACACCTTCTGCTTCGCCGAAGACGAATCTGATCCCGACTGGGAGCCCCTGTCGGTGCGCCGCGGCGTCGCGTCCGGCAAGAGCGCCGTCACCTTGTTCCACGGCGAGGGCGTGCATGGCTTCATCGACCAGAAGTCACGCACGCCCGAGGAGCTGGTGCGCTCGCTGGCCATGGGCCTGTTCGGCGTCGGCCATCCCAAGCTCTGCGACGCCGGCAACGCCGTGCTGGTGCTGTCGCCCGAGCACTACAAGATCTTCAAGGACGGCGGCTGGAACCGCCGCCGCATCGAGGACGAGTTGTTCCAGGCGCTGAGGCGGCCGGGCCGCGATCTCGTGTGGGGCGCCCAGAACGTTGCCGAGGGCCTGCCGCCCAAATATGTCGACCAGATCGTCGACAAGTTCCAGCCCATGCCGGACGGCGTGCTGATCGTTCGCGCCGGCGGCGAAGCCGGGCTATTCTCGGCCATCATTGGCGGCTGGCCGGGCCAGCGCGTGCGCGAGGAATGTCAGGCTGTTACCAGGGAGATTCGCCCATGAATACGCAAATGAAGCTGCGCGATCCCACCGCTGAAAGCTCGCCGGCGCGGCGCGCCCGCCTCATGCCGCCGTCGTCGCTCGACGGCAGGACCGTGGCGCTGATGGATATCGGCAAGTCGCGCGGCGCGGAGTTCATCGACCGCCTCGAAGGCCATTTCAAGAAGGCGGGCGTCGCAACCAGGCGCTACGCCAAGCCAACCAACACCAAGGTGGCGCCGACCGAGCTGATGCAGCAGATTGCCGCCGAGAACCAGCTCGCGGTGATTGCGCTCAGCGATTGAGGCTCCTGCACATCGTGCAGTCTGCACGACCTTCATAATCTCGACAGCCGCGGCCTTCCCGGCGTGAACATCGTCACCACGGGCTTCGTCGACGGCGTCGAGGCGCAAAGCGAATCGCTGGGCTTCGAGCCGGCGGTGGTCTACGTGCCGCATCCCATCCAGAACCGCACCAAGGCCGAGATCGAAACCATCGCCGACCAGGCCTTCGACAAGGTGATGGCGCTGCTGCGGTCGCCGTAAGGGCATAGCGGCGTCGAGACTTCGCCGCCTTCGCCGGCCCAGAGTTTTGCCGCGCTATCCGGCATCATCTGCCCACGCAACCACTGCTTGCATGGAGGGCCTGACCGCCGGCCGCGCGCGCCTCGCCGATCTCGCCGGCGACGGCACGGTCGACCTGGTCCTGCTGGAACGCCAGGTGGCCGGCTACTTCGAGCGCGACGCCGATATCGGCTGGTCCTCCTTCGTCCCCTTCAAGGGCGGCCCCAACCTCGACTGGGGCGAGCCCAACCACCGCCTGGTCGACCTGACGGGCGATGGCCTGCCCGACCTGCTGTTCACCCAGGGCGATTCCTTCCTGTGGCATCCCTCGCTGGGCGAAGAAGGCTTCGCGCCGGCCCAGACGATCCGCCTTGCCGGCGACGAGGCCGAGACGCCGCGCCTGGTCTTCGCCGACAGCACCCATTCCATCTACCTCGCCGACATGAACGGCGATGGCCTGGCCGATCTCGTGCGCATCCGCAACGCCGAGGTCTGCTACTGGCCCAACCTCGGCTACGGCCGGTTCGGCGCCAGGGTCATCATGGACAATGCGCCGGTCTTCGACAGTCCCGACCAGTTCAACCAGCGCCTGGTGCGCCTGGCCGACATCGACGGCTCCGGCCCCAGCGACCTCATTTACCTCGGCAGCGACGGCGTGCGCCTCCATTTCAACCACGCCGGCAACGCCTGGAGCGAGGCGCGGACGCTGTCCGTGCATCTCGACATCGATCTCGCCACCGACGTCACGGTGGTCGACCTGCTGGGCAACGGCACGGCCTGTCTGGTCTGGAGCTCGGCCCTGCCGTCACATGCCGGCCGGCAACTGCGCTACATCGACCTGATGGGCGGGCAGAAGCCCCACCTGCTCACCGCCGTCAGCAACAACATGGGCCTGGAGACCCATATCCAGCACGCCCCCTCCACCCGCTTCTACCTGGAGGACAGGCTGGCGGGGCGCAGCTGGGCGACCCGGCTGCCCTTCCCGGTCCATGTCGTCCAGCGCGTCGAGACCCGCGACCTGATCGCCGAGACCAAACTCGTCACCACCTGGCGCTACCATCACGGCCATTTCGACGGCGCCGAGCGCGAGTTCCACGGCTTCGGCATGGTCGAGCAGCTCGACACCGAATCCTTCGCGCGCTTCACCGGCGCCGGCACCTTCACCGAGCCGCCGCAGATCGAAGGCGAGGAATTCCATCTCGCCCCCGTCCTCACGAAATCCTGGTTCCACACCGGCGCCTACGTCGATGGCGCGCGGCTCTCGCGCCGTTTCGAGGGCGAGTACTACGCCGGCGACCCTGAAGTGGCGCTATTGCCCGACACCCGATTGCCGGAGGGCCTCGCCGCGGAGGAGGAGCGCGAAGCGGCCAGGGCCCTGAAGGGCTCGCTGCTGAGGCAGGAGGTCTATGCCTTGGACGGCAGCGATGCCGCCGACCATCCCTATACGGTGACCGAGACCGCCCACAGCCTGAAACGGCTGCAGCCGCGCCTCGATCAGCCCTACGCGGTGTTCCACGCGCATCAGTGCGAGGTGCTCACCTGTCACTACGAGCGCAATCCCACCGATCCCCGCATCAGCCACGCCTTGACCTTGGAGATCGACGATTTCGGTAATGTGTTGAAATCCGCTGCCGTCGGCTATGGCCGGCGGCCGGCCAATCTTGCATCGCTCGAGCCGCGCGATCGGCCACGGCAGGCCACAGCCCTCGTCACCTGCACCGAGAACAGCTTCACCAACCTCGTCGATGTCGCCGCGGCGTGGCGCACGCCGCTGCCCAGCGAGACCAGGACCTGGGAGCTGACCGGTTACGCGCCGAGCGGCCAGGGTGGCCACTTCCGCATCAGCGACTTCGTGCGCATGGAGGAAAACACGCTCCTGCTCGAGTTCGATGAGGAGATCGCCTATGAGCAGATGCCGACGGTTGGGCGTCAGAGGCGCCGGATCGAGCACCAGCGCTCGCTCTACCGGCCGGATGACATGGGAAGCGGCCAGGGCGATCCCGAGGCGTTGCTGCCGCTGGGCCAGCTCGACTCTTTGGCCTTGCCCGGTGAGACCTATCGGCTGGCCCTCACGCCAGGCTTGGCGGCCCAGGTCTATGTCGACAGCGGAAGGCTGACGGCCGACGAGCTGGACCAGGTCCTCGCCGACGAGGGCCGCTACCGCCAGATCGAAGGCGAAGAGGGCTGGTGGATCCCCTCGGGCCGCACCTTCTATCACCCCGATCGGGACATCGATGCGGCGCAGGAGCTGGCCGAGGCCCGTCAGCACTTCTTCCTGCCGCGCCGTTCGCGGACGCCGTTCGCCACCCATTCGACCCTCGACTACGACGCGCACGACGTGGCGACCGTGCGCAGCCGCGATCCGATCGGCAACACAGTCGAGGCTGAGATCGACTACCGCACGCTGCAGCCCGCGATGGTGACCGATCCCAACGGCAACCGCTCGCGCGTGGCGTTCGATGCCCTGGGCCTGGTCGTCGGCACCGCCGTCCAGGGAAAGGTGTCGGAGACGCTGGGCGACAATCTCGATGGCTTCCAGGCCGACCTTCCGCTCGAGACCATCCGGCGCCACCTCGACGATCCGCTCGGCCTCGCGCCGGACGCCGAATCGCCCCACGCCATCCTCAGCGATGCCTCGAGCCGCCTGGTCTACGATCTCGACCGCTTCCGCGAGCTTGGCCAGCCGCCGGTGGCATACTCCATTGCCCGCGAAACCCACGCCTCCGATCTCGCGCCGGATGAGCAGACCCGCCTGCGCCACCGCTTCGACTACAGCGACGGCTCGGGCCGCGAGGTCATGTCCAAGGCGCAGGCCGAGCCCGGTCCACTCGACCTAGGTGATCCGGACGCGCTGATGGCCGATCCGCGCTGGGTGGGCACGGGCCGCACGATCCGCGACAACAAAGGGAACCCCATCAAGCAGTACGAGCCGTTCTTCAGCGCGAGCCATGCCTTCGAGACCGAGCAGGAGCTGGTCAACGGCGGCGTCACCCCGATCCTGCGCTACGACCCGCTCGCCCGCGTGGTCCGCACCGACCTTCCCGATGGGACCTTTGCCCGCGTCGCGTTCGATCCCTGGCGGCAGACGAGCTGGGACCAGAACGATACGGTGCTGGAGAGCCGGTGGTTCGCCGAACGCCAGGCCCTGCCGGCCGGCGACCCCGAGCGCCGCGCCGCCGACCTCACCGTCGCTCATGCCGACACGCCGACGACGACACATCTCGACACGCTGGGGCGCGTCTTCCTGACGATCGCCGACAACGGCCCCGCGGGCCGGTCCGCGACCCGGTTTGCGCTCGATATCGCCGCCAACACCCTGGCCGTAACCGATGCGAGGGACCGGAACGTCGAAACCAACACCTACAACGTGCTCGGAACGGCGCTGCGGACCGGCAGCATGGACAGTGGCGTCCGCTGGGTGCTGCTCGACGTCGCCGGCAACCCGATCCGCGCCTGGGATGGCCGCGGCCACCGGTTCCGCACCCTCTATGACGAGCTGCAGCGTCAAACCCATTCCTTCGTGCAGCTGGAGAGCGACAGCGAAATCCTGGTCGCGCGCAACGTCTACGGCGAGACGCATCCGCAGGCCGGGCAGATCAATGTGCGAGGCCGCATCGTCCTGCAGCTCGACCAATCCGGGCTAGCGGCGAGCGCCGGCGTCGATCCGGACACCGGTGACCTGGAGGCCTACGACTTCAAGGGCAACCTGCTGCGCAGCCATCGCCGCCTGGCGCGGGAGTTCCGTGAGGCGGTGGACTGGTCGTCGCTCGCGCAGATCGCCGACCCGGCCGCGGTCGAGGCTTCGGCTGTTGCACTGCTCGAAGGCGAGGTCTTCACCTCGAGTACCCGCTACGACGCTTTGAACCGGCCCATCGCCGTGATCGCCCCGGATGCCAGCGAGATCCGGCCGCATTTCAACGAAGCGGGGCTGCTCGACCGTCTGGAGGCCGGATTGCGCGGCGCGGCGCAGGCCACGACTTTCATCGAGAACATCGATTACGACGAGAAGGGCCGACGTACCCAAGTCCACTACGGCAACGGCGTGACGACGGAACACGGCTACGATCGGCTGACCTTCCGGCCGAGGACATTGGTGTCACGGCGCTCGAGCGACAGCGCGATCCTGCAGGACCTCAGCTACGTCTACGATCCGGTCGGCAATGTGACCGAGACCGCCGATGTCGCGCAGCCCGCGATCTTCTCCAACAACCAGGCCGTCGAGCCGCGGCACCTCTTTGTCTACGACGCCCTCTATCGCCTCGTCGAAGCGAGCGGGCGCAAGCATCCCCTTGGCAATGGGGACCAGGTCGACCATCGCGATCCGCCGGTCCCGGCGGCCCATCCCAACGACGGCAGTACCCTGCGCAACTACACCGAGCGCTATGCCTACGACGAGGTCGGCAACATCCTGTCGATGGCCCACGAGGCCAACGGCAACGGCTGGACCCGCCACTACAGTTACGACCCTACCAGCAACCGCCTTCTGTCGACGAGCCTGCCGGGCGACGCTGCGCCACCCGGGCCGCTCTCGGCAACCTACGAGCACGACATCCACGGCAACATGACCCGAATGCCCCATCTCGCAGAGATCGAGTGGGACTACGCCGACCAGATGCATCGCGTCGACCTCGGCGGCGGCGGCCAAGCCTTCTATGTCTACGACGTGGCCGGCCGGCGGGTGCGCAAGATGGTGGAGCGCAACGGCTCGGTCAGCGAGGAGGGCATCTATCTCGGCGGCTTCGAAATCTTCCGGCGCCGAAACGGCAGCGGTCTGCAGGTCGAGCGCGACACCCTGCATGTCATGGACAGCGGTCGGCGGATCGCTCTCGTCGAGACTCTCTCGATGGAGAACGGCACGGCAATCGCCGGACCGGCGCCACGGCAACGTTACCAGTTCGACAACCAACTCGGCTCCGCGGCCTTGGAACTCGACGAATCCGGCTTGGTCATTTCCTATGAGGAGTACTTTCCTTTCGGAGCGACCAGCTATCGGGCCGGACCCAACGAAGCCGAGGTGAGGGCGAAACGCTACCGCTATACGGGCAAGGAAAAGGATGACGAGACGGGCCTCTACTACCATGGCGCTCGTCACTACGCCTGCTGGTTGGGAAGATGGACCAAGGCCGATACCGTCACGGCCGATGGCACCAACCTCTATGCCTACGTGCGGAACAATCCGATCACCTTCAGCGATCCATCGGGGAACCGCGCGATTACACCTGGCACGCCGGAAAGTGGCGTCGTCCACCCCGGTTATACGGCAGACGAAATCGATCCGGCAACAGGCGCATACATAATCGAACCGTACACCGATCCCGATCCCCCGAACGCCAGCGTTCTTGCGCCGTCGACCCAGCCACTCCCGGTTCACCAGGCGGCGCAGTACATCCACGACAATCCTGGCTCGAAGGCAGCGTTCTTGGGCTCATCCCACTATTCGGATACCGAAAAGAAGCTGATTTCTCAGGAGTTGGCCCAGCTTCGGATGCAGGAAAGGATCAAACGAGAAACCAGCCAACGGTCGCAAGCATCCGTCTCGGCCGGAACGCCGCGCGATGCCGTCGACCGGCGCCTGGATCCCGCCGCCGTGGCGGCGGCCGAGTATCAACAACTCAGGGGACTGACATTCGGTCCCCTCGGCAATAGGGCATACCAGAACCTGACACGGTTACTGGAGTGGGCGGGCTGGATCGAGCCGATGGCGGAGAGCGAGCGCCGCATGAAGGGACTGGCGGCCGGTGACGCGTTCAGCTCCTTCGTTGGCTTCGGTGCCGCAGGGCTGTCGCTGCGAGGGCGGACAACCAATCCGGCCCCGAACCCGGCGAACGTGAAGGGCGCCGCGGGCGAAGCACGCGGTGAAACCACTCTCAGATCGGAAGGACAGGACGTTCTAAGTCCGACCTTCATCAATGTCAGAATACGGCGTGAAGGCACTACGACCGGCTTCCATCGCTTCACGATAGACCGCGCCTCTGCGCCACCGATACCCAGCAGGATAAACTTGAACGAGATAAAGGGCGGGCCGGGCGCCGACCTGTCGCCACCCCAAAGGACCGGCTTCTCCATCCTCGAGTCCGGCAAGTTCGAATTCGTGAGATTTACCGGAAAAGGCGCCAAGGAAGCGGGCCTCGCCGGCAGGGACTTCACGCCCGCCGATTTCATGAGGCTCTTTCGCTTGCGAATCATGCGCTTCGAGGATCCGTAGCGGCGTTCTGCCGGGAAAAATCAGAGGCAGGAGGGAATGCCATGAAGCTCCAAGGCCGAAACCTCGAACCCAACCTGCGCGGCGACGACGTCGCGCTGCTGCAGGACGACCTTCGCCGGCTGGGCTTTGCCATCGGCGACGTCGCGGGCTTCTTCGGCTCGACCACGCTCGCCGCCGTCGTCGCCTTCAAGCGGCGACAGGGTGTCGAGAATCCGGACGGCGGGGTCGACCAGGAATGGGCTCGTCGCATCGACGAGGCAGTCGGCAAGCTCGATGTGACGACACGCGTGGTGCTGGGCTCGGTGCGGCGCGAGGACGGCAGCCCGCTGGCCCGCGCCGTCGTGCGCGCCGTCGACAAGGGCATCCGCAGGGACGCTCCGCTCGGCGAAGCCCGCACCAACGAAGAGGGCCGCTACGAGATCCGTTACCCCGCGCGGGAAAGCGACGCCAGCCTTGTCGTGCGCGCCGTCGGGCGGGATGGCCGCGACCTCGCCGCATCGTCCGTCGTCTTCACGGCGCGGCCGGTCGAGGTCGTCGACCTCGTCACCGGCGATGAGCTGCGTGGCCAGTCGCAGTTCTCCCGCGTCGACGCCAGGCTGGCCGCGGCCCTCGCTGCCGAAGGCATCAGTGCCACGGATCTCGCGGCCGACGAGGTCGAGTTCGTCGCGCGCAAGCACGACCTCGATGTCCGACAACTGCAGCAGTATGTGTCCGCCGCCCGATTGCAGGCCGACAGCGACCTGCCGGCCGCGGTTCACTATGCGCTGCTTCGTCCCAACCTGCCGGCCAGCCTGCCCGCCCTGCTGGCACAGGATCCGGCGGTGCTGAAGGGCACGCTGGAAGCCGCCCTCGAGGAGAACGTCATCGCGGCGGACTTGCGCGCCGACCTCGACCGCGTGCTCGACCGCCTGCCGGAGCTGAGCGTGAAGGAGGCTCTGCGGCCGCGCGAGACCGGCGGCAAGGCGTCGCTCGGCGACCTGCTTGGGGCCGCGCGTCTCACGGCCGACCAGCAGAGCGGTCTCCTGACGCGCTACCTTCGCCGCGAGGGCTCGGTCGAAGAGTTCTGGCAGGAGCTGGAAGCGGACTCCACCTTCGGCCGCGACCGCGTGCGCGAAGCGCAGCTCTCGCTGCAGCTCGGCACCTTGACCAACCGTCACGTGCCGCTCATCGACGCCTTGCGGCGTGAGGGCATCACGACCACGCGCGACCTCGTGAGGTTCAAGGAGTCGGACTGGTTCGCGCTGCTGCGCCGCGATCGCGGCGATGGCCGTGCCATCGGCGCTCCCGCCGACATGCCGGGCAAGAACGAGGAGGAGAAGCAGGCGACCTACGCCCGGGTGCTCGAGGCCATCGTCGAGGACGCCTTCCCGACGGCCTTCCTGGCGGCACGCCTGGCAGAGGACGGCGACGACGTCGTCCCGGGTGCGCCTGACACCAAGCGCGACCTGCTCACCTTCCTCGAGCGCAATCCCGACTTCGAGTTGGCGCGCACGAGCCCGGACGCCTACCTGCGCCGGCATGCCAATGCGCTGGAGGGCGTGGCGGACCAAAGCGGCCTCAGGCAGACGCTCAAGACCTTCCATCGCCTGAGCGCGATCACGCCCGCGCGCAAGCGCTATGCGATCCTGAAGCCGCTGCTGCAGCGCGGCTGGACCTCGGCCCGCGCGATCGCCCGCAAGGGCAGCGCCGCCGTGGCCGCGCTCAAGGACAGCCTCGGCGAAAAGCAGGCGCAGGCCTTGGTCAACCGGGCGTCGTTGCGGGCGGCGGCGGCGGAAACGCTCTATGCTGAGTTCAGCCCGTCGATGCGCGGCGTGGTCCCGATCGGCATCTTTCCCGGCATCAACCGCTCGCCCTTCGGCAACTGGTACGAAGGCCTTCCGGCGGACGATCCCGACCTGCCGGACTGGCGGTCGCTGTTTGGCAATATCGACTATTGCCGCTGCGAGCATTGCCAGTCGGTGCTGAGCCCGGCCGCCTACCTCGTCGACATCCTGGCCTTCGTCAACGATCACGAACTTGGCGAGGCCCTCCTCGTGCCAAGCCGGCGCGGCGACATCGGCAACATGGAGCTGAGCTGCGCCAACACCAACACGCCGCTGCCCTACATCGACCTGGTCAACGAGATCCTGGAGAACGTCGTCGCGGGCGGCGGGGCCGCCCATCAGACCACCTGGACGGCGGCGGAGCTGCGCGCCCAGCCCGAGCACCGCAACGACGAGGCCTACGCCACGCTCGCGGGCGCCGTCTATCCCTGGTCGCTGCCGTTCAGCCTGCCGCACGAGGAAGCCTGGCGATATCTCGACCATCTCGGCGTGCCGCGCGACCGGCTGATGGAAGCGCTGCGCAGCGGCGGCAGCGCCCTGGAGCGCCAGGTCGCGGCAGACCATTTGCACCTCGGCCCGGTCGCCGCCGCCATCGTCACGGGCGAGAGCGGGCACACGGTCCAGGAGCTCTGGGGCATGCCCGGCCGGACGCTGAACGAGCTGCGGGCGGAGCTGCGGTCGATTCCCGCTTTCCTCAGGCAGGCGGAGCTTCGCTACATCGATCTGCTCGAAAGGCTCAGCTTGCTCTTCGTCAACCCGAACGGAAATCGTGTCGAGTTCGAGGACATCTCCGTCTGCGACCTGGAGACCGCGCACTTCCGCAATCCCCTTTCCGAGACCTTCCTCGACCGCTTCCAACGTTTCGAGCGGCTGCGCCGCACGATCGGCTGGTCCGCCTACGATCTCGACCGCGCCATCGCCGCCCTGGCGCCCGGCGAGCAGCTCGACGATGCTTTCCTCGTCCGTCTGTCGGCGATGAAGCGGCTCGGCGAGCGGCTGCGCGTGGCGCCGGCGGAGATGCTGAGCTGGTGGTCGACGATCGACACCCGCACCTACCGCCCCGATGGGCTGGAGGCGGAGCTGTCGCTCTATGAAAGACGGTTCCAGAACAAGATTGCCTTCGATCTCGATGGCCTGACGGCCTTCGAGCTGAACGGCGACGGCGACGAGCTCGCCCATCTCGGTGCGAGCGTCACGGATCACCTGCCCAGCCTCACTGCCGCCCTGAGCGTCAGCACCAGCGACATCCTGACGGTCACGGACGCCGCCCTTGGCGATCTCGACCTCGCCACCATCTCGCTGCTCTTCCGGCATGCGTCGCTCGCCAGGGCGCTCGGCCTTCCCATCCACGACCTCGTCAGCCTGAGGCAGGTGAGCGGCGTCGACCCCTTCGCCAGTCCTTCCGACACGCTGCGCTTCGGCGACATCGTCGGCCATCTGCAGGCCGCCGGCATTGACGTGCCGCTGTTGCTGTTCCTCCTTTGGCATCGCCAGCGGCCCGGCGGCCGGGAGTTCCTCTCCCACTCTGGCATCGGCACTGTGCTGAACCGCCTGCGCAGCGGCCTGTTTGCCATTCGCGAACAGACCGCGCTTCCGCAGGAGCTGGAGTCGCAGGAACCGCCGGACGAGACGCCAGATGAGGCGATAGAACAGCCGTCAGCCGGCGCTTTCGAAGACTTCACCGAACGTCAGCTGGGGCAGCTCCTGGACCAGGACGACCTGGCGCAGGCCCTGGCGCTGATCAAGGGCAGCCCGCCGGCGGATCCCGAGGCGTTCATCCGCGCGCACCTGCCGTTCCTCGATGCCGAGGAAGCGCTCGGCCGCCTCGTCGGGCAGGACGGCGGGCCGCCGGAGCTCGATCCGGCGACGCAGCCGGTGCAGCGCTTCACCTATGTGCTCGTGCCCTTGCTGGCCCATCTGCGGCGCATCCTGAGCGAAGCCCATGTGAAGCAGACGCTCGCCGCCGAGCTTACCCTGCCGGCACGCGCGGCCGAGCTCCTGCTCGCCGAAACCCTCGTCTCCTCTCAAGGCGCCGCCGAGCGGCTGATCGAGGATTTCCTGCGGGAAGTCTTCGTGACCAGCGGCGATGACCTTGCGACCGAACGCACCGCCGCTGATGAAGCGACCGCGGACGTTTACGCGGTGCAGTTCGAGGGCTACACGCGTTTGTGGAAGGCCGCGGCGCTCGCGACCACACTCGAGCTCTCCCCCGACGATCTGGACTGGCTGCAGGCCAACGGTTCGCTGCTTAATCTGCTCGACTTCAACGAGCTGCCCGCGTCGGCGTCCGAGGGCGAGCTTGAACCCGATCTCTTTGCGGCGTTCGCGCGCCTGCTCGACCTCGCCCAACTGCGCAAGGACCTGCCGCCGGGCGAGGCCACGCTTTTCGAGCTGATCGAACCCGCGATCGCCTTCGATCCGCAGGCCGATGATGCCGACGAGGCGACCGAAGACTTCCTGGAGCGCTTCCACGCCCACACAGGGTGGGACCTGGCGGACCTGACGTTCCTCGCTTCCCCGGCGGCGCTGGACCTGACCTTCCCCGACGACTACCGGAGTGGCCATGCCATTCGCCGGCTCATGACGGCGATCAAGCACCTCGAGCGCCTCGGTGTCTCGGCGTCCAGGGTCGTTCCCGGCTGGACGGCACCCGCGCTCGCCGCGCCGGCCGCGCAGCAGATCAAGGCCGCGGCCAAGGCGAAGTTCGACGAAAAGCAATGGCTGCGTGTCGCCGAGTCGATCAATGACGAATTGCGCGAGAAGCAGCGGAGCGCTCTTCTCGGCTTCTTGATCGCCGACGAGGACAGGTCATTCGAGACGGCAAACGACGTCTACGCCCGCTACCTGATCGACCCGCAGATGAGCGCCTGCATGCTGACGTCGCGGATCAAGCAGGCGATCAGCTCGGTGCAGCTTTTCGTTCAAAGGGTCCTGCTCAACCTGGAAGACAACGGGCTGTCGCTGTCGAGCAGCGCGGCCGAGACCTGGAATACCTGGATGAAACAGTACCGAATCTGGGAGGCCGCTCGCTTCCTTTTCATCTTCCCGGAGAACTGGATCGAGCCCGAGCTGCGCGACGACAAGACGCCTTTCTTCCGAGAGCTCGAGACGGAAATCCTGCAAAGCGCGATCTCGCAGGAGAGCGTGGAGGCCGCCTTCCGCCACTACCTGGAGAAGCTCAAGGAAGTCGCACGGCTGGACCTCGCCGGCATCTACAGCGAGAACGATGAACGCCACCACGTGTTCGCGCGCACGCCGAACAACCCGCACGTCTATTACTACAGGCGCTGGGACTTTCCGCAGCGCTGGACGCCGTGGGAGCGCGTTGATGTCGACATAGAGGGCGATCACCTCATCCCGATCGTCCTTAGGAATCGGCTGTTTCTCTTTTGGCCGATTTTCAGCGAGAAACCGGTCGACGAGAATCCGCCGCAGTCGGAAGGCAGCGCCGCGAAACCACAGACCTATTTGGAGGTCACTCTTGCGTGGAGCGAATACAAGCGCGGCAGCTGGGCATCGAAGAACCTGTCGCTCGCCCATCTCGTGATAGGGTCAGACCTCTTCAGCGTGGCCGATTCGGCGAAGACAAACACGTTCTTCAGAACGAGATCCCTGTCCAGCACGACTTATCAGTTCAACCTAGCCTATCACGTCGCGAGCCACGATGCGACGAACGTTCTTGGCACCTTCACCTACGATCTGGTCACTAACTCTGTCGATGCCAGCCAAGTGATTGTTACCCAGGCGGACTTCCTCGAACAGGTCTGGAACCCGCCGGACCCCGCGGGCTTCACCGAGCCGCTGTACATGAAGTTCATCGAGCGCAGTTCCCCTCACCCACACGCCTTCATCCCGTACGATCCGCAAAAGGTGGTGCTGCCCAAGACACCCGGGCGATTCAAGATCGCCTATCCGCACCAGTATTTTTGGTTCACCTACGACTCGCCCTTCTTCTATGAGGACAACAAGAAGACCTTTGCAGTCTATCCGTTCGACGTCCTGAAGCAGCAGGGTGGCGGCATCATACCCGACGTCGGGATCTCCGCCGGCGTGAGGACGACGCACAATGTCATGCCCGATGCCGTCGACCGCGTCGTGCCGCTCTTCACGACGATGGTGCTCGCCGAGCGCGAGGGCGACGATCTTGCCTTGGCGGCATCCGGCGCCGATGAGGAGGAGGGTGGTGGAGGGCTCGTTTCCGACATCCGGCCGCTGGACCTGGTCGGTCCATCACCGGCGCTGCCGGCGGCCAGCTCCGAATTCGAGAAGCGCTTCCGCTTCCATGCATTCTACCATCCGTACGTTCACGAGTTCCTGTCGCTGCTCACCAGGTGGGGGCTCCCCGGCCTTCTCGGGATGCGCGGGACGCTCGGCGCTTCTCATATGGGAGGGTCCTCGTCGTTCTTCGCCGATCGCTACGGCGATCCGTTGCCTCACACCGTGATGCCAAGCTACCCGGTCGAAGTCGTGAGCTTCCTGCGAAGCGATGCCTATGCCGACTACAACTGGGAACTCTTCTTCCACGCGCCGCTGCTGATCGCCGACCGGTTGCGCCAGGATCAGCGGTTTGAGGAGGCGCTGCGCTGGTTCCACTACATCTTCGACCCGACCGACAACCTGATCGGGCAGCCGCCGCAGTCCTATTGGAAGTTCCGCCCGTTCTTCGAGTACGACCTCGGCTCGCTCGGCGCCAAGCCGATCGACGAGCTGCTCAAGATCCTGAGCCAGGGCAGCCCGGTCTACGAAAACCAGGTGGAGGAATGGCGCAGCAATCCGTTCAACCCTCATGCCGTCGCCCGCCTGCGGCCCATTGCGTACCAGAAGACGGTCGTCATGAAATACCTGGATACGCTGATCGGCTGGGGCGATCAGCTCTTCCGCCGCGACACCATCGAATCGATCAACGAAGCCACGCAGCTTTACATCTTTGCCGCCGAGATCCTGGGACCGCGCCCCACGGAGATACCCGAGGCGGATGCACCGCCGGCCGAGACGTTCAACAGCATCGAGCCGCGGCTCGACGAGTTCTCCAACGCCCTGATCGAGATCGAGAACAGCCAGGGCGCCATCCTGACTGAGGCGGCGGGGCCCGGGGCCGGCCCCGCTCCCCTGGGAACCACGCTCTACTTCTGCGTTCCCAAGAACGACAAGCTGCTGGGCTACTGGGACACGGTCGCGGACCGGCTGTTCAAGATCCGACACTGCATGAACATCGAAGGTGTCGTGCGCGAGCTGCCGCTGTTCGAGCCGCCGATTCCGCCGGGGTTGCTGGTCCAGGCGGCGGCAATGGGCGTCGACATCAGCAGTGCAGTCAACGACCTGAACGCGCCATTGCCGCTCTATCGCTTCCAGGTCCTGACGCAGAAGGCGTCCGAGCTCGCAGCCGAGGTCAAGAGCCTGGGGGCGGCTCTCCTGAGCGCCCTGGAGAAGCGAGACGCGGAGAACCTAGCCCTGCTGCGGGCCGGTCTCGAGGTCCAGATCCTGGAAGCCGCGGAAAACATAAAGGTCCAGCAGAAGGAAGAGGCCCTGGAGGCGCAAAGCGCGTTGGAGCGGGGGAAAGATCTCCCCATTGCCAGACTGCAATACTATGCGCGGTTACTGGCGGGAGCGGGCAATGAAGGCATCTCCGTAACGATTGAGGGCGCCGACGTTGCGGAAGCGTTGGAGGCAAAGGATTTGGGACTCAACAATGAGGAGATCAGCCAGCTCAATCTGGCGGTGGCAGCCATCGTTTTGGGAGCTGGCGCCGTCTTGCCGCAGATGCTTGCGGGTGCGTTCTCGCTGATCCCTTCTTTCAGCGTGGGGATCGCCGGTTTCGCGGGCAGCCCGCAGGCAAGTGTCAGCTTTGGTGGCGGTAACCTGAGTGGAGCGGCCTCTGCCGCGGCCGGCATTATGCAACAGCTTGCGTCACTGCTGGATCGTGGGGCGAGCATTGCGGGAACGGTAGCAGGATTCAGGCGCCGGGCGGAGGAGTGGGGCCAGCAGATCCTGCTTGCCCGCATCGAGGACAACATGATCAAGGAGCAGATAGAGGCAGCCAAAATACGTGTGGCCATCGCCGAAAAGGAGATTCAGGTACACAAGAAGCAAATCGAGCAGTCGAAGCAGGTCCAGGATCTGATGGAGAAGAAGTACACAAACCAGGAGCTGTACGGATGGATGATCTCGCAGCTCTCAACAGTGTACTTTCAGACCTACCAGCTCGCCTATGACCTTGCGAAGCGTGCCGAACGCGCGTTCCGCCATGAGCTCGGCTTGGTGGACACGAACTACATTCAGTTCGGCTATTGGGACAATCTCAAGAAGGGGCTGCTCTCAGGCGAGCGGCTCTTCCATGATGTGAAGCGCATGGAGATTGCCTATCTGGAGCAGAACAAGCGCGAGCTCGAGATCACCAAGCATGTGTCCCTGGTGCAGCTCGATCCGCTGGCGCTGCTGCAGCTGAGGCAGCACGCGAGTTGCGAGGTCGACATCCCGGAGGTCCTCTATGACTTGGACTTCCCCGGCCATTACATGCGCCGCATCAAGTCGGTGAGCCTCACCCTTCCCTGCGTCACGGGACCCTATACCGGCGTCAGTTGCACCTTGACGCTGCTCAGGCACAGCGTCCGCACGTTGCCGAGCCTGAACGAGCCGGTCCAGGAAACCTTGGGCGCCGTTCAGGCCATCGCCACCAGCAGCGGCCAGAACGACAGCGGACTGTTCCAGCTCGACTTCCGCGACGAACGCTACCTGCCCTTCGAGAGGGCGGGCGCGGTCTCGCGCTGGCGGCTCGACCTGCCGAGCCAGTTCCGGCAGTTCGACTACGACACCATCACCGACGCCATCCTGCACATCAGCTACACAGCCCGCGATGGCGGGGCGGCCTTCCGCAGCGCTGTCGAATTGCAGCTGCAGGATCGGCTGGAGAGCGTGATCTCGGCCGGCGAGATGGAAGGCCTGACGCAGCTCTTCAGCGCCAGGCACGATTTTCCCAACCAATGGCATCAGTTCCTGCACCCCGTCGCGGCGGCCACCGCGCAGGCGCTGCGCCTGGACCTCGGCGAGCATCGTTTCCCCTTCATGTTCAAGGGCCGGACGATCTCGCTCACCGCCATGCATCTCCTGCTCAAGCCGAGGCGGGGCTTTGCCCTGGGCGACGGCGGCTCGCTCGCCTTCACGCTGACGCGCGAGGGCGGCGCGTCATTCGACAGCGCGTGGCAGCCGGCCGGCAGCCTTGTGACGGGACTGCCCTATGCCAATCCGTTTGCCGCTCAAGGCCATGAGCTCGGCACATGGATCATCGAGGTGACCGAAAACGACGTCTCATCCTTGCCCGCCCCGCTGCGCACAAGCGTCGATGCAGGTGACGCGACGCATCAGCGGCTCAATCCCGAAGCGTTCGACGATGTCCTTGTCGTTGTTCAGTACGGAGTGACCTGACTGTTGATGAGGTTCCCCTGCGCAAGGTGCCATTCGAGGTGGTCCAGATCGACTATCAGTGGACGAACGAGCACATCAAGCTGCTGGCCGACATCCGCCCCCGCCCGAGCACCTCCTTGACCTCCATTTTCAGAAGCTCGATCTATGATCAACCATCTGTCCGGAGTTTTGCCTGTCTCACCTACGGGGTGCACTCCAGTGCAATCCAACAAGGAGGTCGGGCGGAAACGGCGGGAACGGCGGAAACTCCAAGCGCCCTGCATCCCGTGATCGCGTTCTGTCTAGAGCACAAACATCGCCCGTGCGCACGAATCCGGTCAGATGGAACCGCGCGCGGTTCCATCCCAAGCGGTCGCGCTGCTGGAAACCGCTGACAGCACTGCCTGCAGTCGGGTTGGGCTGCACAAGCCTTGGTATGACGGCGGCGTCGGCCCGCGATAGGTACCCCCTTCTGGAGCGCCAAAAGTCGCCGAATCGAAACGCGGCATCAGGCGCGCGTCGCCACGGCGTTGCATCACAAAACCATAGTTATTGACAAGCACTGAGATTTTCGGTAGGATTCGACGTCTGTCGCTCTATGCATCGTTGATCCGATCCACCTCAGCCGGTGCGCCAGGCCGCTCCGGCAGGGCGGCGGTGCGAGAGGTCGCTCTCGCCATCGGCCACGAGACGCTCTGCCGGGACTGCCGCAAAGCATTTCATTGGTCATAGCCGCGCCCCGCGCTTGTACAGGCGCAGGCGGCAGAGCCGAGCAGTCCTGCCACCTGCGCGCCGCCCTTCGAGCCCAACCCGGCAAATCCCCTGTGCAACGGGACTAGTCCTTCTCCGGCATGACCGACGGATGGACCGTCTGGTCGACTGGTGGCTCGGGTGGCGGCGCCAGCCGGCCGGGGATCGGCTTGATGAAGGCCGCGACTGCAGCAGCCGTCGCCTTGGGATTCTCCTCCATCGGGTTGTGGCCCAGCGCCTCGAAGATCTCGAGTTCCGAGCCCTTGATGTCGTTTTGAAAGCGGAAGGCGTCAGCGGTCGGCACCCAGCGGTCCTTGCCGCCCCAGAGGATCAGCGTCGGCACGTCGAGCCGCTTCAGCGGCGTCGGATCGAGCGGCTCCTGGGTGCGGGCGCGCTGCAGCGTCGCCTCGCGGTTGCCGGGGAAGCGCTGCAGCTCGGCGTAGCGGCGGATGCGCTCGGGAGTCACCATCGCCGGATCGGCGTAGACCTCGGTGAGCGAGCGCCGCACCAGGCTCTCGGGCTTGAAGTAGATGCCGATGTTGCCGACGACGGGCATGCGCGCCAAGCGGATGGGCAGCGGCGCGTCGCCAGTGGTGCGCGGATAGCCCGCGGCATCGACCAGGATGAGCTGGCTGACGCGGTCGTGCCGTGTCGCGGCAAAGGTCCAGGCCACGGCGCCGCCCATCGAATGGCCGACCAGCACGAAGCGGTCGAGGTTCAGCGTGTCTACAAGGACCTCAACGAAATCGGCATAGGATTCGATCGTATATTCGTCGCGCGGCCACACGCCGGTCAGGCCATGTCCCGGCAGATCGACCGAGATCAGCCGCGTCATGCCCGAAAGCTCCCGCGCCCAGCCTTCCCACACATGCAGCGAGCCCATCGAGCCATGGATCAGCACCACCGGGGTGCTGTCGGGATCACCCTGCTCGCGGACATGCGCGCGCACGCCGCCGACATCGATGAACTTCGAGCGGTCGTTGGCATAGCGTGCGATCAGCGTCTCGGCCGGCAGGTCGGGCGAATAGGCCCACAGCGCCACACCCGCCAGTGCGCCCAGCACGAACAGCACGACGATCGGCCAGTGACGTCGGGGGCGCCGACGCGGCGCCTCGTTCCTACGACGACGCGGCGGCATCGGTCGGCTTCCGCGGCAGGAGGTCGGCAACCGGGAGGTTCTCGATGCCGCGCAGGCGCCGCTGCGGCACCGGCGCGGGATCGACGATCTTGAGCTCGATCAGCTTGGCCAGGATCGCCTTGTTGAGGTCGTTGCCCACCACCAGGCGGTCTTCGAGGCGGGCGACGAACACGAACAGCTCGAAGTCGAGGCCGCTGGTCGTGATCTGGATGAAGCGTACGATCGGCGCCGGCACGCGCAACACGCGCGGATGGGCGAGGGCGGCTTCGCGCAGCAGCCCTTCCATGACCGCGACGTCCGTGCCCAGTCCCACCGTGAGCTTGATCTCGACGCGGCTCGACGTGTCGGAATAGGTGCGGTTCACCACGGGATTCTGCAAGAACATGCTGTTGGGCACCAGCACGTGCGTGCGCTGGAAGGTCTCGATCTCGGTGGCGCGAATGTTGATGCGCCGCACGAAGCCCTCATGCCCGCTCACCGCCACCCAGTCGCCCGCCTTGATCGGCCGCTCGACCAGCAGGAAGACGCCGGAGATGACGTTGTTGGCGATGTTCTGCAAGCCCAAGCCGATGCCGACAGAGAGCGCACCCAGCACGATCGCGAGGTTGGTGAAGTCGATGCCGAGCGCACTGATGCCGATCAGGATCGCCACGATCACGCCGATATAGTTGAGGCCGGCGTCGATCGACTGGCGCAGCGGCATCGGCGCATCGACGGTCGGCAGCACGCGATCGCGCACCACGCTGCGAATCAGCCGCGCCAGCAGGATGCAGACGATGAAGGCCGCGATCGCCACGGCGATGTTGCCGAGCGAGATGGTGATGCCGCCGATCTGCACGCCGCGGATGAGGTGGCCGGCGCCGTTCAGGATGGCGTCGGTGTCGACGCCCCAGGCGGCCGGGATGAGGATGGCAAGCAATGCCAGCAGGACGACGTCGACCACCAGCATCACGAGGTGCTGGCCGCGCAGGGTCGCATCGGCCGGCAGGCCGAGGCGATGGCGCACCCACTTGCCCGACGGCGTGTCGGCCGCCGCCGCCTCCTCGAGCAGGTCGCCGATCAGGCGGTGCAGAAGCAGCGTGACGGCGATCAGCAGGCAGGTGAAGTAGATGGCGTTGTGCAGTTGGGCCGCAAGCGTGGCGTAGCCCAACAGCGCGAACACGATCGATGACAGGACCGCGACGCTGAGCAGCAGGCGGGCGGCCGACCACCAGGTGCCGCCGATCATGCTCGAACGATCTTCGCCTTCGGGCTGGGTCGCATGCCAGGCCCGATTGGCCAGCGCCGGCAGCGTGAACAGCGAGATGACGGTGGCCAGCACCAGGGCGCCGACCGCCCACAGCGCATCGGTTTCGCTGCCGCTGCGCATCAGGGCGACGTAGATGAAATCGACGGTGAGGCCGACGGCCATCAGGCGACGCAGTGTCTGCGACAGAGCATGCGCGCTCGCATTGGTGAAAGGCAGGATGCGCCACGCCGGACGATGCGGCGACAGAGCGGTGGTGGTAAGGCCCACGACCAGCAGGAAGGTGATCACCCGGCTGATCAGCTCGGGCAGCAGCACGTTGATCGGCGATGGCGGCGTGGTCGCCGCCAGAAGCTTGCCGATCAGCCAGACCGCCAGGATCGGCACCAGGACCAGGCCGACGCCGTCGATGGCTGCCGTGACGGTGCGGTCGCGCTGGCCGGGCTCGACCGCCTCGCCGCGGCCGAAGCGGCGGCGCAGGAAGCGGCCGGCGGCCCACAGCACGACGGTGAGGATGGCCCAGCCGCCCAGGGCGGCGAGATCGCGGTCGTCGAACTGCAGGCCGGCGCCCAGCCATGCGCGGGTCGCCGCCGACAGCGCCTGCAGCGAGGCGATGAACTCGGGCCCGAGCTTGTTCCAGACGTCGCGAGACAGGGGTGAGGCGTCGCGGCGCAGCAGCGTGCGCAGCATGACCTCGCCGCGCAGCTTGGTCAGGCGTTCGATGAGCTGGTCGGCGCGGGCGATCACCACGTCGCATTGCTTGACCCTGCCCTCGCTGACCGCGGCCTGCTCGGTCAGCCGCTCGCGATCGGCCTTCACCGCGTCCGATTCGGGGACGGCATCCTTGGCCGACTTGGCTTCCAGCGGTGCCAGAAGCTTGCGCGTGTCGGCGAGGTCGCCGCGGGCCAGATTGGCCGCGGCTGCCGCGGCGGCCCGCACCTCGCCCGCCTGCTCGCGCAGGGCGTCGATCTCGACCGGCAGCAGGCTCGCCTGTTCGGCGCGGGTGGCGATGCGGTCGAGCTGGCGTGTCCACAGCTCGACGAGCTGGCCGAACGGCCGCTGCGGCGCCGCTGCCGTCTGGGCCAACGCCGGGCCGGCTATGACCAGCAGCAGGAGAAGCCACGCCAGACGGATGGGAAAGCGCACGCAGGCCTCGTTGCTCAGCGCCGGTTTACCACGCGGGTCGGAGGGCCGTCTTGCCGGCCCCTGGGGGGCCAAATTTGGGTGGATTCCCGCGGCTTTTCCGCGTCGGTTGACAGGGCTGTCCCGACGCGGAACCTTGCGCCCCGAAAGCGAAATCCCGGGAGGAGATGAAGGCATGGCCGAGGGCAAGAGTTCAGTCGGTGAAGTCAGGATCAAGCCCGATCGGCTGCATGCTTTCACCATGGCGATCTGCCGGGCCGACGGCAGCTCCGACCGGGAAGCGCGCCTGGTCGCCGACCATCTGGTGCTGGCCAACCTGTTCGGCCACGACAGCCACGGGGTCGGCATGATCCCGCATTACATCCAGAACACCGGCACCGGCGCCTGCGTCCGTAACAATCATGCAAAGATCATCCGCGACAACGGGGCCGTGATCGTGATCGACGGCGGCGCGGGCTACGGCCAGGTCGTCGCCAAGGAAGCCATGGATATCGGCATCGAGCGGGCCAAGCAGCACGGCGTGTGCGTCGTCGGCCTCACCAACGCGCACCATATCGGGCGCATCGGCCATTGGGGCGAGCAGTGCGCGCGCGCCGGCATGGTGAGCACGCACTGGGTGAACGTGCACGGCCACAAATCGCTGGTGGCGCCGTTCGGCGGCGCCGAGCCGCGCTTCACCACCAACCCCTACTGCACGGCGGTGCCGCGCAAGGGCAAGGAGCCGATCGTGCTCGACTTCGCCACCAGCCAGGTGGCGGCGGGCAAGGTGCGGGTGGCCAACAACAAGAAGGTGCAGATGGAGGAAGGCCTGCTGATCGACGCGGCCGGCCGTCCCACCACCGATCCCGGCGTGCTCTACAATCCGCCGTTCGGCGCCATCCTGCCGTTCGGCCTGCACAAGGGCGGCGGTCTCGCGGTGATCTGCGATCTGTTGGCCGGCGCGCTGACCGGCGGGCGTACGCACAGCCCGCGCACCAAGAAGGACAGCACCGACATCATCAACAACATGCTGTCGATCATCATCGATCCCAAGGCGATGGGCGGCACCGAGATGTTCGAGGACGAGGTCGAGACCTTCATCACCTGGGTGAAGTCGGCCAAGCCGCAGCCCGGCGTGCCGGAAGTCTTGGCGCCTGGCGAGCCCGAGCGCGCCCGCAAGGTCGACCGCGAGAAGAACGGCGTGCCGATCGACGGCACGACCTGGCAGCAGCTTCTGGACGTGGCGCGCAAAGTACGGCTGAACGACACCGAGATTCCGCAGATGGCCGCTGCCTGAAACAACAGGGGGAGAGCGACAATGGCCAAGATGAGACTCTACTATTCGCCGTCGTCACCCTATGCCCGCAAGGTCAGGGTGCTGGCGCTGGAGACCAAGCTCGACAAGAAGATCGAGATGATCAACGTGGCGCTGACGCCGGTGGCGCCCAACGCCGATGTCGACAAGCACAATCCCATCGGCAAGATCCCGGCGCTGTCGGTCAAGGGCATGGACCTCTTCGACTCACCGGTGATCTGCGAGTATCTCGACCAGCAGCACAAGAGCCGCAAGCTGCTGCCGCGCAAGGGCCGCGACCGCTGGGTGGCGCTGCGCCTGCAGGCGATGGGTGACGGCCTGCTCGATGCCGCACTGCTGACACGCTACGAGAACTTCCTGCGGCCCGAGGACAAACGCTGGCCCGACTGGACCAAGGGCCAGATGAAGAAGATCGACGGCGTGCTCGACCAGCTCGAGGCCGAGGCAAAGTCGCTCAAGGGCAAGCCGACGCTCGGCACGATCACGATCGGCTGCGCGCTGGGCTATCTCGATTTCCGCTTCGGCAACCACGACTGGCGCGCCAAGCGGCCCAAGCTCGCCAAGTGGTACGCTGCCTTCACCAAGCTGCCGTCGATGAAGGCGACGGTGCCGCCACCCAACTGAGACCATTGGCGTGACGGCCGACGAGATCATTGCCCGTCTCGGGATGAAGCCTCATCCCGAGGGTGGACACTACGTCGAGACATTCCGCGCGCCGGGCGAAGGACGCAGCTCCGGAACGGCGATCTACTTCCTGCTCAAGGCCGGCGAACGCTCGCACTGGCACCGGGTCGATGCCGACGAGATCTGGCATCACTATGCCGGCGCGCCGCTGGAGCTTTCGATGAGCGATGGCGGCAAGAGCGTGCGTCATCTCCGGCTCGGCACCGATTTCGGTGTCGGCGAGCAGCCGCAGGCGGTGGTGCCGCGTCATGTCTGGCAGGCGGCGCGCTCGCTCGGCGCCTGGACGCTGGTCGGCTGCACGGTCTCGCCGGGCTTCGAGTTCAAGGGCTTCGAGATGGCGCCGCCGGAGTGGGAGCCACGCCCCTGGCCGTCCTGACGTATGGCGCCCGGACCGGGGTGCGTGGCCGTCGTTTCGCGGCTACGATGCCCAACGCCATGTTCGTTCGTCCGACCAACCCGGTTAGTCACCGCCTGGCGCGCATGGCCTTCATCACGGCGTGCGTCGCCGCCCTCATCGTCGCGTCCGCGGGGCCGCTGCACCGCTACCTCGGGCTTGAGATCGAGCCTGCCTTCGCGATCTTCCGCTACGGGTTCTATGTCGCCGTGGCCGGCGCGGCGCTGGGCCTTGCCACCATCGTGCCGACGCGGCCCGGCGATCGCCGGCGCGGCTTCGTGGCGGCGCTGCTTGCCGTCGTGATCGGCATTGCCGCCGCCTACACGCCGCTCACCTGGTTCCTGCGCGCCCAGCAGGCACCCGAGCTCAACGACATCACGACCGACACCAACAGCCCACCGCCGCTGGTGGTCACGCTGCAATTGCGCCGCGGCGCGTCCAATCCCGCGACCTATCGCGGTGCGAACGCCGCGGTCCTGCAGCGCGCCGCCTATCCCGACATCACGCCGGTGATCCTGCCCGAGGCGCCGGCTGTGGCCTTCAAGAAGGTCGATGACGCGGCGATGGCGATGGGCTGGGACGTCGTGGCCCGCGCCCCGGCCGAAGGCCGCATCGAGGCGGTGGCGACCAGCGCCTGGTTCGGCTTTCGCGACGACATCGTCATACGCATCCGGCCCGACGGCGCCGGCAGCAAGGTCGACATCCGCTCCAAGAGCCGCGACGGCAAGTCCGATCTCGGCGTCAACGCGCGGCGCATCCGCGAGTTCATCGCGAAGCTGAAGGTGTCTTAGTGGAGCGCGGGCCTCCGGCCCGCATCATGATCATGAGCGGGCCAGAGGCCCGCGCTCCAAAGAGGAAGACGTCAAAGCGGCAGCGTGAAGCGGAACGTCGTGCCCTGCTTGCCGGTCTCGGCGATGGCGATGTCGCCGCCATGCGCGCGCACCAGGTCGCGGGCGATGGCGAGGCCAAGGCCGGCACCGCCGGCGCGGCCGCCGGTGACGAACGGGCGGAAGACGCCGTCGGCCAGTTCCTGCGGCACGCCGGGACCGTTGTCGCAGACGTCGACCAGCAGGTCGGAGCCGTTGGTGCGCGCCCGCACCGTCACAGCAGTCGCTCCGGCCTCGAAGGCGTTGCGGCCGAGATTGACGAAGACTCGATAGAGCAGGTCGCGGTCGGCCCGCGCCGGCTGATTGTGGGTGACCTCGTTGATCCAGTCGCGCACGATGTTGGGATCGTTGTCCTCGCCCTGTTCCTGCAGGGCCACGCCCACCTCGTCGACCAGGTCGGCGAGATCGATCGGGGCGAGCCTGGGCGTGCGCTGGTCGCGCACGTATTCGATGGCATCGCTCGCCAGCCGCGCCGCGCGGTCGATGGTGTTGAGGATGGTGGGCGCCAGCGCGCGCGTGCGCTCGTCGTCGCTGCGCGCCAGCCGGTCGGACAGGAGCCGCGCCGTCGACAGCATGTTGCGCAGGTCGTGGTTGATCTTGTTGGTCGCCGCCCCGACTTCGGCCAATCGCGACTTCTGGCGCAGCGAGGCGCGCAACTCGCGCTGCAGGTTCTGGAACTCGCGGTCGACCACGCCGATCTCGTCGCGCCGCTTGGTCGGCGGCCGCTCGGTGCCCGGCTCCTCAGGCGCGCGGCGGAAAGCGATCATGTCGGCCGATAAATCCTGCAAAGGCAGGATCACCAGCCAGCGCAGCGCCAGGTAGAGCAGGAAGGCGGTGAACAACGCGATGATGATCGACAGCACCAGGATGCGGCTGGCGTAGCCGTACATGGCGATGCGCATCGGCAGCTCGTCGGCCACGATCCAGACCATGGCGTTGGGCAGCCGCATCGATTGGCCGCCGACGCGGATATAGAGCGGACCATCATTGGCCATCGCCCTGAGCGCATCCCAGATCAGCATCAGCGCGCCCTCCTCCTTGAGGTTGAAGGCAGGCATGCTGGACTTGGGCTCGATGTTCATCAGCGCGCGCTTGGGCTTGTTGGGCTCGATCAGCACCACGGCATCGACCCGGGCGTGGTCGAGCAGGGTGCGCTTGACCTCCTCGGTCACCATGTTGTCGGGCGTGGCGTCGAGCGCCAGTGCGGCGAGCGTGCCGCTTTCGATGAGCTGGTTGAGATAGACCGAGCGGAAGCGGGCAATCGAGGGCAGGAAGATCGCGATCTCGGCCGTCATCACCGCCGCCACGACCAGCGCGAGGATGCGCCACGACAGCCCGAAAGCGGGGCTGCGCCGGCGCACCGCCTGGGTGGATTGGGCCTGGATGGTGACGTCGGCGGCCATCGGCCGACTCTATCGAACTCGGCGCACCCCTCCTAGGTCCCGACCGTTCAACTCTTGGGGTGCCGTGACGACACGACAATAGACGCCGTTGGCGTCCTAGGCCGGCATGAACCACAGCCCATCGGCGCAGCTGTAGTAGGCCTGGCTGCCGATCGGCTTGTAGATGCAGCCGGCCGGCAACGTGCCATAGAGTGTGCCTGGCGGATTGGCCGCGATGGTGGCCGATGCCGCGCCGGCCTGTACCCCCGCCGCGTCGGCAGCCTGGTTGTTGGCGCTTGAGGCCACCGCGGCACCGACGGCGGCGCCGGCCACCAGGCCGGCTGCGACCGCACCGCCGGTGTTCCAGCCGCCGCAGTTGTAGCAATTGACGCCATAGGCGTTGACCACGGTGGGTGCGTTGTAGGCGCCGTAGTAGCCGCCGTGATAGTAGTCGGGGCCGCCGCAATAGTGGTTGCCGTTGACGCCCGTCGCCGACCACGAGCCGCCACCGCCGCTCGCCGTGCCGCCGCGATAGCCCGTTGCGCTCCACGAACCGCCGCCGCCGCTGGCGGTGCCGCCGCGCCAGGTATGCGCCGACCAGGATGAGCGATCGCCGCTCCAGCCGCCGGCATGGAACCAGGCAGCGGCGGGCGCGAAAGGCGTTGCGATGGCGATTGCGGCGAGAAGAAGCAGCTGCCTGTTCATCGTGCTCTCCTAAATCTCACTTGCCCTTTTCCATCGCGCCCGGCGGCGCGAACGGTATGCGCGCCGTGCCGGCCGGGGCCGTGAAGGCGAAGGCATCGGCCGCAAGCGGCGGATCGATCTTCCAGTCCGAGAACATCACGGTGTGGCGGTAGCGCGCCGGGTCTTCGAGGAAGATCGCCTTGGCCATGCGCGGCAGCTTGTCGTCGCTGCCGATCCAGAGCTGGACGTGGGCGAACTTGCCGACCAGGACGACGATGTCGGTGGGCACGCCGCCCACCACCATCGACTTGCCGACGACGAAGGCGCCGCGCAGGTCCTCGCCGATCGTCTTCATCGGATCTCTGACGACGAGGTCGGTGAAGGGAAAGTAGATCGCCGCCCGCTCGAAAGCCGCGCGTAGCATGGCGTCGATCGTGTCGGGCGCAGCGACCGTCGCCACCAGCTTGGCCGCCGGCTCGTAGGCGTTGACGGTCTTGCCGTCGTAGTAGAATTCGGTGCGCGGCCCGTCGCCCGGCGAGATGACCTTGAGCGGACGCTGCATGGTCACTTGCGAGAGCGTGGTATAGGCCAGCGGCAGGCCGGTGCGGTCGGGACTCTCGTAGACGGTGAGCGCGGTGAAGCTCATCGACTTGGCGGCGGTACTCTCCAGAGACCGGACGGATGATCGACATTTTCCGCGACGGACGCAATCGCGGCGCGTCAATGGGAGCCCGGGCCCGTGATCAGGCGTGCGCCCGACTGGAAAGTTGCATAGGACCACAGCCAATCGAACAGCACGACAAAGCGGTTACGAAAGCCGATCAGGAAGGTCACGTGGATCAGGCCCCACAGCAGCCAGGCCAGGGTGCCGTCGACCTTCAGCCAGCCGAAGTCGGCCACCGCGGCGCGTCGGCCGATGGTCGCCATGGCGCCATAGTTGCGATAACGGAAAGGTCCGGGCGCCGCTCGGCTCGCGATGCGCGCCCGTAACACGCGCGCAACATAGGTGCCCTGCTGCTTGGCCACCGGTGCCAGTCCGGGCAGGGGCTGGCCGTCGTGGCTCACAGCATGCGCGGTATCGCCGATCACGAAGATCTCGGGATGCCCGGGCACGGTGAGATCGGGACCGACGACGACACGGCCGACACGATCCTGCTCGACGCCGAGCCATTTGGCGGCCGACGAGGAAGCGACGCCGGCCGCCCAGATGATGGTCGCAGCCTGCAGGCGTTCGTCACCGATGGCGACACCCATCTCATCGCATTCGGTCACCGGCTTGCCCAGGCGCACCTCGACATGCAGACGCTCGAGCGAGCGCAGCGCGGCTTCGCTCAGCGTCGGCGGGAAGGCCGCCAGCACGCGTGGGCCCGCCTCGACGAGCACGATGCGCGCGTCGCGCGGATTGATGATGCGGAAATCGTGGCGCAACGCGACGTGGGCAAGTTCGGCGATGGCGCCCGCCATCTCCACGCCCGTCGGGCCTGCGCCGATCATCACGAAAGTGAGGAAGCGCCGTCGCGCCTCGGGATCGTCGGTCTGCTCGGCCTGCTCGAAGGCCGACAAAATGCGCCGGCGGATTCCGGTGGCGTCGTCGATCTTCTTCAGGCTCGGCGCCACGCTCTCCCATTCGTCGTGGCCGAAATAGGCGTGCCGTGAGCCGGTGGCCAGCACCAGCACGTCGTAGGCGACCTCGCGGTCTTCCAGCCTCACGACGCGGCGATGGCGGTCGACGCCGGTCACACGGCCCAGGATCACGCGCACGTTCGAGGCCTTGCGCAGGATGGAGCGGATGGGTTGGGCGATCTGCGCCGGCGACAGGCCGGCCGTGGCCACCTGGTAGAGCAGCGGCTGGAAGAGATGGTAGTTGCGCTGGTCGATCACGGTGACGTCGGCATCGGCACCGGCCAGGCCGTGCGCGGCGCTCAGGCCGCCGAAGCCGGCCCCGACGATAACGATGTGCAGGCGAGCCATCGTGGTCACCATACCGGCAGGCGTGACAGCAGGCGCACCAGCCAGCGCGTGCGCGGACCGAACAGCGCCTCGGTGAAGTAGCTGCCGGCTGCGCGCTTGCTCGCTTCGCCCAGGGTCGGATAGGGCGGCACGAAACCCGCCAGCGCAGAAATCTTCAAGCGCTTGGCGATCGCCAGGCACCAAGGTTGGATCAGCTCACCGGCGTGCGGTGCGGCGATCGCGGCGCCCAGGATTCGGCCATGCCGGTCGGTGATCGCCTTGACCATGCCCTCGGTCGCCCGCTCGGTCTGGGCGCGGTCGTTCTCGGCAAGCTTCCAGCGCAGGATTCTTATGGCGTCGCCATGCTTTTCGCGCGCCTGGCGTTCGCTCAATCCGACCTGGGCCAGCTCGGGATCGGTGTAGGTCGCCCATGGCACGATCGCGGCATCGAGCCGAGCCGGGGCACGAAACAGCGCGCCGCGGATGAACAGCGATGCCTCGTAGCCGGCCATGTGCGTGAAGGCATAGAGGCCGTTGCAGTCGCCGATCGCCCAGACGTTGCGATTCGATGTTCTCAACGAGGCATCGACCGTGATGCCCTTGGCGGTGTGGGCGATGCCGGCCTTGCCGAGGTCGAGACCCTCCACGACGGGCGCGCGGCCGGTAGCGACCAGCAGGTGCGATCCTTCCAGGCGTTCGTCGCCGTCCAGGATCACCGCGACGCCTGACGAAATTCGATCGACGCGTGCGATCTTCACGTGACTGCGCAGGTCGACGCCTTCGCTCTTCAGGCGCGCCACGACGGTGGCGGCAAGCTCGGGGTCATCCTTGGCGAGGAAGTCGGCGACCTCCAGCACCGTGACCCGCGATCCCAGGCGGCGATGGGCCTGGGCCATCTCCAGGCCGATCGGCCCGCCGCCGATCACGATCAGATGGCTGGGCAGGGTGCGGTTGGTGAAGATCGTCTCGTTGGTGAGATAGCCCACCTCGGCCAAGCCGGGGATCGGCGGCGCCGTCGGGCGGGAGCCGGTCGCCAGAACGATCCGCCGGCTAGTGATGCGATGTGGTCCGGCGTGCAATTCGGTGCGGCCGATGAAGCGCGCCTCCTCCTTCAGCACGCGCACGCCGAGCTTCCCGAAGCGCTCGACCGAATCGTTGGGCGCGATGGCGGCGATCACTTGGTGCACATGATTCATGACGCAGCCGAAATCGACCTTGGGCTCGATCGGTGCGATGCCGAAAGCCGCGCCATCGCGCTGCGCCTGGGCCATCCTGGCGGCGGCGACCAGCGCCTTGGACGGCACGCAGCCATAGTTGAGGCAATCGCCGCCCATCTCGGCACGTTCGACCAGCACGACGTTCAGACCGAGCTGAGCGGCGCCCGATGCCACGACCAGGCCCGCCGAGCCGCCGCCGACGACGCAGACATCGGGGGTCAGGACAGCGTTCATCTCATGACGACGCCTTGCCGCCGCGCAGATAGGTGTAGAGCACCGGCACCAGCGCCAGGACGGCAAGCCCGAGCAGGGGCAGCAGGATGCGCCATTCGAAGATGATGCCGAGATCCGGCGCCTCGCCGCGGTCGAGCAGCGTGCCGAAGCTCGCGCCGACGCTGGCATAGACGAACGCCGCCGGGATGATGCCGATCAATGTCGCCAGGGTGTAGGGCCCGAGCTTCATGCCGAGCAGCGCCGGCACGATATTGACCAGCCAGAACGGGAACACCGGTACCAATCGCAGGAACAACAGATAGCTGAAGCTGTCGCGGCGAAAGCCGTCCTCGAAGCGCGCCAGCGCAGCACCGGCGCGGGCGTGGAAGAGATCGTAGAAGGCGGTGCGCGCCGCCAGAAACACGGCTGCCGAGCCCAAAGTGGCGCCGATAACCGACAGGAAGGCGCCCATCCAGACGCCGAACAGGAAACCGCCAAGCGGCGTGATGATGATGGCGACCGGCAGCGAGAAGGCCACGACCAGGGCATAGGCCAGCACGAACAGCACGACCGCGGGCGTGCTGTTGTCGCCGACCCAGGCGACGAGCGTGGCATGGTTCCGGCTCAACATCTCGAAGGAGAAGTAGCGTTCGAGGCCGAACAGGAGGAACAGCGCCAGTCCCAGCAGCAGGATCGCCGCGGGCGCAAGCCGGCGCCACATCTGGGAGGTCATGTCGCCCTTCGCGTGGCTTCACGATCGATATTGGCCCAGCAGCCTGCGGTCTCAAAGCAAATGTGCTCACGCATTGGTGACGCGATCGGGCCCATGGTCGGATGGGGGCAATCCCGGATCGGTCGTGGCGAAGCTCGCACGCCGGCTGAGCTTGGCCCACCACGCGGCGAGCTGCGGATGCTTGGCCAGCATGGCGGCGCCTTCGGGAGCGAGCGTGAAGTAGGCGATCATCGCGCCGACATGCAGGTCGGCGAGCGACAGCTCGGGTCCGGCGAGGAAGGGCTCGGACGCCAGCGCCTCGAGAGCGGCCAGGACCTTGGCCGCGCCGGCGAGACCTTGCGCGATCTCCGCCTCGTCGACCGGCCGGCCGGCCGCGGACCGGAAGACGCGATGGGAGAAGACCTGGCGGACCATCGGCCAGTAGCCGTAGGAATCGATGATGCCGATCAACTGGTCCATGCGGGCGAGTGCACGCGGCGCGCCGGGCTGCAGCGCCCGCCCGGCGAAGGTGCGGTCGACATAGCGGGTGATGGCGCCCGTCTCGTAGAGCACGAAACCGTCATGGACCAGGGTCGGCACCCGACCGAAGGGATGCAGCGCCAGGTATTCGGCCGGGATGTCGGCGAAGGGGTTGACCTCGACCCGGTCGTAGGCGACGCCCTTTTCGGCCAGGGTCAGGCGGGCGATGCGGTTATAGACGCTGTAGTGGTAGCCATGCAGGACGAGGGACATGGCGGCATTGTATGCTGGGAGCACGCCACTCCGTGGCGCTCATATCTTCCGGACCGCCGGCCTCCGGCCGGCATCATGATCATGAGCCGGCAATATGCCGGCGGTCCGAATGAGCATGATATGAGCGCCACGGGAGTGGCGCGCTCCCAGCAAAGAGGCCTCGTTGACTCAAGGCCCGGCCCCGCTTATTACCCTCGCCCACAGAAACTGCCCCCGCCGTAACCTGCGGGGGCCTTGTGTTTAAAGGAGTTGCGTGATGAAACGCACCTATCAACCGAGCAGGCTGGTGCGCAAGCGCCGGCACGGCTTCCGGTCCCGGATGGCTACGGTGGGCGGCCGCAAGGTCATCGCCAACCGCCGCAGGTCGGGCCGCAAGCGTCTCTCGGCCTAAGCGGCCCAGCAAAATTGGCCTCGGCGCGCCTCGGGCGGCTGCCGAACCGCTGCGATTTTCTGCGCGTCCAGGCCGGCCGGCGCTGCGCCATGCCGGGTTTCGTCCTGCAGGTCGCCCCGGCACCCGCCGACCTCGCCCTGCCGGCCATCCGGGTCGGCTTCACGGTCAGCCGCAAGGTCGGCAATGCCGTGGTACGCAACCGGGTTCGCCGTCGGTTGCGCGAGGCGGCTCGCCTGGTGATCCCGGGCCAGGCGCGCGCCGATCTCGACTACGTCCTGGTCGGCCGTCAGGCCGCCATCGCCCGCGACTTCGCCGCCCTTCGCCAGGAGCTGGTCGAGGCCCTCAAGCGGCTGAAAGCACTGGCTGTCGCGACGCCATGACCTGCCACGGACGCCTTGCGCATGCCCCGGCAAATCGCCAGTTTCCGGGCCGCATGATCTCCCGCCTGATGATCGGAGCGCTTCGCGGCGCGATCCGCTTCTATCAACTGACGCTGGCCTACTTCTTCGTCGGCGCCTGCCGCTATGAGCCGTCCTGCTCGGCCTATGCCGCCGAGGCGGTGGCGCGCCATGGCGCGCTGCGCGGCAGCTGGCTGGCGGCGCATCGGCTGTGCCGCTGCGGGCCATGGGGTGGTGCGGGCTTCGATCCCGTGCCGCCGAAGCCTTCCTGTCAATCCGCCGAGCGCGCTTAAAAGTCTGATCAAATGGACCAGAAGAATTTCATTCTCGCCATCGTGCTCTCGGTGCTGATCATCGTGGGCTGGCAGGCCGCGTTCCCGCCGGCCAAGCCGCCAGACAACCAGCAGCAGACCGCGTCGACCCAGAACGGGACGCCGCAGGCGCCGACCGGCCAGCCGGGCGCGCCCGGCACTCAGGGCACCGTGCAACCCGGCGCGCCGGCCACCCAGCCGGCGCAGGTCGTGAGCCGCAGCGAGGCGCTCGCCCGCTCGCCGCGCGTCACCTTCGACACGCCCGAGCTGATCGGCTCGATCAACCTCAAGGGCGCGCGCATCGACGACGTGCGTCTGGCCAAGTACCGCGTCACGGTCGATCCCAAGAGCGATCCCGTGCCGGTTCTGTCGCCGGTCGGCAGCGCGCATCCCTACTACGCCGAGTTCGGCTGGTCGCCGGCCGATCCGTCGATCAAGGTGCCGGACCCCGACACGCTGTGGACCGCCGACAGAGACAGGGTGGCGCCCGGCAAGCCGGTGCGGCTCACCTGGGACAACGGCCAGGGCCTGATCTTCGCCCTCGACATCTCGCTCGACGAATTCTTCATGTTCGACGTCAAGCAAAGCGTCGAGAACAAGACCGACAAGCCGGTCACGGTCTATCCCTGGAGCCTGGTGGTGCGCTACGGCGAGCCGCCGGCCGAGGGCATCTACATCCTGCATGAAGGCCCCTACGGCGTCTTCAACGGCAGCCTGAAGGAGTTCGGCTACTCCGACTTCAAGGACAACAAGCAGCAAAAGATCGCCACCACCGGCGGCTGGGTCGGCATCACCGACAAGTACTGGATGGCGACGCTGATCCCCGAGCAAAAGCAGAAGGTCGACGTCACCCTCAAGCAGACCGGCTCGGGCAACGAGCTGAAATACCAGATCGACTACATCGCGCCGGGCCAGGCGATCGCGCCGGGCGCCAGCGCCACGACCGACGCCAAGCTGTTCGCCGGCGCCAAGATCGTGCGCGTCATCTCCGACTACGAGCAGAAGTACGGCATCGAGAAGTTCGACCTCACCATCGACTGGGGCTGGTTCTCGTTCTTCACCCGGCCATTGTTCTGGCTGCTCGAGTGGCTCTACGTGCAACTCGGCAATTTCGGCCTGTCGATTCTGGTGCTGACCGTGATCGTCAAGGCGGTGTTCTTCCCGCTGGCCAACAAGTCCTATGCGGCGATGAGCAAGATGAAGGCGCTGCAGCCGGAGATGGAGAAGCTCAAGGAGCGCTACGGCGAGGACCGCCAGCGCATGAACCAGGAGCTGATGCAGCTCTATCGCCGCGAGAAGGTCAATCCGGCGGCGGGCTGCCTGCCCATCCTGGTGCAGATCCCGGTGTTCTTCGCGCTCTACAAGGTGCTCTACACCACCATCGAGATGCGCCATCAGCCGTTCTACGGCTGGATCAAGGACCTCGCCGCGCCCGATCCGCTGACCATCCTGACCGGCTTCGGCCTCTTCCAGTGGCACGTGCCGGAGTTCCTGCATTTCTTCAACATCGGCATCTGGCCCCTCATCATGGGCGTCACGATGTACCTGCAGCAGAAGCTGAACCCGGCGCCGACCGACCCGATACAGGCGCGCGTGTTCCAGTTCCTGCCGATCCTGTTCACCTTCATGCTGGCGCCGTTCGCCGCCGGCCTGGTGATCTACTGGGCGTGGAGCAACACGCTGTCGATCGCCCAGCAGTACACGATCATGCGCCGCCACGGCACGCCGATCGGCGGCGGCAAGGGCAAGCCTGCCGTGGCCGCCGCGGTGCCGGCACCCGCGCCTGCGCCGGCACCCGCCGAAGGCGGCGGTGGCCGCGGCAAGAAGGGCGGCAAGGGCGCGGCCAAGAAGCGCTGATGGCCGACTACCCGCCGGAAGAGATCGAGGCGGCGCGCAAGCTCTTCGCCGGCCCGTGCGAGTTCGTGGCCGGCGCTGCCTCGTCCCAGTCGATGCTCGCGATCTCGCTGCCCGAAGTCGCCTTTGCCGGCCGATCCAATGTCGGCAAGTCGAGCCTGGTCAATGCGCTGACCGGCCGGCGCACCCTGGCGCGCACGTCGTCCAATCCCGGCCATACACGCCAGATCAACTTCTTCGATCTCGCCGGCCGGCTCTTCCTGGTCGACCTGCCGGGCTACGGCTTCGCCCAGGTCTCGCGCTCCATGAAGGAGGCGTGGCAGGATCTCGCCTCGGCCTATCTGCGCGGCCGCCCCACCTTGAAGCGCGTCTGTCTGCTGATCGATTCGCGGCACGGCGTGAAGGAGGCCGACCGCGAGACCATGAAGAACCTCGACAAGGCCGCGGTGTCCTACCAGCTCGTGCTGACCAAGTGCGACCAGCTCAAGGCGTCCGACGTGCCGCGCGCCATCGCCGCCGCCGAGGCGGTCGCCCGCAAGCACGGCGCGGCGCATCCCGAGGCGCTGCCGACCAGCAGCGAGACGGGGTTTGGGATTGCGGAGCTGCGGGCGGAGATCGCGGCCGTAACCTAGGCTAGCGACGGCGTTATCGAGTGCCTTGCGGCAAGCCCGTGGGCGGGCCGGATGGCGCCGGTGCGGGCTGCGGGGCGCGTTGTTGTGGCGCGGGGCGCGGCTGGGCCGGCGGCGGCGTCAGCTTGGGAATGAGGTCGTGCATCTTGGCCGCCTCGGCCTCCTGGAACTTCTTGGTCTCCTCCTGGTCGAGGAAGCGGTCCTTGTTGAGGTCGGTTGCGAGGAACTCCTTCAGCGCATAGGCCGTCAGCTCGGGGCGGTCGATGACACCGTCCTTGTTGCCGTCGATTTCCTAGAACTTGATCAGGACGAGCTTCTTGCGGGCGTCATAGGGGAGCTGGCCTTGCGACTGCGGGCCGTCGGCCGGGCCCACGGGCACGAGATATTCCTGCTGGCTGATCCTGCCGTCGTTGTTCTTGTCGAGCTTGTCGGCATCGCGCATCTGCATGTCTATGAGGTCGTTCAGCGCCATCAGCCCCTTGCGGCGCTCGGCCTCCACCTGCAGCCGCCCGGCGGCCTGCCGCTGCGCCAGGCGCTGCATGATCAGCCGGATTTCCGGCTCGATGATCTTGTTGTCGCGGTCGGTGTCGTACTGATTGAACTCGCCCTGGATCGGCGCTTCCGCCTCGGCGCGCTCGATGAAGCCGCTGCTGTTGGTGTCGAGGTTCTGGAACGCGATCCGGATGCGGTTGCGACGTTCCTCGAGGCTCGGCCCGCCTGGAACTTCGTTCAAAAAAGGCGGCTCGGCCAGCTTGAGGAATTCGTCGAGCGAGACCTTGCCGTCCTTGTTGGCGTCGAGCTCGTCGAACGACTTCATGTGGTGTTTCAGGAAGTCGGCCCGCGCGACCTCGCCCTTCTTGGCGGTGTCGATCTCGACGAACCACGGCGGCAACGGCACCGGCGCCGGGCCGGTGGACTGGCCGGTGGTCTGGCCGGTGGTCTGCGCCTGCACGAAAGCCGGCAGCGCCAGCAGGCACAGCAGAATTATCGCTCTCATCACCCTTCCTCAGCTTCCCGGCGCATTCGTAGAAAAAGACCGGAGGTTGCGCCACCTACCGTTGGTGGAAAATCGGAGATCGGCCGTCTACCGCACCGATTGTTGCAGACTCCGACGCCCGGTAGTCTAGTTGGAGTGCATGCCGATCTATATGGAGATATCGCCGCTCCATCGCCTCGTCACGATTGTGGCACGTGGCACAGTCAGTGGCGAGGAAGTGCGCAGAACGGCACAAAAGCTGGCTGATGCCTGGGTGCGCCGATTCGCCAAGATCGTCGAGGTGGCCAGCGCCAGTTTCGACTTCCAGCCTCCGGACGTCATGGCCCTGGCGCAGACGCTGCGCGCCGACACCGACGGCCGCGGGCCGATCGCCTTCTTCATGCGCGACCTGAACCAGCCCTTCCCCCGGATGTTCGCCAACCAGACCGCCCATGAGGGGCCGGTCGATCTGTTCAAGAGCCTGCACGATGCGCGCGCCTGGATCGCCAAGATCCAGCACGCCCCCAAGCCTGTCCTAGCTGCTGCCGGCGCGGTCTCGAAGGTCGCGCAAGTGCCCGCCGACGGCTGGGCCGATCCCGACCGGCAGGGAACCGTGATCCGCGGGCACGCGCACGCGCGAGTTCACCACCCGGGAGCTGGTGCATTAGAGCGACAGAAACGTCTCACCCTGAGGAGGGTGCCGAGGGTGAAGCGCTCGCCCTCGCGCAGGCTCGACATGCCATGGCGTATGGCTGTGCGATGGAAGCCTCGGTTTTCCTTCACGGGCCGACAGGCCGCGTGCTGTCATCGCCGCCCAGAGATTCGCCCGCAAGGATGGCGCGGCACACCCGCAGTTCCGCAGGATAGATCTAGCCGTGAGAAAGCGCTGTCACCGCGCGGCCTGTCTCGCCAAGCCGTGACGATTCACGAACCCACGCTGCTGTTGACCGACCTGCTGCTTGCCGCGGTCGCCGGCTGGTTTGCCTGGAGCCTGCGTTCAGCCTTGCCAACGAACGCCCATGCCGCGCTCTGGTTGTCGCGCGCATTGGGTTTGACAGCGCTTTCCGGCTTGATCGGAGGGCTCTATCACGCTTACGCCGAGGATTTTCCACCGGCGTTGGCCTCATCCTGGTGGTTCGTCACGCTCCTGGTCGTTTGCGCCGTGAGCCTGGCAATGGACTTCGGCCTGGTCCATGTCGCCGTTCCCGCCGCTCGCCGGCGGCACTGGTCCGTCGCCGTGTCTTTGAAGTTTGTCGCCTTCGGGATCGTAGCGATCATGCATCCGGTCTTTTTGGTCGCGATCATCGACTACGGCCTGAGCCTGATGGCCTGGACGGTTGCCGCGCTCGTGCTCCGTCGCCCGTGGCGTGGCTGGATGCTCGTCGGTATCGGCTTGTCCATCGTGGCCGCGGTCGTCCAGCAAATGGACTGGGAGATTTTAGCTCATTTCAACTACAACGATCTCTACCACGTCATCCAGGCCGTGGCCCTTTATGGTTTCTATCGTGCTGCGCGAGGTCTCTCGCCGTAGCCAGGCCACTACGCCGTATGCCGAGTCAGCCGGCACCAAGGTCGTTTCCTCGACCCTTCATTATCACGTATTTTGCGTCAGGCTGGGAGGAGGCGCAGAAGCGGCACGGCCGAAACCTGCAAGTGTGCCGTCTGCCCAAGCGCGGGGGCGGCAAGCAAGCACCGCAGAATGGTCGCTCTGATCAATCTCGCCTCTCCTCGCGAATATTGGAGAGGAAATGCAGATCGGGTGCCATAAATCTATGGTTGCAAGCCAAACTCGGCACCTACGCCGCGTCGTGAAAGATGATGCCCAAGGTGAATCGCTCGCCTTGGTGCAGGCTCGACACGCCATGGCGCATGGCTGTGCGATGGAAGCCTCGGTTTCCTTTCACCGGCCGCTCGCTGACCGCGAAGATCACCGCGTCGCCCTGTCTTAGCGGCACGACCTCGCCGCGCGACTGCATGCGCGGGCGCTGCTCGACCAGCATGAACTCGCCGCCGCTGAAATCCTTGGCCGGGTCGCTCAGCAGCACCGTCGCCTGCAGCGGGAACACCAGCTCGCCGTAGAGGTCGCGGTGCAGGCAGTTGTAGTCGCCCGGCCCGTAGCGCAGCAGCAGCGGCGTCGGCCGCTTCTGGCCGCCGGCGTGGCACTGGCGCAGCCAGCCCTGCAGGCCGGACGGGAAGCGCTTGGCGATGCCGAGCTGCTCGTTCCAGCGGTTGGCCACGGTGGCGAGTTCGGGATAGAGCGCCTGGCGCAGCGCCTCGATGCGCTCAGGCAACGGATAGGCGAAATACTGGTATTCGCCCTGGCCATAGCCGTGCCGCTGCATGACGACGTGGCTGCGGAAGCGTGGCTTTTCGGGCCACAGGGCGGCCAGGGCTTGGCACTCGGCGGGGCCGACCAGGCCGGGCACGACGACGAAGCCGCGGGAGGCCAAAGTGTCGCTGTCGATCATCTGGACATCCTGTCGTCCCCCGCCCACGTCTTCTATCCGCAGTCCGCTTGATATATGATGCCGTCTTAGCCCTCTCCCGGCCCGGGAGGGGGCTTTTGCCAACTCGGGGTAATGAAGAAATGGCCGAGCCGGTTCAGACTGACAAGGAGCAGAGGCGGCTCATCCGCATGGCGGAGACCATCTCCAAGGCTCTGCCCTACATGCGCCGGCACAACGACGCCACCTTCGTCGTGAAGTACGGCGGCCACGCCATGACCGATCCCAAGCTCGGCGATCTGGTCGCGCGCGACGTCGTGCTGATGAAGCAGGTCGGCATGAACCCGATCGTGGTCCATGGCGGCGGCCCGCAGATCAACAAGATGCTGGAGCGGGTCGGCCTCAAGAGCACGTTCGTGAACGGGCTGCGCGTCACCGATGCGGCGACCATGGAGATCGTCGAGATGGTCCTGGCCGGCGCGATCAACAAGGCGATCGTGGCCGACATCAACGAATGCGGCGGCATCGCCGTCGGCATCTGCGGCAAGGACGGCAACCTGATTCTCGCCCGCAAGGTCACGGAAATGCGCGACCCCAAGACCGGCGAGCTCCTGAAGGTCGACCTCAAGCAGGTCGGCGAGCCGGCCAAGATCAACGTCATGGTGCTCGAGCAATTGCGCCGCGCCGATGTCATTCCCGTCGTGGCGCCGATCGGCTTCGGCGTCGACGACGAGCTCACCTACAACATCAATGCCGACACCTCGGCCGGCGCCATCGCCGGCGCCATGCGGGCCAAGCGGCTCGTGTTCCTGACCGACGTGCCGGGCGTCCTCGACAAGGACGGCCAGCTCATTTCGGAGATGACGGTCGAGCGCGCGCGCGCGCTGATCGCCGACGGCACCATCTCGGGCGGCATGATCCCCAAGATCGAGAACTGCATCGACGCGGTGAACAGCGGCGTCGAGGCCGCCACCATCCTGGACGGGCGGGTACCCCACGCCCTGCTGCTGGAGATCTTCACCGAGTCCGGCCTCGGCACCATGGTCAGGCGCTCCTGATGGTTCAAGGAGCCCTCATGCTGAGGAGCGAGCGCAGCGAGCGTCTCGAAGCATGGGCCTCACACAAGGTGCCCGCTGCCACCCTTCGAGACGCGGCCTTCGGCCGCTCCTCAGGGTGAGGTTGGGGTTGAAAGGCCTGATTTAGCTGCATATTTAGGCGCCATGGCTCTCCTGCCCATCCTCACGGCGCCCGATCCGCGCCTCAAGAAGAAGTCCAAGCCGGTCGAGGCGGTCGACGACGACGTGCGCCGGCTGATGGACGACATGCTGGAGACGATGTACGCCGCGCCCGGCATCGGGCTCGCGGCGCCGCAGGTCGGCGAGCTCAGGCGCGTGATCGTGCTCGACATCGACCGCGAGGAGGTCAAGACCGGCCCGCTGTTCATGGCCAACCCCGAGATCATCGAGGCCTCGAACGAGGACGTGAGCTACGAGGAGGGCTGCCTGTCGGTGCCCGACCATTATTCCGACGTCGTGCGCCCGGCCAAGGTGACGGTCCGCTACCTCGACCGCGACGGCAAGCAGCAGGACATGACCTGCGAGGGCCTTTTGGCGACCTGCGTGCAGCACGAGATCGACCATCTCGACGGCATCCTGTTCATCGACCACATCTCCGCGCTCAAGCGCAACATGATCCTGCGCAAGCTCCTCAAGGCCCGGAAGGAGAAGGAGCGCGACGAGGCCGAGGGCAAGCCGGCCAAGGACAAGGCGAAGGACGCCGAGCACGCCCTGTAGGACCTCAGCTGAGGTCGAGGAGCAGAGGGCGATATTCGTCCAAGGCCAGGTCCGCCAGCGAGATCGCCGCAGCTCGATCGAACCAGCGAAGCTCGCTGTGCTCCTTGTCGAGAATGGCCGGCTCGCCCTGCCACCCCGTGACGGCGTACATGTGATAGGTGACTGGTTCCAATCCAGCGCGGTTTGGATCGGCTATTGATCTCAAGAAGCGGCGGCTGGTTGGAACGATCCCGACTTCCTCTCGGAGTTCGCGGTCGAGCGCGTCGGCCAGGCTCTCGCCGTCTTCGACATGCCCGCCCGGGAAGCTCCACAAGCCCGGATAGGCCTGTCGGTGAGGGCTTCGCCTCGCCAGCAGTATCATCGACCCCTTGATCAGTAGTGCATTGACGATGTTGCGCATGCACCGGCTCCTTGTCGCCCAACCATAGCTTACGCGGCATGGAAATTGCGGCGTGGAGGGCTCAGCCCGGGAGACTCCGCCGATGACACCGCAACAGATCGATCTCGTCCAATCGAGCTTCAGAAGGTCGTGCCGATCGCCGGCACCGCCGCCGACCTGTTCTATGACCGCCTGTTCGAGATCGCGCCCGAGGTGCGATCGATGTTCCCGCAGGATCTCAGCGAGCAGAAGAAGAAGCTGATGGCGATGCTGGGCACAGCCGTCGGCAACCTGCACAAGCTCGAGACGATCCTTCCCGCGGTGAAGGACCTCGGTCAGCGCCACAAGGGTTACGGCGTGACAGCGGCGCACTACGCGCCGGTCGGCGCGGCGCTGCTGTGGACGTTGGAGAAGGGCCTCGGCCCGGACTTCACGCCGGAGGTGAAGGCGGCGTGGACTGAGACCTATACGGCGTTGGCTGGGGTCATGACGGAAGCGTAAAGCCGGCGGCAACCAGCCCTCTCTGTCATCCTGAGCGCAGCGAAGGATCTCATGCCGGTTGCAAGCGGCGACGAGGTCCTTCGCTACGCTCAGGACGACATGACGCCCGCGCCTTCAGGCCAGCCGACGGTCCCTTCTCGTAGACACCCGTAACAGTTGTATTGAAGGTGTGAAGAACGCGTGGTAATTTGTGCTCCATGGGAGTGCGGCTTGATCGGGTAGTTCTCGTGACGCTCGTGCTGGTTGTCGCCGGCGCCATCTCGCAGGCGAGAGAGCCGAGCGACTTTGTGCAGGAGAAGCTCGTCAAAAGGGCTGACGAAGCATCGCGTTCCAAACTTGCCAAATACTATCGCACGCACGCGAAGGTGCGACTAGGACGGGAACACCGCTTGGCCAATGGAGTGGCTTGGCGTCTGCTGACCGATGTCAGAACTGGTGCTGTCGCACCACGCATTACCTGGATGGCAGACCGGGAAAGCATGCTCCTGGCCAACGCCTTGTTCGAAATCATACATGGCGAGGAGATCATCGACTACGATTGGCGCGACCTCGAACGGCGACATACGGAACTCTATCGGTGGGAAGGCGGATATCCTCCATATGTCATCAAGCCCCCCTATACTGTTCAGGAGAAGGTTGCCGTGACCTACGCGACGTCGCGGCTCGTGAGCTATGTCGACGTGACTCACGAGGTTCGGGAGATCTCGATGGGTATCGTTGTTGTCGAGAGGGTGCTGGACCTCGAGCAAGGCATCATCCACTCGATCTCGAGCTGTCCAGGCTCAGGCTGCGACTCGAGCAACTTTCGCTTTGGTGAGCTGCTCGATGTCTGTGACGACGAGGCTTACAAACGTTTCATGACGCTCTGGTCGGACAAGGTCCGCCAAGCTATCGCCAAGGCACGGATACGCGGCGATGGACGGTCAGAGGAATGCGGAGAAAGCATGGAGCCGTTGGACAAGGAACGCAGGGGGCTGGCATTTTATCTGACCCTAGCGGGTGTCGCGGTTTTCAACAAGGATTGGTGGCCCAACATAGCCAAGTACTGCGCATTCTACGACGACCTCACGGTCAATCCCATCATCCTCACTTACCAGGAGCTGGAGCCGTTCATGAAGCCCGGACCCTGGCGCGACGACGTTCTCAGGCAAGGCCGGACAATGTCGCGTCGATGATGCAGATCGAGATAGGCATGGGTCTTCCAAAGATGAGGTGCAGGCGGCCTCGACTCGGGCTTTTGGCCACAGCACTTGTCGCGCTCGTGTCGATCGCGGGCATCGCCTCCGTGACGCAGGCGAGGGGACTAAAAGAGTATGTAGAGGGATACCAAGACGTCGCGACCGCCGACGATGCGCTGCTGACTGATCTCGCTACATACTATCGGCTGCATGCGAGGGTGAGGTTGGGACCCGAACGACGGTTGGCCAATGGAGTGACTTGGCGTTTGCTGACCGACATCAGGACCGGTGCCGCTGCGCCCCGCATAGTCTGGATGGCCGATCAAAAAGCCTTGCGCAAGGCCAATGCGCTGTTCGAAGCCGTACACGGAGAGGCGCTTGTCCAGTACGAGTTGCGTGACCTCCATCGTCGGCAGGTGGAACTCGACAGTTGGGAAGACGGCGGCGCCCCGTTCGGGATCGTCAGACCTCCTTACTTCAAGCCTGAGGCTGTCGCCTTGACCTACGCGACGCCGCGGCTCGTGAGCTACGTCGAGGTGCGCCGCGAGGTGCGGGTGATGTCCACGGGCGCGGACGTCTATGGGCGAGTGCTCGATCTCGAGAAAGGACGAATCAGGGAGATCGAAGGCTGCGCTCTCTACCACTACGACTATGGCTACAGCAATTTTCGCCTGGGTGCGTGGCTCGATGTCTGCCAGGACGAGGCTTACCAAAGTTTCATGGCGCTTTGGCAGGACAAGCTCCGCCGAGCTATCGAGATGGCGCGGCAGCGCGGAGACAAGCTGTCGGAGCAGTGCGGCGACCACATGGGACCGTTGAGGCCGAAGGGCAGGCGGATGGCACTCTACCTGACACCTACCGGCCTCGCGGTGTTCAACCTGGACTGGATACCCAACTCAACCGAGTACTGCGCATTCAAGAAAATTTCAGTGAACCCCATCGTCCTACCTTTCCGGGAGCTGGAGCCCTTCATGAAACCGGGGCCCTGGCGCGATGAGTTGCTGAAGTAAGCCTGGGAGCTGCGGTTCGCACGAAGGTGGTGCCCATCGCCGGTACCGTCGCCGACCTGTTCGACCCGTCATCCCCGACCGGAGCCGAGCGCAGCGAGGCGCAGTGGAGGGACCTGTTTTGTTGTCGCATCGCCAAGAACAGGTCCCTCGACTACGCCGCCTTTCAGGCGGCTTCGCTCGGGATGACGGAAAATGGCCATATGCGATCGCCCCTACCCGCTAGGATGAGAGGGGCATGAGAGTAACAGCGATCTCAGCGCAAGTTACTGAGCGGCGATCTTGCTCGCTGCCGGGGTGAAGGCCTGCTCCATCTCGCGGCGCAGCTTCACCGCGGTCAGGCTCTCGTCCATCGCCACGTCGGCATAGGTCAGCGACTGGCCGGCCTTGATGGGCTTCAGGAGTTTTACGTTGTGCGCCAGTCCCAGCGGCAGGCTGCCCAGCCCGGTCGACTTCTCGGCCGGGAACAGCTTGCCGTAGACCGTGTAGCCGCCCTCGCCGTCCAGCATTTCGCCGGCTTTCAGGTCGCGCTTGGCGGTGGCGATGACGTCGGCGTGGAAGCCGATCGGGCAGCCCGTCGGCTCCTTGCGCAGCCCGATCGAGGCGACCGACATGCCGACTTCCAGGCCGATCAGGTGCCAGCGCTTGTACATCACGGAGTAGCGGCCCGACGGATCGGTGCACAGCATGTACTCCTCGAAGCAGTTCTTCTGGTACTCGGTCGCCGCCTCGAACACGACCCACACGCCCTTGCGGATCTCGTAGGGAATGGCGCGGCCGTCGCGCTCCAGCGAGCTTGCGACCTCGACCTGGCCCTTGTGATGGAGCTGGCCGCCCTCGGAGGCCGGACGCATGACGAACGGCAGGTCCTCGACCGAGCAGGGCGGGAAGGCTAGCCCATCCGGCGCCGGCGTCAGGCCCGTGGCGTTGGCCACCGCCGTGCTCTCGATGGCGGGCTTGGAGCCGTCGAGGAAGGAGTTGAACATCTTGGGATTCAGCCCGCCGCGCTTGGCCTGCTCTTCGTTGAGGCCCCAGTACTTCCACACCGTCTCGGGCGTCGACTGTGCGTAGTGCGGCAGCCACTTGTGGCCGCGGCCCGCCGCCGTCACCTCGAAGCCCGAGGTGCGCGCCCAGTCGACCAGCTCGCAGATCAGCGCCGGCTGGTCGCCATAGGCGAGGCTGTAGATCACGCCGGCTTCGGCCGCGCGCTTGGCCAGCAAGGGTCCACAGAAGGCGTCGGCCTCGACCGTGACCATGACCACGCTCTTGCCGTTCCTGAAGGCTTCCAGGGCATGCTCGACCGCGGCGATGGGATCGCCGGTCGACTCGACCACGATGTCGATCTCGGGATGACTGACCAGCGCGCGCCAGTCGTCGGTGAGGTAGGTGTTGCCGTTGCGCCGTGCGTCGCCAAATGAGCCGGCCGATGTGACTTCAGGCTTCCAGCCCAGCCGCGCCAAGTTCTCTTTCGCCCGGGCCGGCGAGAGATCGGCGATGCCCAACAGGTGAATGCCGGGCGTGGTTGGGATCTGCGACAGGTACATGGCGCCGAACTTGCCGGCGCCTATGAGGCCGATGCGCAGCGGCTTGTTCTCGGCTGCGCGCGCCAGCAGCATGCGATGGAGACTCATACCTTCCTCCCGAAACCCTGATTATTCCGCGGCGGCCTTGCGTTGCGCGGCGCGCAGCACGGCGTCGTCCTCCCACGCATCGATCGGCGTGAAGTCGCGATGGGCGATATATTCCGGCCGCTTGAAGCGGCGGATGGCGTTGGTGACCGAATTGTAGGTCACATAGATGATCTGGCGGTCCCATGGCGACATGTTGGGCGGGCTGCCATGCACCAGCGTGCCGTGGAAGAAGATCGCCGAGCCCGGCCCGCCCTTGGGCGCCACGATGCCACCCTGCTCGACCAGCTTGGCGATGGTGTCGTTGTCGATCACCCACAGCGGGTACGACGTCGTGGTGAGGTCGTGCTTGGCCGCGATCGCGCCCTTCTTGTGGCTGCGCGGGATGAACCACAGCGGCCCGTTGAACTCGTTCACGTCGTCCATGAACACCGCGAGGTTCATGGCGCGAGGCTCGGGCATGTCGTCGTCGGCCTTCCAGGTGCCGTAGTCCTGGTGCCACTGCCAGACGTCGCCGTCGAAGGCGGCCTTTCCGTTGATCTTGAACTGGTGGATGTAGGTCTTGTCCTTGAGGAGCTGCTCGGCAGGCTCGACGAAGCGCGGATGATGGATCAGCGCCTCGAACACCGGATGGTAGGTGTGCACGGCGAAGGCGGTGCGCACCACGTTGCCGGTCTTCTCGCGCACGTTCTCCTGGCGGCGCTGGGCGAAGACCTCGGGCACCGAGGCCTTGAGGATCGCCGTCTCCTCGGCCGAGAAGTAGTTGGGGAAGAACAGGTAGCCCTGCTCGTCGAAGCGCTTGATCTGCTCAGAGGTGAGCTTCATGGCGTTCCTCCTGGCTGCGGTGGCACGGCGGTCAGGCCGCGCGGGAAATCACGGCTTTCAGGCGTCCGGTGAGAATGTCGGCCATCTGCTCGGCGTGGCCGCGGCACAGCTCCTCGGCCTCGCGCACGCAGCCGGCCTCGAGTGCACGCAAGATGCCCTCGTGCTCGTCCCACACGCTGACGCGCAGGTCGCTTTCGCTCAGCGCGGCGGCCATGACGCGGCGCAGATGCTGCCAGTGCGGCTGGGCGGTCTCGCCGATCAGCGGATTGCCCGAGGCCTCGTAGATGAAGAGATGGAAATCGATGTCGGCCTCGATGACGGACGGCACATAGCCGCTCGCCACGGCGCGCCGCCCGACCTCGAGGAGGCTGCGGCCGCGCTGCACCAGGTGCGGCGTGTAGTTGGCCGCGGCCAGCCTTGCCGCCGCGCCATCGAGGGCGCCGCGCACGACATAGAGGTTGCGCGCTTGCTGGACGTCGAGCGGCGCCACGCAGACGCCCTTGCGGCCGGCATCGATCAGGAAGCCCTCGCGCCGGAGCAGCATCATCGCCTGCAGCACCGGCTGGCGGCTGACACCGAACTGGTTGGCAAGCTCCTCCTGGGTGATGCGGGCGCCGGATTTCAGTTCACCGGAGCAGATGGCGTCTAAAACGGCGTCGTGGACGCGTTCGCTGAGATCGGGTTCGGGCAGGAATGGGCGCATGTTCTGTATACAGAACACAGAACCAGACGAGTCAACCGCTTAGCGAGACTTGAGCCCTTTTGACGCCATCACCGGTTTTGCCCGGTCCGGATAGTCGGTGATCAGGCCGTCGACGCCAAGGTCGATGAGCTGGGCCATGTCGGCCGGATTGTTCACGGTCCATGGGACAACTTTCAGGCCGAGTGCCTGGGCTTCCTTGACGTTGTCGGCCGTGACGTTGCGCCAGAACGGCGACCACACCGCGCAGCCCGCCGCCTTGGCGAGCCGCGGGACCGATCCACCGTGGGCCTTGAGGTCCAGCCCGGCCAACCACGGCGACGGCTGGGCGCTCGCCCGGCCGACCGTGTCGAAGTTGTTGCTCTCGATCGAGAGACACCCGGTGGCGATCTCGGGCGCCAGCCGGCGGACGGCCAACAGGCCGCGCCAGTCGAACGACTGGATGGTGCTGCGCGCGCTGGCCTTGCCCTTGCGGATCGCCGCAACGGCGAGCTCGGCAAAGCGCTCGGGATCGAGGGTGAGGTCGGGCTTGTTGGGATTGGTCTTGATCTCGATGTTGAAGCGCACGTCAGGCCCGGTCATGGCGAAGAACTCTTCGACCGCGGGAAAGCGCTCGCCGTCGACCGGCTTCTGCGCGGGATACTGCCGGGCGTACTTGCTCGCCGGATTGAGGCGGCCGATGTCGTAGCGCTTGAGGTCGGCAAGGGTGAGCGTGCGGATGACCGGCCCCGCGGTGGCGATCCATTGCCCATCGAGCCGCGTCAGGTCGGGATTGAGCAGGGGGTCGTGGCTGATCACCACGACCTCGTCCTTGGTGACGGCAAGGTCGGTCTCGAGCGTCGTGACACCAAGATCCAACGCGGTGCGGAAGCCGGCCAGCGTGTTCTCGGGTGCCAAGCCCCGCGCGCCGCGATGGCCCTGCAGGTCGAATGCGCCAGCGGGAAGGCTAAGCGCCCAGATTGCGCAGGCGAGCGATGCGATCGGCAATGTCGGGATGCGTGGCCAGCAGCGCCGAGCTTTTGCTGGTGAAGGTCTGCACCGGGTTGACGATGAAGAGATGCTGCGTGGCACGACTCACTCCGGGAAAGGGCTCGGCCTTCTCGGCGAGCTTGCCCAGCGCCGAGATCAGTCCATTGGGATTGCGCGTGAACCGCACCGACGTGGCGTCGGCAAGATACTCGCGCTGCCGCGAAACCGCCATCTGCACGAACTTGGCGGCGATCGGCGCCAGGATGGCGACGACGATCAGCAGGATGATCAGGATGGCAGCCCCGCCGCCCTTCTTGTCGCTGCTCGAGCTGCGGTTGCCGCGGCCCCAGGCCAGGCTGCGCAGCAGCATGTCGCAGACCAGCGCGATCAGGCCGACCGTGACGCCGACCACCACCATGTAGCGCGTGTCGAGGTTGGCGAGATGGGACATCTCGTGCGCCACCACGCCCTGCAGCTCGTCGCGGCTGAGCGTATTCAAGAGACCGCGCGTCACGGCGATAGTGCCGTTGCCCGGCTTGTTGCCTGTGGCGAAGGCATTCAGCGCATCGGTCTCCAGCACCATGACCTTGGGCATCGGCATGCCGGCTGCGATGGCCATCTCCTCGACCACGTTGTAGAGCTGCGGCGCGTCGGCCTTGTCGATCTGCTTGGCGTTGGCCATGGCGAGCACCATCTTGTCGCCGAAGGCGAGAGAGAGGGCGCTCCAGCCGACGCTGATCGCGGCCATCAGCCCGGCGGCCGCGACGCCCGCCTTGCTCAAAACCGGCACGGCGTCCGAGGCCTCGCTTTCCAGCAGCCAGCCGATCCCATAGCCGACCAGCGCGGCCAGCGCCGTCAGGACGACGAGCAGCACCAGCGTGTTGCGCCGGTTGACCTTCTGCGCACTGACGAAGTCGGTGGTGGCGCTCATCGCGTCAGCGCAGCGCGACCTTGGGCACCTCGCGCTCGGTCTCGGGCATGTTGAACAGCTCGATGGTGCCGAAGCCCAGCGAGGCCGCGGCCAGCACCGCCGGGAAGCTCTGGCGGCGGTTGTTATAGGTGTTGACCGAGTCGTTGTAGAACTGACGCGCGAAGGCGATCTTGTTCTCGGTCGTGGTCAGCTCTTCTTGCAATTGCTTGACGTTGTCGTTGGCCTTGAGCTGCGGATAGGATTCGACCAGGGCGAAGAGGCCGCGCGTGGCCTGGCTGAGAGCCGCCTCGGCGGCACCGGCCTGCACCGGTCCCGAAGCGGCGACGGCGTTGTTGCGTGCCTGGACGACCTTGGTGAGCGTCTCCTGCTCGTAGCCCATGGCGTCCTTCACGACCTGCACCAGGTTGGGGATCAGGTCGTGCCGGCGCTTGAGCTGCACGTCGATCTGGCTCCACGCGGTCTGCGCCTGGTTTCGGCCGCTGATCAGCCCGTTGTAGACGGTGATCGCCCATAGCGCGATCACCACGAGAACGCCGACGACAATCCAGAAACTCATGAGGGCCTCCTTGCCGCAATCTGCAGTTTAGTCATGATTGCGGCCCTATCGGGAGGACTAATCATGGACGCGACAGCCCTACTGAAGGAATTCTGCTCGGCCGTCGAACGCCGCGACGGCAAGGCTTTCGCCAGCCTGTTCACCGAGGACGGCGTCTATCACGACGTGTTCTATGGCGATTTCAAGGGGCACCAGAAGATCGCCGAGATGATCGACGACTGGTTCCACCGTACCGCCCGCGACTTCCGCTGGGACATGCACCGGCCGGTGAGCGATGGCCGGATGCTCTACGCCTACTACACGTTCAGCTACGTCTCGCTGCTGCCCGAGGCCAACGGCAAGCGCGTCGGCTTCGAGGGCGTGTCGATGATGAAGCTTGTAGACGGCAAGATCGCCGAGTACAGCGAGGTCGCCAATGTCGGTCCGGCCTTCGTCGAGCTGGGTTTTGCGCCCGAGCGCACCGCCAAGATCTTGGCCAAAGAGGCAACGCATCTCCGGAAACGGCTGGAATTTCAGCGGCATCTCGCCTGAACGCATTCGTTTGGACGACTCGAAATCCATGCTGCATAGTCGCACGTGGTGGTATGTGTGGTTTCTCGGAGGAGGAGCCAGTGAAGCGTATCGGTTTGTGGCTCGTGGCGTTGTGTGTTGTGGTCGCGTCCGTCGGCTTCCTATTCCACCTGACACCCTACTCGACGCCCTATGCCACGCCCGTTGTCGAGAAGCCGGCTGATGGAGACGCCGGCTCGTTCGATGGCTTGCTGAACCTGGCCGAAGCGTTGCCGCCCTCTTCCGTTGTGAGGGTGCTGTGGACCCATGGCATGTGCACGCACCCCCCGAGCTGGATCGACGACCGCTTGAAACGGCTCGGGGAAGCGGTCGGAGGAACCGTCGAAACCATGAGCTTGCGCCCCGTCGGGAGCCGCGGCGCTACGCTTCGCACCGATCGGATCTCGGTTCGCGGCAGGACGATCGAGGTGAAGTCCCTGACCTGGTCGTCCCTGACCGCCCCCTACAAGGCGGCTTTGGCCTATGACGGCTCAACGATCGACCGGGACGGTGTTCCATTTACCCGGGCAACGCTAAACCGGGAGCTGAAGCGCGGACTGATCAACGACTGCCTGGTCGACGTGGTGGTCCTTGGCGGGCCGAATGGAAACGACATTCGCGACGCGATGAACGAGACGGTGTGCGAGGCTCTGGCCGGCCGCTTCGACGGCACCAAGTGCGACGTCTCGGAGGGCGATTCGCCCGCGGCACTGGCAATCGTCACGGAGAGCCTGGCCAGCAAGATGGTTTTCGATGCCGTCCTGCATACCTGGAATGCCGCACAGGCCAACCCGGACAAAGCGGCGATCGGGCGGCTGGCGAACAGCTTGGCCGCCGTGAGGATGATGTACATGCTGGCCAATCAGGTGCCGCTGCTCGACGTAGCCGGTCGCATGGCCTTGGATGCGGCTCCGCCGGCGTCGACGCCTGCAAGGGCCCATACCAGCACCGCAGGCGTGTTCGGTCTGTTGTCTCGGGCGCGCCGTCTATCGCCTCCTGCGACCGGGCCACTGACCGTGGTCGCCTTTTCCGATCCGAACGATCTGCTGAGCTATAGGATCGTTCCGCAACATCTTGCGGAGCACTTCAAGGAATTCCGCGTCATCAACGTCCTGGTATCGAACGACTCCACCTACTTCGGCTACATGGAGCGGCCCGACACGGCGCATTGCGGCTATCCGTGGAATCCCCATGTATTCGACATGTTGGCGAGGGGATACCAAGCGGGGAAGCCATTGCCTTCGATATCCCGCCTGTCGGGCGAGGTGTGTCCCACCAACATCCTGTTTGAGGATTCCGCTACCCGAAGGTGAGCCGGCATTTCGCCCGGCTATCCTGGATGAGGTCATGCAGGCGCGTGAGCTGCACGTCGATCTGGGACGCGACAGCCCTGCTGAAGGAATTCTGCCCGGCCGTCGAACGCCGTGACGGCAACAAGGCCTTCGTCGAGCTGGGCTTCGCACCCGAGCGCACCGCCAAGATCCCGGCCAAGGAAGGCGCGCATCTGAAGAAGCAGCCAGCGTTCAAGCGGCACCTCGGCTGAACGTTCCCCGATCGGCGATCTGCCAAAAAAGGTCGCCGAGGTCTGCAAAACTGTCGGCGCCTTCTCCTTGGACGCGTAGGACTTCCATGCTTGCATATGCACGCGTGAGTGGTGCCATTCGGTTTCTCGGGGGGAGGAGCCAATGAGGAGTATTGCGTTGTGGACCGCGGCCCTGGCTCTCGTCGGCGCCGCATCCACCGGACTCGCACCCGACTCCCTGACATACGCCACGCCCTACGCCACGCCGGTGGTCGAAAAGCCGAGCGATGAAGACGCCGGCACGTTCCACGGCTTGTTGAGCCTGGCCGAGTCCCTGCCGCCGTCGTCCTCGTTGAAGGTGCTGTGGACCCACGGCATGTGCACTCACCCCTCCAGCTGGGTTGACGACCGGATGAAGCGGCTGGTCGCCTCGACCGGCGGGACGTCTCAAACGGTCAGCGCAAGGCCCGTTGGCAGCCATGGCGCCTCGCTGCGCACCGATCGGATCGCGCTCCCGTCGACGACGATAGACGTGACGTTCCTGACCTGGTCGGCGCTGACCGCGCCGTACAAGGCGGCCTTGACCTACGATCACTCGAAGCACCACGGCGGCGACTTTCCCTATGCCCGGGCAACGCTGAACCGGGAGCTGAAGCGCGGGCTGATCAACGACTGCATGACCGACGTGGTGGTCTATGGCGGCCCCAATGGCGTGAACATCCGTCACGCAGCGCAAGAGGCGGTATGCGACGCCATGGGTGGCCGCGTCGAGGGTACGGCCTGCAACGTTCCCCCCGGCGGCTCACCCGCCGCGCTCGCGTTCGTCACGGAGAGCCTGGGCAGCAAGATGCTCTTCGATGCCATCATGGAAGTCTGGGCGGCGGCGGAGAAAAGCGACGACAAGACCGCGGCCGGCCGGGTGGCGAACAGCCTGGCCGCCACCAGAATGATGTACATGGTGGCCAACCAGTTGCCGCTGCTCGACGCCGCCGGCACGGCGACGGCCGGCACCATCTGGGACGCTTCGCCGCGACGGCCGGCGACGCGCGGCAACACCAGGAACGTCTTCGACCTCTTCTCCCGCGCTCGCCTGACGGCAGCCCGCACGATCGACCCGATGACCGTGGTCGCCTTCTCCGATCCGAACGATCTTCTGAGCTACAGGATCGTCCCCGGCCATCTCGACGGGAACCTGAAGGACTTCCGGATCGTCAACGTGATCGTGTCGAACGGCACGACCTACTTCGATTACGTCGAACGTCCCGACACGGCGCACTGCGGCTACATGTGGAATCACCATGTGTTCGGCCTGATGGCGAAGGGCTATCACGCCGGCAAAGCCTTGCCGTCGGTGCCCGGTCTCTCGGCTGGGGGTTGCCCCAGCTTTGCCACTCTGCAGGACTAGAGCGGGCGATCGGTGTTTCACCGGGCACATTCCGTCCGGCTGATTCCAGCCGGACGGAATGTGCTCTAACGATCAGCCGTTGTAGGTGCGGCTTCCCGAATCGCGCAGCCATAGACGCACCAGCAGGCGCTTGCGCTCGGCCTCGGGCCAGTCCCGGAACGCCGTGCGCTTGTGGCCGAGCGCGCGGTTGTCGATCAGCTGCATCTGGCCGGGCTGGAACTGGAAGCGGGCCGACATGCCGGGCTCGTTCAGGATCGCCTCGAAGGCCTCCAGGGCCGTCATGCCCTCGGCGTCGATCGCCGCGCCCGCCTCCTGTGGCCGTTCTTGACAAGGAATTCTGCTCGGCCGTCGAACGCCGCGACGGCAAGGCTTTTGCCAAGCTGTTCACCGAGGACGGCGTCTATCACGACGTGTTCTATGGTGATTTCAAGAACCGTCAGAAGATCGCCGAGATGATCGACGACTGGTTCCACCGCACCGCCCGCGATTTCCGCTGGGACATGCACCGGCCGAAGAGCGACGGCAAGATGCTCTACGCCTACTACACGTTCAGTTACGTCTCGCTGCTGCCCGAGGCCAACGGCAAGCGCGTCGGCTTCGAGGGCGTGTCGATGACGAAGCTACTAGACGGCAAGATCGCCGATTACAGCGAGGTCGCCAATGTCGGGCCGGCCTTCGTCGAGCTGGCCTTCGCGCCCGAGCGCACAGCCAAGGTCCTAGCCAAGGGAGGCGCGCTTGAAGAAGCAGCCGGATTTTCGCCGCCACCTTCAATGATTCCGGTTAGCCCGATCCAACAAACAACACAGTGCCGGGCTCGGCAGATTCGATCGCGGCCATCAGGTCGGGAACCAGCAGCCTGAGATCGGCAAGCCGGTTTGTATGCGCGCGAAGCACGATGACAACAATCGAAAGGCCCTCCAGATTTTGCTGAAAAGCCAAATTTCGGTCGACGGTGACGAAGACGTCGAACTGCTGCGATGCAAGAGCAAGCAACACTCCGTTCTTGATCGTCGTCCATCCCATTTGGCGGGCGGTACTCACATCATGCCCGACGATCTCACGCATCAAGCGCCAATCAACACATTCGTCGAGAAACACTTTCACGACACGGATTCGACCATCCGGTCCTTCGCTTCCTCGAGGAAAGCGATCACCTGCTCACGCGTCACCGACGGGAATCCGGCGAGGAAGTCGTCGATAGACTCGCCCGCCTCCAAATAGTCGAGCAACGTTTGCACGGGTACCCTTGTCCCGTGGAAAACCGCAGCGCCTCCCATCACGTCCGGAGCACGCGATATGATCGGCTGACTCATGGTCGCAGCCTACCCCTCGCCTGCCGGGGGCCGCAACCGCGCCCGACGTGGCCGAATGGCGACAAGCCTAACCGTTGTAGGCCCGGCTTCCCGTATCGCGCAGCCACAGGCGCACCAGCAGGCGCTTGCGCTCAGATTCGGGCCAGTCGCGGAACGCCGTGCGCTTGTGGCCCAGTGCACGGTTGTCGATGATCTGCATCTGGCCCGGCTGGAACTGGAAGCGCGCCGACATGCCGGGCTCGTTGAGGATCGCCTCGAAGGCTTGAAGTGCCGCCGCGCCTTGCGGGTCGAGCTCCACGCCCGCAAGCTTCTGGCCGTTCTTTACTTGGAAGTGCGACAGCCGGGCGACCAGGCGGCCGTCCTTGTCCTCGAGCATCGGATGATGGGTCGTCATGACGTCATCCGGCGCATGCTCGCGCTGGCGATCGAAATGGAACGGCTGGTAGAGCCGCGGCAGCAGGTCGGGATGGCGCTTGCGCATCTCCTCGTGCGCCGTGGCGAAGCTCACGATGCCGCTCACACCGCCTTCCATGGCCGTGCGCAGGCACATCAGGCCGACATAGTGCGGCGGCACGTGGTTATAGCTGTTGTCGGTATGGAAGTTCTGCTCGGCGTTGGTGACGTCGGGCCGCACGCCGTTGCCGGGCGGGCGGCCGAGATCGGTGACGTCGTAGATCGAGGTGCCGTCCCACTTCTGCGCCACCGGCCGGGCCACCAGCGAGGCCAGCAGCCACCACGCCGCGCGCGAGCCGCTCTGCGACCAGCGCTCGACCGGCAGGCGATCGACGATGGCGAAGCCCGGCCCGTCGTCAATGGTGCGCTTGACCGCGCGCATGAAAGCGCGGGAGGCGTCGAGCGCGTAGTCGTCGGGCCGCAACAGCAGAAGCGGCAGGGGTTCGCGATCGAGCGCGGCCACGACCCCGTCCAGTTCCTTCTCGACCTCGGCCGGCAGCGCGACGCGTCCGGCGTCGGCGGGCAGTGTGTCGCCGCGCCAGAGCAGCCGTTGCGGGAGCGCCTGGCCGATCACCGGCTCAGTCGCGCAAAAGCTCGTTGATCGAGGTCTTGGAGCGGGTGCGCTCGTCGACCGTCTTCACGATCACTGCGCAGTAGGTCGAGGGGCGGTCGGGGCCGCCGCCGATGTTGCCCGGCACCACGACCGAATAGGGCGGCACCTTGCCGACGTGGATCTGGCCGGTGGCGCGGTCGACCACCTTGGTGGTGGCCGAGATGAACACGCCCATCGACAGCACCGCGCCGGTGCCGACGATCACGCCCTCGACGACCTCAGAGCGCGCACCGATGAAGCAGTTGTCCTCGACGATCACCGGGTTGGCCTGCAACGGCTCGAGCACGCCGCCGATGCCGACGCCGCCCGACAGGTGGCAGTTCTTGCCGATCTGGGCGCACGAGCCGACTGTCGCCCAGGTGTCGACCATGGTGCCGGTGTCGACATAGGCGCCGAGGTTGATGAAGGCCGGCATGACCACGACCGACGGCGCCACATAGGAGCCGCGGCGGATCACCGAGCCCGGCACCGAACGGAAGTTCGCCTTGGCGAGACGCTTGGCGTCCCAGCCCGTGGTCTTGAGCGGCACCTTGTCGAACCAGGGGGCAGCGCCCATGCCCGGGAAGGCCGCGCCGCCGTCCATCGGCACCGAATCATAGAGGCGGAAGGAGAGCAGGACGGCCTTCTTCAGCCACTGGTTCACGACCCATTCGCCGCCGATCTTTTCGGCCGTGCGGAAGCTGCCGTCGTCGAGGCCCGCGATCGCGGCCTCAACGGCGTCACGCACCTCGCCCTTGGTGGCGCTGTTGATGCCGTCGCGCTTCTCCCACGCCGCATCGATGGCGGCCTCGAGCTGCTTGCTCATCGTTTCCTCGAAAATGCCGCCGGACCATAGCGTCGAGGGGCGGGGAGTCAATCTTCGGGCTAGAGCGATTTCCGGTCTGATTGAACCGCGCGCGGTTCAATCAGACCGGAAATGCGCGCGCGGATGTTGGTTGTTTCAACGGGCACAATCCGCTCGGCTGATCCCAGCCGAGCGGATTGTGCTCTATGCTGCCACCATGGTCTACAAGATCCCCGAATCGGTGCTGGTGGTGGTCCATACGGCGCGGCTCGACGTGTTGCTGCTGCAGCGCGCGGACCGCGGGTCGTGGGGCAACTGGGGCGCCTGGCAGTCGGTGACGGGCTCGCGCGAGCCGGACGATCCCGACCTCGAGGCGACGGCGCGCCGCGAGCTCCTGGAGGAGACCGGCCTTGCGGTCGGCACCCTGACGGACTGGAAGCTCACCAACCGCTACGAGATCTGGCCGCAATGGCGGGCCAAGTATGCGCTCGACGTCACGCACAACGTCGAGCACGTGTTCGGCTTCCTGGTCGACAGCCCGAGCGTCGCCACCCTCGATCCGGCCGAGCACGTCGCCCAGCTGTGGTTGCCGTGGCAGGAGGCCATGGAGAGGACCTTTTCGCCGACCAATCGCGAAGCGATCAGCCAGTTGCCCAAGAGGGCGGGGTAGTGGGTCAGTTTGAAATCGGCCCGACGTTCCCGTCTTCGTCCCTCAACGAGCAAACCGATTGTCGCTGGCGGTTGTCGCGATAATCGCCGCCCCGAGCTGACGTGTGTTCATCTTGTTTCCGTTGCTGTTCAAAGGACTAAGATGAAGTTCAGCCGCGATCTCGCGAAGTATAGGCTTAACGACAGGCGCGCGCGCACCATCGACTTCAACTGCGATCGAACCATTTTCATATTGAATGACGCTTCGAGAGCCGATCTGGGCGCTGCCGGTGATTGCCAATCCGTCGAGTACAAGCGGCTCATAGGGCGGCTTGCGTATGATGTATTGAAGATCATTCTCCGCGTCTTTGCAGAGCGACCTCAACTCATTGACGGTGCCACGGAATAACTCTTCAATGGAAGCCTCTCCGTCAGACGTGTTGATCCTGAGGACCATCACATCGTGCGCAGCGTTCAGCGTACTTTTGCGAAACGACACGTGAGAGGACGAAGTGATTGTCTTGACGGTGATGTGCCGTCCCTCCGCGCTGACAACGTCGTACCCACGTTGGTTGACATCAAGCGCCATTTGACCACGGGTGATCATTGCGGCGTAAAGCTCGCCGATGCGGCCAGTGAGATGCCGCAACTCCGCAGCTTTGACTTTCCAGGCCAGCTCCTTTTCAAACCACGTCAGGGCTTCGGCCAGGGAACGGATGATTTGGACTTGAGAGAGCGACATGGTCGCAACGGTTGCTCGGAATGATTGTCGCCGACTATGCGCTAAGCGCCTTTACGATTCAAACCCACTGCCGTGCGGCGCCGCCCCTTCCGCCCAGTCCCTCCCCGTCAAACTGACTCACTACCGAGGGCGGCCAAGCTTTGACATGTGTCGCACATGCAACTATCATATTCGCATGTCGACGATGATCCAGATCCGCAACGTGCCCGATGCGCTGCATCGCAAGCTGAAGTCGCGCGCGGCGCTGGCCGGCATGTCGCTGTCCGACTATCTGCTGCAGCAGATCCGCGAGGTGGCGGCGCGGCCGACCCTCGAGGAGATGCGGGCTCGTCTGGAGCGGCGCTCGCCGGTTTCAGTCACGGTCGATCCTGTTCGTGCTGTTCGTGCCGAGCGCGATAGTCGTTGATCGTCATCGACGCCTCAGCGCTGGTAGAGCTCTTGTTGCGGACGCCGGCGGCAAGATCGATCCAGACGCGGCTGTTTGAAAATCTTGAGGATTTGCACGCGCCTCAATTGATCGACGTCGAGGTCATCCAAGTGTTTCGCAGATACTCGTTGGCAGGAGAACTCGACACCGATCGCGGTCGGGCCCTGCTCGCCGATCTCATGGACTTTCCGATGCAGCGACATTCCCATGAGGCCCTTCTGCCCAGGGCGTGGGAGCTTCGCCATAACCTGAGTGCCTACGATGCCATCTATCTGGCGCTGGCCGAAGCGCTGGATGCAGCGCTGCTGACCGATGACAGCCGTCTTGTCACGGCGGCTCGTCGTCATTCGTGGGTGAAGATCCTGTGACCGCTCCATCCGCCAACGGAGCACCCCGCGAAGCCTCCAAGCTCGGCCAGTTCAGCTGGGCCCTGTTCGACTGGGCTAACCAGCCTTTCTTCACTATCGTCACCACCTTCATCTTCGCGCCCTACTTCGCCAACGTCATGGTGGGCGATCCGATCCAGGGGCAGGCGGCCTGGGCCTTCACGCAATCGACCTCGGGCATTCTGATCGCGCTGATGAGCCCCTTCCTCGGCGCCATGGCCGACGCCGGCGGCCCGCGCAAGCCCTACATCCTCACCTTCCAGCTCCTGCTCGTGTTGGGCTGCATTTCCCTGTGGTGGGCCTATCCCGGCCGGCCCGATCTCATTGCCCCGATCAGCGCAGCCGTGGTGATCGCCACCGTCGGCGCCGAGATGTCGATCGTCTTCAACAACGCGCAGCTTCCCAACATCGTGCGGTCCGAGCGCATGGGCTGGCTGAGCGGCTATGGCTGGGGCCTGGGTTATTGCGGCGGGCTGGTCGCGCTGTTTGCCGTGCTGCTGGTCAGCCGCCCCGAGCTGTTCGGCCTGCCCGAGCGCGCCGACGAGCCGTTGTTCGGCCTTGATGCCAAGACGCACGAGCTCGAGCGCCTGATGGGCCCCGCCTCGGCGCTGTGGCTCGTGGTGTTCGTGATCCCGATGTTCCTGTTCACGCCGGACAGCGCCAAGCGCGATGTGCCGCTGCTGCAGGCAGCCCGGCAGGGCGGCTCGTCGCTGCTCCGGACGGTGCGACGCCTCGGCCGTTTCAGGAACGCGCTGCGCTATCTGATCGCCTTCATGCTCTACAATGACGGGCTCGCCGCCATCATCGCCTTCGGCGGCGTCTATGCCGCCGCGACCTTCGGCTGGAGCACCGTGACATTGGGCATCTTCGGCATCATCCTGACGGTGTTCGCCATTCCCGGCGCCTTCCTGGGCGGTCGGCTCGACGACAAGTTGGGCAGCAAGCGCGTCGTGCAGGCGGCCATCGTCGGCGTGATCGTGGCCGCCGTCGGCATCGTGAGCGTCAGCGCCGACCGGGTGCTGTTCTTCATTCCGGCAGCCGAGCTGTCGCCGGCCCGCGACCTGTTCGGCTCGCTGCAGGAGAGGGTGTTCATGGGCTTCGCGCTGCTGCTGGGCATCTGCATGGGCCCGATGCAGGCGGCGAGCCGCACCATGATCGGCCGGCTGGCGCCCGAAGGCATGACCGGCGAATTCTTCGGCCTGTTCGCGCTTTCTGGCCGGGCGACGGCGTGGATGGCGCCGCTCGCCATCGGCATCATCACGGAGGCGACCAACTCGAACCGGCTGGGCGTGGCGTGCGTGCTGATCTTCCTGGTGCTAGGCTTCGGCCTGCTCTGGGGCGTGCGCGAGGAGCGCGCCAAGGCTTGAGGAGGATCCCATGATCACCGCCATCGTGAACTTCAAGCTTCCCGCCGACATCGACGCCAGGAAGGCCGCCGAGCTGTTCAAGGGCTCGGCCCCCAAGTACCGCGGCATGAAGGGCTTGGTGCGCAAGTACTACCTGTTTGACGACAAGAGCCGCATCGGCGGCGGCGTCTATCTGTGGAACAGCCGCGCCGACGCCGAGGCGGTCTACACGCCGCAATGGCAGGCCTACATCGCCGAACGCTACGGCGCCGCACCCGACATCCGCTACTTCGAGACGGCGGTGGTGGTCGACAACGAAAGCGACAAGATCCTGGCCGACGCGGCGTAGCGCCGGGTCGCCTACTGCTTGACGATCTCGACCCGCCGGTTCTTGCTGCGCCCAGCATCGTCGTCGTTGGGCGCGACGGGAGCGATCAGTCCGGCGCCGGCTGGTTTCAAGCGATCCGGCGAGATGCCGAAGCTCTGGACGAGCTGATCGACCACCGATTTGGCGCGGAGCTGCGACAGACTCATGTTGTAGTCGAAACCGCCGACATTGTCGGTATGTCCGACGATATAGACCTTGAGATCGGGTTGGGCCTTGAGCAGCTTGCCGATCTCGGCGAGCGACGGCGCCGATTCCTGCTTGAGATCCGCCTTATCGGTGTCGAAGTACAGCCCGTAGACCGCGACCCGCCCGGTTGCCGCGATGTCCTTGGCCATCGTCGCCGCGTCGACCGTCACCATCTTCGCTTCCATGGGCTTGTCCTCGACGACGTCGAGCAGGACGGCAACGCGATCCTTGGTTTCCGGAAATGCGGTGCTGCGGTCTACGGCAACGTACAGCGAGACCGCAACCGCACCTTCCGGGCGCGACAAGGTCGCGGCAAGGTAATGCGGTTCCGCCGGGACGTTGAAGGCGACCTTGGACAGCTCGTTGTTCTGCAATGCCTTGGTCGGCGGGTAGAGAACCCGGTAGATCTCCGCCCCGACAGACTCGCACTGCTCCTCGCCGGAGCATTTGAAGAGGACGGTGAAGCCTTTTGCCGCCAGCTCGTTCTCATAGTTGCGGAACACTTCAAGCGAACTGCGCTGCGATGGCGCGAGGTAGAGCAGCCTCGTGTGCCGACCTTCCAACTCCCGCACTGCGGCCGGGGCGGGTTGTCCGTTGTCGCCCAGCGTGAGCTTGCCGACGATCAGCTTGACCGTATCGAAGGGTCTGCTTTCGTAACCGATGAGGCGCGATCCCTCGTAGCGCTTGATCAGCGGGAAGTCCCTCGCGCCCGCCACTTCCTGTTGCGCGACCGCCCCCGCCGGCAGCAGCAGGGCACCGGCAAGAACGGCGACGGCAAGGCGACCATGGGACATTCGACCCTCCAAAAACCGACGGATGGCGCGGCCATCGTGCCCGTGCCGTGGTGCCAAGGCTACAGTGCCGTCGTCTTGCCCTTGAACAGGCGTCGACACGGGTTCCGGTGATGTACGTGATGCCCATAAAACCTTTATTTGTCGATCCCCGCCCGCATTTCTATCAGGCACATCCTGCACCGCAGTGTGGGGCGATCTGTGGAACGGGGGCTGCTCCATGAAGGCTTGGGAAATCGACACCGCAGCGAAGCGCGCGCGCTTGGCGCCTCGCAAGAACCCTTACTGGCGCGGCATCGCCGGCGGGCGCGGCGGCGTATCGCTCGGCTACCGCCGGCCCGCCACCGGTGCCGGCGCCTGGATCGGGAAAATGGTTGTCGAGGGCCGACGCGTCGAAGAGCGCATCGGCCTTGCAGACGACACCGGGTGCACATCGACGGCCATAGCGGCAGATGATAGACGTGACCATAGGCCTCGTGATGTGCGGCGCCGGCGGGTGGCTCCTCTACGCCATTCGCTACCGGGCCACCGAGCCGCAGCCGATGCTCCTGCGATCGGACATCATCGCGTATACGCTGATCTTCGTGGTCGTCATTCTCGCGGCGGGCGGCTTCGTGTTGATCGTGAGCGGGCTGCTTCCAGGATAAGGGCGGATCGTTCTGGCCGGCGCGGAATGGGTGCGTCGACCGTAGGCTTGCTCTGAGCACCTTTCGCGCCGCGGTCACCGTGGTGTGATGTACGTTCAGCGAGGCGGCTGCCTCTGGTACAGAAATTTCTGTACCACTTCCGATGTGAAAAATCATAACCCGGGGGGAGACAGATGAGAGCCTTGGTCATTACGGCTGCATTGATGGTGCTGGCTGGCGCAAGCCAGGCGCAGACCTGCGAAGCAGGGAAGATCACCTGCCACCAGTGGTGCAAGAAATACCAAGATCCAACCGAACAGCACGCGTGCCTGTTTGCCCTCGAGACAAGCTGCAAGGTGAAGTTCGGTGGACTTGACAAGTGCGTGCCAGATACCCCGCCGAAGCAGTAGGGCCAGGGCGGCCCCGCGGTGATGTCTCCGGCATCAGGGCCGCTCATCCGCCTGCGCTTGAAGGAGCAAGGCCTTGAGCTGCCGCACCTTGTCATCGCTGTGACGCCGGATGGCCAGGTGGTCCTGCGGAGCAACGTCAGTCCGGAAGTGCTCCGGTCGTTCGGTGAGGACCTTAAGAACGTGGCCGACGAGCTCACTGCAGCACCGAAGCCGGGCGACACGAAGCACTGACCAAGGTCAAAACTCAATAAAGCGTGCCCTTTGTTGTTGCTTCCGGACCGATTCCAGACATTGGACACGTCGAACGCAGCTTGTCCGAGGTGTCGCGCGAGCAGGTCCGGTCCGAGGCCTTGAGCCGAAGCGCAACGCCGCCGGCGCCGCAGACGTGCTGCATCGACTGCCAGGCGGCCGGCATCGTGGCGCAGATCCTTTACGCCAGTCCCTCGCGCGGCGGACGGCCCCCAACCGCTGGTGCGTCAATCCGCGACTGACACAAGGCCCTCTGCCGGAAACTCCGGAAACCTCCACGCATGAGAAGCCCCGCCTTCCACAACTTCGCCACAAGATTGTGAGAGAAGGCCCTGTTCGCGCTTTCGTATCCGTCGACATTAAAAAATAGTTCGACGACCGAATAAGAAGACTACGTCAGCCGCCGCCGCCACGATCACCTGTCTGCGAAAGATGCACTGCATCATCGAGGCACCATGCCAGACGACACTGACAGCGAATATACACCTGACCTTGGGACGAACCCGGCAACCCTGCAGATGTACGACAAGTACTTTACCGGGTCGGCTGGCGCTTTGCTCAAGACGCGCATCGCGGACGCAGCGAAGCAGGTTGGCCTCAATCCAGGCTTGTTGGCAGCAAGCCTGTTCGCCGAATTCAGGCCCAGCTCCTATACGAAGCGAACCGGCGAAGTGGAGGGATGGGATATCGGCACTGACGACTACAAGGAGAGTAAAGCCAAGATCGAGCGGAAAGTGCCGGCCGCCAAAAAACTGAAGCCGATCCGCTACGAGCCGCACACCAACGAAAAGGGCCGGCTAATTCCTGAGGTTCCCGTATTCAAAGCCGCAGACGCTGTCCTGGCGAGTGCTGTCTATCTGAAATTCGCGGAGGAGGAGGTTCGACGGATAATGTCGAGCATGGGCGGGAGCTTCGACCGTCTACCTGTCGAGCACCAGTTTGCGCTGACGCGATATGGGCTTAACGCCGGCGTCGGGGCCGCGCAAAAGCGCATCATGGAGTTCTTCGGGATAACGCTGCGCCACGGGCGCCACGTTCAAGACCGAGACAGCAAGGAATTCCTTCAATACAAACCCTGGAAGCTCAAGCAGGGCGTGGAACAGTTTAACAGACATCGCCCGCAACGCGCCGCCACGGCACATGCCGCACAGGCGATCCATATCTCGCAGAGGATATTCGGCATCCATCCGTCCGGAGGCCCGGACAGCATTCTTTTCATTCACTAGTCCGACATGGGGCTGCCCGGCCCCATGGGCGGCCCGCGCCGCTGAGTGCCTTGGCTATCAGATTGATCGGGCTCTGGCCTGCCGCGCGCGTAGGGACGCCGTTTGGCGTGAGACATTTGATGGCTTCAGCACTGGCATCGGTAAGTCTGGCACCTCGGCTCCGCAGATCGAGCACGTGTAGGGCTTGCGCTTGTGACTCTTCGCCTCTGCGAGCGTCGAATGCGCGGTTCATATGAACGCGCGCATGGATGCGATCAGCATCGAGGTGCGGTGCGGGTGCGGTAGCCGTCGTAGTACTGGCTTCCGCAGACGACCTGCTGCCGAACGACGTCGTCACGATATCCGTTCTGGCCGCGGTTCGTCACGGGCACCGTGGTATAGCGACGGCCGTCAGCCTGGTTGTACCGGCCGTGATTTCCCTGTCGGTTGGCGTAGTTGTAGTTCGGCGCAGGCTGCGAATAGCCATACCGTGGAGCAGGTGCGGGGCTGTAGTAGCCGCGGTTGTAGTACGGGTTGCCGTAGCCCGTCGGTGCCGGCTGATAGTAGCCGCGCGGTGCGCCAGAGCCGTCGTCCTGGCACGCCGCCCCGGTCATGCCGATGCCCACAACGAGCATCAGTCTCGGAAAGAGCCTCAACATCTCTATTCCTCCAAGCCAAGATGTTTGAACATCCCCAACTACTCGATCATTGTGTCCTCTTAACGAGGGACAACGGTCTGGGGATCGAATAGGTTCCTGTCTACCGCTTTGGCGCAGCCAGGCCTGGAAGGGCCCGTTAGCGCCTTCTCGGCGGATGCGGAATCAACCGCACCACCTGCCGCGCTGGCTTGTCCTCCCGCTGCACCCAATGCACGCGCGACAGCTTGAGCGGCGACCCGAAGCGGCTGCCCCGCGGCGGCTCGGCGAGTGGCATCTTCGACACCTGCAGCGGCGCCAGCACCCCGGCCAGGCGCGTGAGTTCCTTCTCCCGTCATGCCGCGAGGCCGCCGCCGCGCGCTGAGCGGGCACGGCGCCCGCCTCTCCACCATCCCCGGCCGCGGTGGCACACTGCCGCCGCGGTCGTGTTCCTTATGCCGGCTTCGCGGCCAGCCGCGTCAACGCCGCCAGCCCGAGCACCGGCCCGGGCACCAGCATCAGGAAAACATACTGCGGTCCGGCGGTTTCGATCAGCCAGGCAAGCAGCGCGATCGAAACGATCGTGATCGAGAAGCCGATGCAATTGGCGATCGTCAGCGCCGAGCCGACGAGCCTCGGCGGGGCGAAACGGGCGTTGAGCGTGGAGAATTGCGGCGAGTCGCCGGCAACGACCACGCCCCAGAACAACAGGAAGGCGAGGAACACCGGCAAGGGCGCCACGAACGCCAGCGGCGAGACGAGGCAGCACAGGCCGGACGCCGACAACTGCATATAGGCAACGCGCGCGCTGCCGATCTCCCGCGAAAGGTAGCCGCCGACCAAGCAGCCGAGAAAGCCGGTGGCGATCGCCGCGAAGCTCCACACCGAAACCGTCGCGGCGTCGCTGCCGAGGCGCGCCGCCAGCAGCACCGGCAGGAACGCGTAGAAGGCGTAGAGCTCCCACATATGGCCGAAATAGCCGAAGGCCGACGCCCGGAATTCGGCCGAGCGGAAGATCGTCGCGAATGCGGCCGGGTCGAACTTCTCGCCCGCTCTGAGATGCGGCCCGTCCGGCACGAGAAGAAACATTGCCAGACCGCCGGCGATCGATACCGCCGAGACCGACAGGATCACGCCCTGCCAGGGCAGATCGCCGCCCAGGCCGCGGATGAGATGGGGAAGCGCCGTTCCGAGCACCAACGCCCCGACCAGCCAGCCGAGCGCGAGCCCGAGGTCGCGGTCGTACCAGCCCGACGCGATCTTCATGCCTACGGGATACATGCCGGCGAGAAAGAAGCCGGTTGCGAACCGCGCCGCGAGCAGGGGCAGGAACTCAGCCCCGCTCGTCAGCGTCGCGGCATTGGCCGCCGCACCGGCGAGCGTGGAAAGGAAGAAGATGATACGCGGCGAGTAGCGGTCGGCGATCGCTAACCAGGCGAAGACCAGCGTGCCGGCGATGAAGCCGAGCTGCACGGCGATCGTGATGTCGCCGACGGCGGACGCCGGCAGGCCGGCGCTGCGCTGCAGGTCGGGCACCACCGCATTGCCGGCGAACCACAGCGATGTCGCGGCGAACTGCGAGATGACGATCGCTGGCAGGATGCGGGCAGGAACGGCGGGCAAGGCGGAATTCTCATCATGACGTCTTGAATGGTTCCTAACACGCTGAGGGGCGCGGCAGCAGTGACAGGGCGCCGGCCCGCCGGCGCCTCCTCTACTAGGCGCGTGATCTGCGGCTTGATCCATTTCGGTGGCCGAGATGTTGTTCCCACAGAGTGACTGGAGCACATTCCAATGAGAGCGAAAAGCTTAACGGGGAGGGAGCCATGGCCAATCCGGACGACATCGAGCGCGCAAAGGCGGGCGCGGAGCCTGTGGCAGCCACGTCGGTGCACTGCTGCAAAGTTCCGTAGCCCTTGCGTTGGTCTTTCTAATTGGCCTCGGCCTCCGGAACAGATTCAAGATGGGGGCGGCAACTAGGACTAGGACCATATCAGCCGAACGGCCGTGCCGGTGACTACTGCCCAAACCTCAAGCTTACTGCCGCCAACAAGAACTTCGGCCGAGTGCAGCCCATCCGCGTGCTTCAGTCAGCAAAGCGCGGGAGTGGCGCGCCCGAACCCCTTCTGATCCGTCGTCAGTCGGGCGCGCGACAATTTGGCTTTGTGTGGGAGTGAGCTGTGGGACGGCGCTGCAGCCGAATGCGCGGCGCAGAAAACACAAATAACTTCAAGAGATTAGACACGATGCCCAGCACCACCGACCATCGTAGTCTTTCCCTTGAACAGGCAGAGATCGTTGACCACGCACCTGGGGCACTCGGGCGTGCGGGCCTTGCAGGTGTAGCGGCCGTGCAGGATCAGCCAGTGATGGGCATGCAGGCGGTACTCCTCGGGCACGCGCTTCAACAGCTTGAGCTCGACCTTGAGCGGGTTCTTGCCCGGGGCCAGTCCCGTGCGGTTGCCGACGCGGAAGATGTGGGTGTCGACGGCGATGGTGGCCTCACCGAAGGCCACGTTCATCACCACGTTGGCGGTCTTGCGGCCGACGCCGGGCAGGGCCTGCAGCTCCTCGTGGGTGTGCGGTACCTCGCCGCCGTGGCGCTCGATCAGCAACTTCGAGAGCGCGATCACGTTTCTGGCCTTCATGCGGAACAGGCCGATGGTCTTGATGTAGCCGATCAGCATCTTCTCGCCGAGTGCCACCATCTGGGCCGGCGTCTTGATGATCGTGAACAGCGGCGTCGTGGCCCGGTTGACGCCGATGTCGGTCGCCTGGGCCGACAGCACGACAGCGACTAGCAGTTGATAGACGTTGTCGTATTCGAGCTCGGTCTCGGGTTCCGGTATCGCCTTCTTGAGGCGGGCGAAGAATTCCGGGATGACGGCTTGCTTCATCAGGGCCATATAGGTTTCTAAAGCACATTCAGCCCGGCTGGAATCAGCCGGACTGAATGTGCCCTGTGCAATACCGATCACCGCTGCGCGCGTTTCCGTTCAGATGGGACCGCGCGCGGTCCCATCTGAACGGAAACCGCTCTAGCATGACCGAGCAGCCCGTCCCGGCCGTCCATTTCGCGACCTCGCTGGTGCCGCATCGCAGCCTGTCGCCGGCGGGTTTCCGCGGGCTGATCTGGGCCGCCATCGCGGCCAACCTGGCGATCGGTCTGCCCATGCTGATCGTCGGCGCCTGGCCGGTGCTGGGCTTCCTGGGGCTCGACGTCTGGCTGCTGTGGTTCCTGTTCAAGCGCAGCTATCTCGACGCCCGGCGCAGCGAGACCCTGTTGCTGACCGACCGCGAGCTGATCATCGACCGCGTGGCGCCCGACGGTGAGCGCGAGCAGCACCGGCTCGATGCCTACTGGCTGCGCGTCGAGCTTTTGGGCGAGGCCGAACGGCTGGTCCTGACCTCGCGCGGCAACCGCGCCGTGATCGGCCGCTTCCTGGCGCCGGCCGAGCGCGAGCACGTTGCCGAGCAGCTGAAGGCCGCCTTAGCCGAGATGCGCGCGCCGCGCTACGAGCACGAGTGGACCGAATAGCCCGCCGCCGAGCGGCGCTAGCCCAACTTGCGCAGAATCGACACCCCACATCAACGGAATCAATGAGTTAGCCGAAAAGTCGGCACTACATTTTTGGTGCTGGTGCGGTCT
>WHTW01000200.1 GCA_009377525.1 Rhodospirillales bacterium
ACAATCAACTCATGCTACAGAATCTTATTCCTGACCTCGGATCAAGTCCGACAGGTTGCTAGAGCGGTTTCCGATCAAATGGAACCGCACGCGGTTCCATTCGATCGGAAACGCGCGCGGGGGATGCTGGTTTGGCAGGGCACAATCCGTCCGGCTGATTCCAGCCGGACGGATTGTGCTCCAGGTCGCGGCGACCGGGCGTTCAAGCCGTTGCGCGGCCGGGCTTAGCCAAGGTCCGCTCGACCTCGGTCTGGGCCTCGGCGGCGAACCGGGCGAGCGCGAGGCGTTTGTCGGGCGTCCTCACCATCAAGCCAGCGGCGGCGGGGAACACCGAATGGTAAACGACCTCGTCCTGGTCAACGGCACTGACCTCGCGCAGCTCGTTGGCGACGGTGCGGTAGGACCGGCCGGCGAGAATACGTTCCTGGCCGATGGGCATAACAGGCCCCTTCCATCGGGATCGCATCGACCCAATCGTTGTCCGCCCGCCAAGCCCACACCAAGCGGGCGGACACGATCGCCGTCACCCTTCCCAAGCCGCCCGAGACTAGGCAGCAAAAAAGCCGTCGACTGTTCAATATCGAACTGTTCAATATTGGACACTCCGGCACAGTCCCGCCGGAAGAACCCAGCTTGGGAGAGGAGTGGGATGCCAGCAGGCGGCACAGCAAGACCAAGGAACGGCGAAAAGGCCCGCCCATCGGCCAGGAAAGCGAAAGCCAGGACCAGGCTGTCGGAGGATTTCGACACCGAGCTGTTCCTGACCACGGTCGGCGCCGGCAAGTCGATCGCGACCTACCGGCCCAAGAGCTACGTCTTCCGGCAGGGCACCAAGTGCAACGCGGTCTACTACATCCAGCAGGGCCACATCGAGCTCAGCGTGGTGTCGAGCCAGGGCAAGGAACGCGTCGTCGGCCTGCTGGGGCCGGGCAGCTTCGTCGGCGAAGGGTGCCTCGGCGGCCAGCCGGTCTACCTGGCGTCGGCCCGCGCCTCGACCGAGGCGACCCTCGTGCGGGTCGAGGCCGAGACCATGGTCCGGGCCATCCATGAGCATCCCGAGATGGCGCAGCGCTTCATGGCGTACCTGCTGCTGCGCAACAGCCAGATCGAATCGGACCTGGTCGACCAGCTGTTCAATTCCAGCGAGAAGCGCCTGGCCCGCCTCCTGATCATGCTGGCCCAGGTCGGCCAGGAAGCGGAGCTGCGCACGGTCGCGACACCGATCAGCCAGGAGGTGATGGCGGCGCGCGTCGGCACCACGCGCTCGCGCATCAACTACTTCATGAACAAGTTCCGCAAGCTCGGCCTGATCGAATACAACGGCGACCTGAAGGTGCATTCCTCGCTGCTGAACGTGATCGTGCGCGAGTAGGTGCTGGGGGCGCGTCTTGCCGGACCGCGGGCCTCCAACGCTTAATCGACCGTAGGTCGATTAAGCTCACCACGCACATAGTCTTCGTCTTCCGGACCGCGCGCATCTTGCGCGCTCATGAATCATGAGCGTAGGGAGCCGAATCGGCCTCTGGCCGATTCGGCGTAGGAGGCTCGCGGTCCGGAAGAGTCAGACGAACTGCACCACGTTCTCCGCGCCGATGAGATGGCGGCCGACCATTTCGGCCATCGGCCACATGCCCTGCAGATGCTGGCTGGCGCTCATGGCGTCGCGGAAGCGGCGCTCGAACGGCGCCTTCTCGGAGATCGCCATGGTGCCGGCGCCGCGATAGCAGGCGATCGAGACGTCGGTCGCCTCGTTCATGCCCCAGGTCGTGGCGAGGCGGAGCCGCATGCGCAGGTCGAGGTCGAGCGTGCCGTTGGTCGAGGCGTCGTAGACCTGGCCCACGGCCTCGTGCAGGAAGGCGCGCACCGCCGAGAGCCTGGCCTCGAGCACGGCAATCTCGCGATGGATGGCATGGTTGTTGGCCATGGCCATCGGCGAGGAACGGCTGTGCCGGCCCCTGGCCACGCCGACATAGGTGTCGAGCATGCGCCGGGCGATGCCGACGGTGACGCTGCAGAAGCCGCCGGCGTAGAGCAAGGTCGAGCCGATGGGATAGATCGGGCCCTGCTCGCGCCGCTCCTCCTCGACGTCGCGCGCCGGCGCCTGCGCGTCGGGGATGAACAGGTCCTCGACCGCGTAGCTGTCGCTGCCGGTGCCGCGCAGGCCGAGCACGTGCCAGTCGTCGATGATCCTGGCCTCGGTGCGCAGGAAGACGAACGAGCGGTCGTCGGGCCGGCCGTAGCGGACGTGCGGCGCGCCGTCGGGGTTCTGCACGGCGCTGTGCGCGCCCAGCCATTTGGTGTGGCGCCCGCCGCTGGCGAAGCTCCAGGTGCCGGTGAGCCGATAGCCGCCGTCGACGCGGATCGCCCGGCTCTTGTCGTGGCGCGCGCCCCACGCCAGGCCGGCATAGGGCCCTTCGAACATCGCCGCGGCCGCCTTGTGCGGCATCGACGCGGCCGAGGTCGCCATCGACACGTTCGACTGGTTGACGAACCAGGCCGTGCTGGCGTCGGCTGAGGCCAGCGCCTCGCAGGCCCTGCAGTAGTCGACGAGATGCACCTCCTGCCCGCCCATGCTTTTCGGCAGCAGCATGCGCAGCAGGTCCTGGCCGGCGAGCGCGTCGACGACCTCCTGGGTGAGCTCGCGTTGGCGGTCCATCTCCGGACCGTGCTGGTCCAGCACCGCCTGCACGGCGCGCGCCCGCTCGTGGGCGCTCGCGAGGACAGGCGGAACAGGATTTTGCATCGGGCGTTTCCTCGGCTTTGGATCGGTCGACTATAGTGGCCCCGATCGCATCTGTTCAAAACTCGCCTGCGGACCATTCCGACAGGCGTGCTGTCGGGGAGCACCGCCACCATGCAGATCGGGTTCAACCTGCCGAACTCCGGCCCGTTGTCGGCCGTCGCCGACATGACGCGGATCGCCAGCGAGGGCGAGGCCATGGGCTTCGACTATCTGACGCTGACCGACCATGTCGTGCTGCCCAACACCAAGGTGCCGGGCTACCCCTACTCCGAATCCGGCCAGTTCTACGAGGACGCGCCGCTCGAGCGGCACGAGCAGATCGTCGGCATGACCTGGATCGCGGCCAAGACCTCGCGCATCCGCCTGGTGGCGGCGGTGCTGGTGGTGCCGCACCGGCCGGCGGTACTCGCCGCCAAGATGCTGGCGACGCTCGACGTGCTGTCGGGCGGACGGCTGGTCGTCGGCGTCGGCGCGGGCTGGCTGAAGACCGAGTTCGACGCCGTGGTGACGACACCGTTCGAGGAACGCGGCGCGGTGACCGACGAATACATCGACACCTTCCGCGCGCTGTGGAGCGAGGCCGCACCGCGCTTCGACGGGCGCTACACCAAGTTCGACGGCATCGCCTTCGAGCCCAAGCCGGTGCAGCAGCCGCTGCCGATCTGGGTCGGCGGCGAGGCCGGCCCGGCGCTGCGCCGCACTGCGCGCGTGGGCGACGCCTGGTATCCGATCGGCTCCAACAACAAGCACCTGCTCGACACGCTGCCGCGGCTGAAGGCCGGCATCAGCCGCCTGCGCAAGGCCGTCGCCGAAGCGGGCCGCGAGCCTGCGTCGGTGGGCGTGAGCTTTCGCGTCAAGCGCTACGGGGAGGCCGTGCCGGCCAAGGCGACGGACGGCGAGCGGCGGCTGTTCTCGGGCAGCGAGGCCGACATCGTCGCCGACTTCCGCGCGCTCAAGGAGATCGGCGTGACGGCGATCGACGTCGACTTCGGCGGGCGGCCGGATGCGGCCGCGACGCTGGCCGAGATGAAGCGGTTCAGGTCCGCGGTGATCGAGAAGATCTGACGGTTCATTGCTGGGAGCGCGCCACTCCGTGGCGCGCTCCCAGCAATGAGCCGGCTTACTCCGCCGCCATCGCTCCCGGCTTGGCCGAGAGCTTGGCCAGCTCCTCGGCGATCTGCACGGCGTTCCAGGCGGCGCCCCTGAGGAGCTGGTCGCCCGCCACCCACAGCATCAGGCCGTTGGGGTTGGAGAGGTCGCGGCGGATGCGGCCGACATGGACGTCGAGATCGCCGCTGGCCTCGAGCGGCATCGGGAAGTGGTTGGCGGCGGCATCGTCGACCACCTTTACGCCCGGGGCCCTGGCGAGGATGGCGCGCGCCTCGGCGGGCGACAGCGGCTTCTCGAGCTCGAGCGTGATCGATTCGGAGTGGGCGCGCAGCACGGGGACGCGGATGCAGGTCGGCGCGATCGGCAGCTCCGGCATATGGAACATCTTGCGCGTCTCTTCGACGACCTTGTTCTCTTCCTCGTTGTAGCCGTTCTCGGCCACCTTGGTGTTGTGCGAGAAGACGTTGAAGGCGATCTGGTGCGGGAACACCGCGCGCTTGATCTCCTTGCCGGCCGAGAAGTCGCGCGCTTGCTCTTCGAGCTCCTGCATGGCGGCGGCGCCCGCACCCGACGCGGACTGATAGGTCGAGACGATGATGCGCCTGACGCCGGCGGCCTGATGGATCGGCCACACGGCGACCGACAGGATGGCGGCGGTGCAGTTGGGGTTGGCGATCACGCCGTTGTGGCGCGCGAGGTCGCCCGCGTTGACCTCGGGCACGACCAGCGGCGTGTCGGGGTCCATGCGGAAAGCCGAGGAGTTGTCGACCACGACGCAGCCCGCTTCCCTGGCGGCCGGCACGAACTCGCGGCTGCGGGTGGCGCCGGCGCTGAAGAAGGCGATGTCGACGCCCTTGAAGGCGGACGCCTTCAGCTCCTCGACCGGATGGGGCTTGCCCTTGAACTCGAGCGTCTTGCCGACCGAGCGGGCCGAGGCGAGCAGCTTCAGGGAAGCGACCGGGAAGTTCCGTCGCTCGAGGACGCGGAGGATTTCCACTCCGACCGCGCCGGTGGCGCCGACGACGGCGATGCTCTTGGCGTTCATGGTGGCGCGGAACATACAGGAACGCGGGGGACGCCGAAAACGGCTACTCCGCGGCCTTTTGATGCTTCCTGATGGCCGGCATCAAGCCCGTGGGGTCCACAAGCTTGCCGTGGGCCAGCATGTTGTGGGCATGGGCGAGGTGGTGCAGCGCAAAGGAGGTCTGCATGGCACTCACGCGGCCCTGGGCGTCCTGCGCGGCATTGACCGCCTGCTTGGTGAGCTTGAGGGCAAACAGCGGCTTCTGCGCGATGCGCTCGGCCATGGCGAGGCCGAAGGTCTCGAGCTCGGCGCGCGGCACGACGTGGTTCACCATGCCCAGCCGATGGGCCTCCTTCGCGCCGATCCAGTCGGCGGTGAACAGGAACTCCTTGGCCTTGCGCACGCCGAGCTCCCAGGGATGGGCGAAGAACTCCGCACCGCCCACGCCCATCGCCACCGTGTGGTCGAGGAACTCGGCATCCTCCGAGGCCACGATCAGGTCGCACGGCCAGATCAGCATCAGGCCGCCCGCGATCACCTTGCCCTGCACCAGCGCCATGGTCGGCTTGGGGATGTTGCGCCAGCGTTCGCAGAAGCCCAGGTAGATCTCCTGCTCGCGGGCGTACTGCGCCTCGGCGCCGGGCTTGCCGAAGCCCGACCAGGTGCCGACCGTCTCGTGCCTGCGCATGTTGGAGTGGCCGTCGGTCTCGCGCAGGTCGTGGCCCGAGGAGAAGTGCGGGCCGTTGGCCGACAGCACGATCACCTTGACGGTGTCGTCCTGCGCGGCGCGGTCGAAGGCGTCGTTCAGGGCGTAGAGGAACGCCGTGTCCTGCGCGTTCCTTGTGTCGGCGCGATCGAGGACGATGCGGGCGATGCCCGACCGCAGGGTTTCATAGAGGATCGGGTCGGTCATGGGCAGGCTCCCGATGTCAGGAGGGCAGAAGCGCTACCCGGCTCTTCCTGGCTGCGCCGCGCAGGCTTCGATCCAAGGTGGCAAGAGGCAGATCGTGCCTGATGGCGAGGTCCAGGTACATGGCATCGTAGGCCGCCAAGCCCGTGTCGCGGCCCAGCGTCAACACGTCCGCCAGCATGCGCAAGGGAGCGGCTTCCTCGACAAGGATCGGCAGGGACAGCAGCCTTGCTGTAAACGCCCGCGACTGGGCACGTACCAATCGCTTCCGCCGTTCGGCCACCAACAGCACATTGGCGACTTCGGCAGCCCATATTCCTGGTACAAGCGCGGTGTCGTCGGCAAGGCGATCAAGAAGGCGCCACGTCTCGTCCGACGCTTCGTCCTCGAAGCACCAAGCCATCGTCACCGAGACGTCGAGGACGAAGGCCGTCACGCGCGACCTGTCTCCCGCATTCGGCGTATGGAGAGGCCGCGCAAACGCCGACCCTTGGCTTCGCGGCGGATGGCGGCAATCGCCTTGCGCGCCCGCACACGATCGACGCCAACGGCCGGAACGATGCGCGCCACTGCCCGGCCGTGCTTGGTAATCAGGACTTCCTCGCCTTCGGCGACCCGCTCAAGCAACGCCGAGAGTGTCGTTTTCGCCTCGAAGGCACCGACCGTGATCATGGCGAACTCCAACCAGAATTCCGACCAGTTTATAGGCCAATAGGCGCCTGCGAAAGGTATTTCGCGCGCAAAAAAGCCGCCCGATCAGGGCGGCTGATTCGCGCGGCTGGATTTTTTCCAGCGGCCGCGACCGATCAGGTCGCCGCCGCCATCTTGGCCGGCCGGTTGGCCGCGTCGACCACCATGTTCTTCATGGCCTTCTGCAGCTTGTCGAAGGCGCGCACCTCGATCTGGCGCACGCGCTCGCGGCTGATGCCGTACTTGGCCGACAGGTCCTCGAGCGTCTTGGGCTCGTCGACCAGGCGGCGCTCGACGATGATGTGCCGCTCGCGGTCGGTGAGCTGCTTCAGCGCCGTCGCCAGCATGGTCTTGCGCTGCCCGAGCTCCTGGCTCTCGGCGAGACGCGCCTCCTGGTTGGGGCTCTCGTCGACCAGCCAGTCCTGCCACTCCATGTCGCCCTCGGCCTTCACCGGGGCGTTGAGCGATGAGTCGGGCGCGGCGAGGCGGCGGTTCATGTTCACCACCTCCTCCTCGGGCACGCCGAGGCGGGTCGCGATCTTGGCCACCTGCTCGGGCGAGAGGTCGCCCTCCTCGATGGCCTGCATCTGGCCCTTGAGCTTGCGCAGGTTGAAGAACAGCTTCTTCTGCGCCGCCGTGGTGCCCATCTTCACCAGCGACCAGCTGTGCAGGATGTATTCCTGGATCGAGGCGCGGATCCACCACATGGCATAGGTGGCCAGGCGGAAGCCGCGGTCCGGGTCGAACCGCTTGACGGCCTGCATCATGCCGACGTTGCCCTCGGAAATGAGCTCGGCCACCGGCAGGCCGTAGCCGCGATAGCCCATGGCGATCTTGGCCACGAGGCGCAGATGGCTGGTCACCAGCTGATGGGCGGCTTTGGAATCGCCATGCTCGCGCCAGGCCTTGGCCAGCATGAACTCCTGCTGCGGCTCGAGAAGCGGGAACTTCCGGATCTCCTGCAGGTAGCGGCTGAGGTTGCCTTCCGGCGTCAGGGACGACGGCAGGGCGGGAAGATTGGCGGTGGCAGCACTCATGGCTCCCCCTTTCTGGTACTAGGCTGAACGGGCGTTTAGCACTCACACCCGCCGACTGCTAAGGCTGACTCTAGGGGGCGGACAAACCCCGGGTCAAGAAAATCCGACTAATCCCCTCGGGTATTAAGGGTTTACTTAACGCTGTTCAGTTCAGCCACCAACATCCTGATATCTTGAGGCAATTCTGTGGCGAAGCGCATCTCCTTACCCGTACGCGGATGACGGAACTCCAGGACGGCGGCATGAAGCGCCTGCCGCCCGAAGCTTCTCAACGAGGCGGGTTGGCTGGCGTTGCGAGACTTCCGGCCGTAGACCGGGTCGCCGACCACCGGGCAGCCGAGATGGGCGAGGTGGACGCGGACCTGATGGGTGCGGCCGGTGCCGAGCCTGGCGCCCAGCAGGCTGGCCACGGGCGCGAGCGGTGGGCCGAAACGGCGCTCCACCCAGTATTCCGTCACGGCCATCCGGCCGCTGCTCGTGCGGACCGCCATGCGCTTGCGATCGACCGGATGGCGGCCGATGGCGGCCTCGATGGTGCCCTTCTGGGCCTTGGGGCCGCCCCAGACCAGGGCCTGGTAGATGCGGGTGAGGTCGTGGGCCGCGAACAGCCTGGCCAGCGCCCGATGGCTCATGTCGTTCTTGGCGACCACCATGACCCCGGACGTGTCCTTGTCGAGCCGATGGACGATGCCCGGCCGGCGCACGCCGCCGATGCCCGACAGGCTGTCGCCGCAGTGGGCCAGCAGGGCGTTGACCAGGGTGCTGTCGGGATTGCCCGGCGCCGGATGGACGACCAGGCCGGCCGGCTTGTTCAGGACCAGCAGGTCGGAATCTTCGTGGAGGATGTCGAGATCGATCGCCTGGGGCCTGGGCTCGGCCGGCTCGGGCTCGGGGATGTCGACAATGAAACACTCGCCCGTTTTGACCTTGCGGGACGGCTCTTCTATCGTCCGGCCGTCCGCAAGCGCCACCCGGCGGCTTTCGATCAGCGCCTTCACGCGACTGCGCGTGAGGCTGGGCAGGGCCGCCGCCAGCGCGCGGTCCAACCGTTCGCCCGAGGCGCTTTCATCGACGGTCACGACGTGGCGGTCGCTCATGGAGTTAGCTTGGCGTCCCCTGCTCCGGCCTACGCACCGCTTTGGCTGAAGGTGCTGGTCATCGTGATGGGCCTGCTGATCGTGGCGGGTTTCGTGGTCATCGCGGCCGAGATTGCCCGGCGCATGTCTACGCCCAACGCCGGCCGCTCGCCAGCCGCCACCGGCTTCACCGAGCGCATCGCCCTGCCGGCCGGCGCGCGCGTGGTGTCGGTGACGGCGGCGGGCGACCGGGTGGTCGTCCATGTCGAGACGCCGGGCGGGCCCGCCTCCGCCTACATCGTCGACCCGCGCAACGGCGCGCTTCTGGGCACGGTGGAATTCGCGCCGGGAATCGGGCGGTAGCAGATGCATTGCGCTCATGAATGCGGGCCAGAGGCCCGCGCTCCCATGAGGTCGTGATGTTCGATCACCTCTCGATCACGACGCGCGACCTCGATCGCGCCCAAAAGTTCTACGACGCCATCCTGGCGCCGCTTGGCGTGCCGCGGGTCAACCGCCGCGAGCGGGCGATCGGCTATGGCAAGCGCCGGTATGTCGACGGCGCGCCCTGCTACTTCTCGGTCTATCTCAGCGACAAGGTCGTGCCCGACAACCGCCATTGGTGCTTCCGCGCGCCTAACCGCGCCGCAGTGCGCGCCTTCCATGCGGCGGCGCTGGCCAACGGCGGCAGCGACGACGGCCCGCCGGGCATCCGCGAACGCTACAGTCCCGACTACTACGCCGCCTTCGTGCGCGACCCCGACGGCAACCGCCTCGAGGCCGCGACGCGGCGCCCCGAGGAAAAGTCATGAACTTCCGCAGCGACAACGAGGTCGGCGCCCATCCGTCGGTCATCGAAGCGGTGAGCCGCGCCTTCTCAAGCGGCAGCGCCTTTTCCTACGGCGCCGACGACTGGACGCAGCGCGTCGAACGCAGGCTGCGCGAGCTGTTCGACAAGCCCGACCTGGTGGCCTTCCCGGTCGTCACCGGCACGGCCGCCAACGGCCTGGCGCTGGCCTGCTGCACGCCGCCGTGGGGCGCGATCTTCTGCCATCCAACCGCCCACATCGCCGCCGAGGAGACCGGCGCGCCGGAGTTCTACACCGCGGGCGCGCGGCTGTTCCGCATCGACGGCGCGGAGGGCAAGGTCGATCCGGTGAAGCTCGCCCAGGCGCTGGCCCAGCCGGTCTATGGCGTGCCGCACTTTCCGCAACCCGCCGCCGTCAGCATCACCCAGGCGACCGAATGCGGCACAGTCTATGCGCCCGAGGAGGTCGCCGCGATCGCCACCTCGACGCATCGCCACGGGCTGAAGCTGCACATGGACGGCGCGCGCTTTGCCAATGCAGTGGCCTATGTCGGCTGCTCGCCGGCCGAGCTGTCGTGGAAGGCGGGCGTCGACGTGCTGAGCTTCGGCGCCACCAAGAACGGCGTGATGGCCGCCGAGGCCGTGGTCTTCTTCAACGCCGAGCTGGCGCGCGACTTCGCCTACCGCAGCAAGCGCGGCGGCCATCTGCTCTCCAAGATGCGCCTGGTGTCGGCCCAGCTCGACGCCTACCTGACCGACGGGCTGTGGCTCGACAACGCCCGCCACGCCAATACCATGGCGCGCCGGCTGGTGGCCGGGCTGACACCACTCAAGGGCACGCAGCTCATGTACCCGGTCGACGCCAACGAGATCTTCGTCGTCATGCCGGCACACATGCACGATGCGCTGCAGGACGGCGGCGCCAAGTATCATCCCTGGCCATCGGACCGGCCCGGCGAGCGCGCCTTCCGGCTCGTCACCGCCTTCGATACCGATCCGGCCGACGTCGATCGCTTCCTGTCCATTGCCAAGTCAGCGTGAGTAGTACCACCATGACCCATCAGCGCACCCTCACCGCCGCCCATTGGGGCGTCTACGAGGTCGAGTACGACGACAACGGCAAGGCCACGCGCCTGCATCCTTTCTCCAAGGATCCCGATCCCTCTCCGATCGGCCTGCACATGCTGTCCGACGAGGTGATGCGGCTGCGCGTGCGCCGTCCGGCGGTGCGCAGGAGCTGGCTGGAGAAAGGCCCCGGCGCCGCCCCCGAAAAGCGCGGCCAGGAGGCCTTCGTCGAGGTCGAGTGGAACAAGGCGCTCGATCTCGTCGCCAAGGAGCTCAAGCGCGTCAAGGACACGCACTCCAACTGCTCGATCTTCGGCGGCTCCTACGGCTGGTCGAGCGCCGGCCGCTTTCATCATGCGTAGAGCCAGGTCCATCGCTTCCTGAATTCGGTCGGCGGCTATGTGCGCCACCAGGATTCCTACAGCCTCGGTGCCGCGCGGGTGCTGATGCCGCACATCGTGGCGCCGATGGACGAGCTGATGTCCATGCACACGCCGTGGGACGTCATGGCCGAGCATTGCAAGCTCTTCGTCTCGTTCGGCGGCGTGCCGCACAAGAACAGCCAGATCAACTCCGGCGGCGCCACCAAGCATCACGTCAAGGGCGGGCTCTACGGCATGCGCGCCAAGGGCGTGCGCTTCGTCAACGTGACGCCGACCGCCGACGATCTCGACACCGGCGGCACCGTCGAATGGCTGGCGATCCGGCCCAACACCGACGCCGCCCTGATCCTGGCGCTCTGCCACACGCTGATGGCGGAGAACCTGCACGACCGCGACTTCCTCGCCCGCTACACCGTGGGTTTCGACAAGTTCGCGCCCTCGCTCGTTGCTAAGGATGCCGCGTGGGCCGAGAAGATCACCGGCATCCCCGCCTCGCGCATCGTGGCGCTGGCGCGCGAGATGGCGGCGACGCGCACGACGGTCAGCATCAACTGGTCGCTGCAGCGCAGCCATCACGGCGAGCAGCCGTTCTGGGCGCTGATCACGCTCGCCTGCATGATGGGTCAGGTCGGCCTGCCGGGCGGCGGCTTCGCCGTAGGCTATGGCCCGGTCAATCTGATGGGCAGCGCGTTCCCGAAGTACAGCGGCCCGACGCTGCCGCAGGGCACCAACGCCGTGAGCGACTTCATCCCGGTCGCGCGCTTCACCGACATGCTGCTCCAGCCGGGCGGCACGGTGTCGTACAACGGCCGCAACCTCGTCTATCCCGACATCCGGTTGGTCTACTGGGCAGGCGGCAATCCGTTCCATCACCATCAGGATCTCAACCGGCTGATGCTGGCCTGGCGCAAGCCCGAGACCATCGTGTTCCACGAGCAGTTCTGGACGCCGGCCGCGCGCATGGCCGACATCGTGCTGCCTGCCACCACCAGCCTGGAGCGCGACGACATCGGCTATGGCAGCCGCGAGCCCTACCTGATCGCCATGAAGAAGGCGCGCGGGCCGGTCGGCGAGGCGCGCGACGACTTCTGGATCTTCGCCGAGCTCGCCCGGCGGCTCGGCCAGGGCGAGGCCTATACAGAGGGCCGCGACACCATGGCGTGGCTAAAACATCTCTACGAGCTCTCGCGCGTGAAGTCGGCCGAGGCCGGCGTGGCGATCCCGGCGTTCGACGATTTCTGGCAGGCCGGCATGGCCGAAGCCAAGGGCGAGAGCCGTGAGCCGGTGATGCTGGCGGCCTTCCGCGCCGATCCCGCAAAGCATCCGCTCAAGACGCCGTCGGGCAGGATAGAGATCTGGCTCTTTTGAATATTGAGTGGGCTATGCCGCCTGTGGGTTGAGTCTCGGGAAGTCGAGCTTTCCAGCAATGAGGAAGAGCACGGTGCGCATCGTGGTGAAGCGGGTATAGCCGCGAGCCTTGCGTTTGGCGGCCTGGAAGAGGCCGTTGAGGGCCTCGAGGAAGCCGTTGGTCTGTCGGGTCTGGGCCCACGCGACGATGCCGTCGAAATGGCTGCGGATCAGCCTGGCCACGTCCTTCATGGGTTCGACCTTGGATCGCAGCACGTTGGTGCACCACTGCTTGAGCATGGCGGAGACGACGTTGATCTGCTTGCGGCCGAGGATTTCGCGCAAATGTTCGCGATAGAGCCAGGCGCGCGCGGTACGCTTGGTGGTGGCTCGAGCGACCAGGGCGTCGAGATCGGCCCGGCTTTCCTCGGACAGGCGCGCCCGATGCTTGAGCAGCGTCCAGCGCAGCCCCTTGAGACTCGGATCGGTGCGCTGCTCGATCCGCCTCGTCTGATCGACGGCGGTCGAGGCGTGGGCAATGACATGGAACTTGTCGAAGGTGATGCGGGCTTCGGGCAAGTGCTCGGTGACGCCTTTGATGAACGCCGGCGACATATCGATGCTGGCCGCAGTGATCTGGCCGGCCGTCGCCTTGTGCCCGGCCAGGTGTCGGGCGAAGCGAGCCACGGTTTGCGTGTCCTTTGCCTCGGTCACGAACACCACCTTGCGCTCCTCCGCATCGGCGACGATGGTCAGATAGTTGTGGCCGCGCCGGCATGAGGTTTCGTCGATCGCCACGGCCGTCACCGTCGACAGGTCGGCCTCGGCCACCGCGAGATCGAC
>WHTW01000201.1 GCA_009377525.1 Rhodospirillales bacterium
TGCCGGGTTCCTTCTCGCTCGCCAGCTGCCTCAAAATGTGTGAATCCCCTAGCCCGCTAGGGGGAGAGGCTAGGTGAGGGGGCTTCGAAAGGCTGTGTGCAACCCCCTCACCCAACCTCTCCTCCTAGTGGGCCCTAGCGGGGGAGAGGAGCCAGAGGCGTCAGCTTCGCGGCGCGGATTGGTTTGATTTGACGACAACAACGTTTCCATACACACTGTGTATGAAAACCATGCCCCGTTACCTCACCGAACAAGACATCGCCGACTTCCGCGCCGAGCTGTGCAAGGTCGCGACCGAACGCTTCGCCCGTTTCGGCTACGAGGGCGTCACCATGCGCCAACTCGCCGAGGCGCTGGGCTGCAGCCCCAAGACGCCGTACCGCTATTTCAAGGACAAGGCCGACATCCTGGCGACGGTGCGCGCCCAGGCCTTTGCGAAGTTCGCCGACGCTCTGGAGGCGGCGTTGTCCGACGCACCTGACGATCCGGCGACACGGGCGCAGCGCACCGGCGAGGCATACTTCCGCTTCGCCATGAAGAACCCGCACGCCTATCGCATCATGTTCGACATCAACGCGCCCATCGACGACAGCCATCCCGATCTCGGTCCGCAGGCCGACCGCGCGGCCAAGTACATCACCCGCACCGCCGAGAGCCTGGTCGAGGCCGGCGTGATCGGTGTCGATCCCACGATGTTCGGCTATGCGATGTGGGCGGCCACGCACGGGCTGGTGATGTTGCAGCTGGCGGGCATGCTGGAACATGCTCCCGACTACCGGACGCTGGCCCACTTCCACGGCGCCCTGATGCTGAAGGGCGCGGCGCCCGCGAGACCGGCCAAGAAGACAGAGAAGAAGCGATGACAGCGGGCGTGACGGCAGGCGAGCGTTTCCGGAGCTGGGCCGATATCCAGGCCAATGCCGCGCGCGGCGCGGGCGGCTTTGCAGCGCTGGGTCTCGGCGAGGACGACAGCGTCGCCCTGATGTTGCGCAACGACTTTGCGACCTTCGAGGTCAACTTCGCGGCAGGTCAGCTCGGTATCTATGCGGTGCCGATCAACTGGCATTTTATGCCGGAAGAGGCGGGCTACATCCTGGCCGACAGCGGCGCCAAGGTGCTGGTCGCTCACAGCGATCTTCTGGCCCAGATCGCGACCGGTGTGCCCAAGGGCGTCAAGGTGCTGGTCGTGCCGACGCCGGATGAGATTGCCGCCGTCTACGGCGTGCCGGCGGAGAAACGGCAAGCGCCTGACGGCGTCGAAACCTGGGACGACTTCGTCGCGCGCCATGCACCCAACACCCAGCCGCCGAAGATGGCGCGCGGCAGCATGATCTACACCTCGGGCACAACCGGCCGGCCCAAGGGCGTGCGTCGCCGCCCATCGACGCCCGAGCAGCAACAGCTCGCTGCCGGCGAGGCCGCCAAGTACTGGGGCATCAAGGCCGATCCCTCGATCGTCGTGATGATGAACGGCCCGATGTATCACTCGGCCCCCGCCGCCTACGGCATGGGCAGCGCGCGGCTCGGCCTCAGCATGGTGCTGCAGCCGCGCTTCGACCCCGAGGACATGCTGCGGCTGATCGACCGGCACAAGGTCAGCCACATGCATATCGTGCCCACCATGTTCGTGCGCCTGCTGCGCCTGCCCGACGAGGTGAAGCGCCGCTACGACCTCTCCTCGCTGCGCTGGATCACCCACGGCGCGGCACCCTGCGCGCCGGCGGTGAAGCGGCAGATGATCGACTGGTGGGGGCCGGTCATCAACGAGTACTACGGCGCCACCGAGACCGGCATCGTGGTCTGGCACGATTCGCAGGAGGCGCTCGCCAAGCCCGGCACCGTGGGCCGCGTCGTCGAGGGTGCCACGATGCGCATCGTCGACGCTGAGGGCCGCAACGTGAACCACGGCGAGATCGGCGAGATCTACCTGCGCGGCCCGCACCTGGCCGAATTCACCTACAACAACGACGATGCCAAGCGCCGCGAGATCGCGCTGGGAGACCTCGTGACGGTGGGCGACGTCGGTTATCAGGACGCCGACGGCTACGTCTTCCTGTGCGATCGCAAGCGCGACATGATCATCTCGGGCGGCGTCAACATCTACCCGGCCGAGATCGAATCGGTGCTGATCCTGATGCCGGGCGTGCGCGACTGCGCGGTGTTCGGCATCCCCGACGAGGAGTTCGGCGAGCAGATCTGCGCCTATGTCGAGCCACAGTCCGGTGCGGCTATCGATGCGACAGCCGTCAGGGGGTATCTCGGCCAGCACCTGGCGCGCTACAAGGTGCCGAAGGTCGTCGAGTTCAGCGCCGCCCTGCCGCGCGAAGATTCGGGCAAGATCTTCAAACGCAAGCTGCGCAACCCATATTGGGAGAAGGTGGGCCGCAGCATCTGAAGGAAGCCATGTCCGACGACGACGTCACCCTGTTCGGCAAGCTCAAGAACAAGCTTATAGACAGCAAGCAGAAGTGGGCCGAGAGCGGCCGGCTGCTGACCGGCAAGACGGCCGCCCATGCGCAGCGCCTGCCGCCCGGCCAGCGCCAGGTCGAGAATTGGCCGGTGCTCGATCTCGGCATCCAGCCCGAGATCCCGACCCATGCCTGGCGCCTGTTCGTCGACGGCGAGGTCGAAAACCCCACGACCTGGAAATGGGGCGAGTTCACCGATCTGCCCAAAACCACGCTGGTGACCGACATCCACTGCGTCACCGCCTGGTCGCGCTACGACAACAGGTGGCAGGGCGTGAGCGCGCGCGATCTGCTGAAGCTCGTGAGGCCCAAGGCCGCAGCGCAACACGTCGTCTTCCATTCCTACGACACCTACGTGACCAACGTGCCGCTGGCCGACTTCTCGGCCGACAATGTCATGCTTGCCTGGAGTTGGAACTGCGAGCCGATCAGCCGCGAGCATGGCGGGCCGTTGCGCGTGGTGATCCCCAAGCTCTACTTCTGGAAGAGCGCCAAGTGGATCAAGCGCATCGAATTCTCGGTGCACGACAAGCCGGGCTTCTGGGAGGTGCGCGGCTATCACAACTACGGCAATCCGTGGCTCGAACAGAGATATGACGAAGAGTAAGACCTCCCCTGAGGAGCCGCGCGCATGCGCGGCGTCTCGAAGGGTGGGCACGAGCACCTTGTTTGAACCCATGCTTCGAGACGGCCGCTGCACGGCCTCCTCGGCATGAGGCGGTTTAGGGAGAACTAATCATGGCATCGGCGCACGACTTCGCCTTCACCACCATCGACAACAAGCCGCTCGACATGAAGGGCTTCGCCGGCAAGCCGGTGTTGGTGGTGAACGTGGCGTCCTACTGCGGGTTCACGCCGCAATACACCGACCTCGAGAAGCTGCACGAGACCTACGGCCCCAAGGGCCTGGTGGTGCTGGGCGTGCCGTCCAACGACTTCGGTGCCCAGGAGCCGCGCACCGAGCCTGAGATCGCCAAGTTCGGCGAGACCATGTACGGCGTGAAGTTTCCGCTCACCTCGAAGCAGAAGGTGATCGGACCGGACGCCCACGCGCTCTATCAATGGATCGCCCAGGAAGCGGGCGAGGGGGCGGCGCCCAAGTGGAACTTCCACAAATACCTGATCGGCAAGGACGGCAGCCTGCAGGGCGCCTGGCCGAGCCGCGTGCGCCCGGGCTCGAGCGAGATCACCGACGCGATCGAGAAGATGCTTTAGCCACTCATGTTCCTCTCCCCCTAGCGGGGAGAGCAGGAAGAGGAACGTCGTCGCTAGCTCTGCAGCGTTTGCCTCACGCCCTCGAACACCGCGTGGAACATCTCCGTCGTCAGCCGGCCGGTGTTCGTGTTGTAGCGCGAGCAGTGATAACTGTCGGCGAGCGTGAGTCCGGTCGGCAGGCTGTGCAGCCGGCCATGGATGAACGGATAGCTCCCCGCCGGCCGCACGGTCAGCGCGCGCAGCACTTGGTCGTGCGCGCCCTTGCCCAGCGCCACGATCGCCTTGATCTCGGGCATCACGGCGATCTCGGCCTGCAGGAACGGCCGGCAGTGGGTGAACTCGACGGGCAGCGGCTTGTTCTCCGGCGGCAGGCAGCGCACGGCGTTGGCGATGCGGCAGTCGACCAGATGCAGGCCGTCGTTGGGATCGGCCCTGTAGGTGCCCTGCGCGAAGCCGTACTTCAGCAGGGTCGAGTAGAGGAGATCGCCGGCATAATCGCCGGTGAACGGCCGGCCGGTACGGTTGGCACCGCGCATGCCGGGCGCCAGACCGACGATCAGCAGGCGCGCATCGATGTCGCCGAACGAGCGGACCGGTGCGTTCTTCCAGCCGGGATATTGGCCCTGCAGCTCGTGCCGGAAGGCGACGAGCCTCGGGCAGCGCGGACAGTCGAGCGGCGGCTCCTCGAAGCGGGACGCAGCCACGAACCGTTAGCGCAGCTTCCGTTCAGATGGAGCCGCTTGCGGCTCCATCTGAACGGAAGCGCGTTCCCCAGACATGATCATTGCCGGACACATTCCGTCCGTCTGATTCCAGCCGGACGGAATGTGTTCTAGGCCGACCGCATCAGGTGCTCGGACGCCACCTCGTCGCCCATGTCGCCGTTGGCAACCGCCGGCCGCGGCGGACGCTCCGACGGGTTGCGCGCGATCAGCGGCGCGAGCTCGGAGAGCTCGACGAAGTCGTCGGCCTGGCGGCGCAGCTCGTCGGCCACCATCGGCGGCGAGGACTTGATGGTGCTGACCACCGAGACGCGCAGGCCCTTGCGCTGCACGGCCTCGACCAGCCGGCGGAAGTCGCCGTCGCCGGAGAACAGGATCACATGGTCCAGATGCTCGGCCATCTCCAGCACGTCGATGGCGAGCTCGATGTCCATGTTGCCCTTGATCTTGCGGCGGCCCATGGCGTCGGTGAATTCCTTGGTCGGCTTGGTCACCATCGTGTAGCCGTTGTAGTCCAGCCAATCGATCAGCGGCCGGATCGGCGAATACTCCTGATCCTCGACCAGGGCGGTGTAGTAGTAGGCGCGGACCAGCCGGCCCTTCTCGCGGAAGACCTTGAGCAGGCGGCGGTAGTCGATGTCGAAACCCAGCGCCCGGGCGGCGGAGTAAAGGTTGGCGCCGTCGATGAAGAGCGCGACGCGCTCATTCTCGTAGAAATTGCCTTTCATGGCGGTTAATCCTTTTTCGGAATATGCGCAGAGGGAGCGAAAAAATTTATGTAACTGCAGGAGTTACGTAACCCACACCCCTGCCACAGCGTCTCAAGTTTAGGCTATTATCTCATAAATCACAAGGGCTTGGAGCCATTTGCTGGTGGAAAACACCGGACGGTCACGGGTATTCATCGCCCTGGGGGCAAACCTCGAGCACCCCATCCATGGCCCCCCCAAGCGGGCTCTGGAGGCGGCGCTGGAGGAACTGGGTCGCCGCGGTGTCGCCGTCCGCCGTGTCTCGCCCTGGTATCGCACAGCGCCCGTGCCGGCCTCGGACCAGCCGTGGTACGTCAATGCCGTGGCCGAGGTCGCGACCGACTTGGCGGCCGACACGTTGCTGGCTCGGATGCACGAGGTCGAGGACTCCTTCGGGCGCATCCGGACGGTGCCCAACGCGGCCCGCCTGATCGACCTCGATCTACTTGATTTCCATGGAGAAATTGCCACTGGCGGGCCGGGCAGGGCGACCCTGCCGCATCCCCGGATGGAGAGCCGGGCCTTCGTCCTGAGGCCGCTGGCCGACCTGGCGCCGGACTGGCGACATCCGCGAACCGGAGCGACCATATCGGCCCTGTTGGCCGCCCTGCCGGCCGATCAGGTCATCGAAAAGCTCTAATCTCATCCCCATCTCAGGCTCCTCTCCCCCGCTGGGGGGAGGGGTTGGGTGAGGGGGCGGCGCACGTCGATTCCCCTCACCTAGCCTCTCCCCCTAGCGGGGGAGAGGAATATGAGGGGTTGTTTTTCAAAGGCGGCCGCGTATAACCGCCCGCTCCCGGGAAATCAGAGGTCCGTATGGCCCGCGTCACCGTCGAAGACTGCATCCTGCAGGTGCCCAACCGTTTCGAGCTCGTCATGTTCGCCGCCCAGCGCGCGCGCGACGTGTCGGCCGGCGCGCAGATCACCGTCGATCGCGACCGCGACAAGAACCCGGTCGTGGCGCTGCGCGAGATCGCCGAGGTCAAGCTCGACCAGGCCGTGCTCAGGGACTCGCTGATCTCGGGCATGCAGAAGCACGCCGACATCGACAAGCCCGAAGAGGTCAACGAAATGGCCGAGCTCGAGCAGGAGCTCGCCGCCGCGCTGGCCCAGGGCGGCGCCGAAGCCGCCCAGCCCAAGGCCCTGCCGATGGCCGAGGAAGACGACATCGTCGAGTAGTCTGCTATTAGTTGGGCTTGGCCTAAAGCACATTCCGTCCGGCTGGCCGGACGGAATGTGCCCTGTGAAACAAGCATCGCCAGTGCGCGCGTTTCCGGCCTGATGGAACCGCGAGCGGTTCCATCAGGCCGGAAACCGCTCTAGCTATTCGCGCAATCAGCATGGAGTGAGCGCAATCGTCCCCATATAATGGACGATTGCCATGATTCGTCAGTTCGAACTCGTTGAGCGCGTGCAGTCCTACGATCCCGATGCGGACGAGGACATGCTGAATCGCGCCTACGTCTACGGCCTGAAGAAGCACGGCACCCAGGTGCGCGCCTCGGGCGACCCCTATTTCTCCCACCCCGTCGAAGTCGCCGGCATCCTGGCCGAGATGAAGCTCGACACCGCCTCGATTGTCACCGGGCTGCTGCACGACACGATCGAGGACACCGACGCCACCCGGGACGAGATCGCCCGCCTGTTCGGCGAGAGCGTCGCCCGCCTGGTCGACGGCGTCACCAAGCTCAGCCGGCTGGAAGTGCAGTCGGAAAGCACCAAGGAGGCCGAGAACCTGCGCAAGCTGGTGCTGGCGATGTCGTCCGACATCCGCGTCCTGCTGGTGAAGCTCGCCGACCGCCTGCACAACATGCGCACCCTGCACCACATCAAGGACCCGGCGCGGCGTCGGCGCATCGCGCTTGAGACCATGGACCTCTACGCGCCGCTCGCCTCGCGCATCGGCATGGAGAAGGTCAAGCGCGAGCTCGAGGAGCTTGCCTTCGCCGAGCTCAATCCGGACGGCCGCGCCTCGGTGCTGGCGCGCCAGGACTATCTGCGTGAGCGCGGCGAGCGGCTGGTGCCCGAGATCGAGGCCGAGCTGATCAAGACCTTGAAGGAGGGCGGGCTCGGGGCACAGGTCTCCGGCCGCGAGAAGACGCCCTTTTCGATCTGGCGCAAGATGCAGAACAAGAACGTCTCGTTCGAGCAGCTTGCCGACATCATGGCGTTCCGCATCATCGTGTCGGACGTGGCGCAGTGCTACCAGGCGCTCGGCCTGCTGCACGGCAGCTATCAGGTGATCCCGGGCCGCTTCAAGGATTTCATCTCCGTCCCCAAGCCCAACGGCTACCGCTCGCTGCACACCGGCGTGATCGGCCCGCTGGGCCAGCGCATCGAAATCCAGATCCGCACCGAGGAGATGCAGGACCAGGCCGAGCGCGGCGTCGCCGCCCACTGGATCTACAAGCAGGGCGGGCCATCGACCGACGCGCCGCAATACGCCTGGCTGCGCAGCCTCATCGAGATTCTCGACAAGGCGCCCAACGCCGAGGAGTTCCTCGAGCACACCAAGCTCGAGATGTTCCACGACCAGGTGTTCTGCTTCACGCCCAAGGGCAAGCTGATCGCTCTGCCCAAGGGCGCGACGCCGATCGACTTCGCCTACGCCGTGCACAGCCAGGTCGGCGACACCTGCGTCGGCTCCAAGATCAACGGCCGCATGCTGCCGCTGCGCACCCAGCTCTCCAACGGCGACCAGGTCGAGATCATCACCTCCAAGGCGCAGACGCCGTCGCCGACCTGGGAGCGCTTCGTCGTCACCGGCAAGGCCAAGGCCGCGATCCGCCGCTTCATCCGTACGCGCCAGCGCGAGCAGTACCTGCAGCTCGGCAAGTCGCTGCTCGACAAGACCTTCCACGAGGAGGGCTACGAGGTCACCGAGAAGGGCCTCGACGGCGTGCGCGCCAACTTCAAGCAGGCCACCACCGACGACCTGATCGCGGCCGTCGGCGCGGGCCTCATCACCTCGCGCGAGGTCATGACGGCGGTCTATCCGGGCCTCAAGCAGCCGCAGCGCAAGGACGGCGGCGCCGACGTCGTGCCGATCTCGCGCGCGCGCAACAAGGCGGCCGACGCCGCGAGGGCCAAGAAGGAACCGGCCGGCAGCCAGATCGCCATCCGCGGGCTCATCCCCGGCATGGCGGTGCACTTCGCGCGCTGCTGCCATCCGCTACCGGGCGATCGCATCGTCGGCATCATCACCACGGGCAAGGGCGTCACCATCCACACCATCGACTGCAGCACGCTCGAGAGCTTCTCGGAATCGCCCGAGCGCTGGATCGATGTCGGCTGGGATTCGGTGAGCGAGGGCCAGCCCGGCATCTACACCGGCCGCCTCAAGGTCACGGTGGCCAACCAGCCGGGCAGCCTGTCCAAGCTCTCGACGGTGATCGCCCGCCACGAGGGCAACATCTCCAACCTGCGCATCGTCAACCGGTCGATGGACTTCTTCGACATGGTGATCGACGTCGAGGTCAACGACGTGAAGCACCTCGCCAACATCACCGCGGCGCTGCGCGCCACCCCCGCCATCAACGCGGTCGAGCGTGCACGGAATTGATGAACCCGCAGTCGATGGCATTCACCTCCCACGCGTCAAGTTCCTCTCCCCCTTGGGGCCGGGGAGAGGAGCTTGAGCGGTATGGGTTGGCTCGAGTCTCGACAGAGAGAGTAAGCAGTATGCCCGCGCTTCCCTATCAGCGTCTCGGCGTGAACATCGACCACGTCGCCACCGTGCGCAACGCGCGCGGCACGCCCACGCCCGATCCGCTGCGCGCCGCCCATCTCGCGGCCAAGGCCGGCGCCGACGGCATCACAGCGCACCTGCGCGAGGATCGCCGCCACATCGTCGACGACGACGTCGCGCGTCTCAAGGACGCGATCGAACTGCCGCTCAACTTCGAGATGGCGGCGACCGAGGAGATGGTGGCGATCGCCCTGCGCCATCGGCCCCATGCCGCCTGCATCGTGCCCGAGAAGCGCGAGGAGCGGACGACCGAGGGCGGCCTCAACGCCGTCGGCCAGCACAATCATCTGAAGCCGCTGGTCGCTCGGCTGAGCGACGCCGGCATCCGCGTCTCGCTGTTCGTCGAGGCCGATCCGCGCCAGCTCGAGATGGCGGTGCAGCTCGGTGCGCCCGTCGTCGAGCTGCATACCGGCCGTTATTGCGAGATCGAAGGCGCCGAGCGCGCAGCGGAGCTCGCGCGCATCCAGAAGGCCGCCGCGTTCTGCCAGCAGCTCGGCCTCGAATGCCACGCCGGCCACGGCCTGAACTACGAGAATGTCGGCCCGATCGCCGCCATCCCCAACGTGCGCGAACTCAATATCGGCCACTTTCTGATCGGCGAGGCGATTTTCATCGGGCTGGAGCCCGCGATCCGCGAGATGCGCCGCCTGATGGACGCCGCGCGCGCGAGCGGAGCCGCCCAAGTCAGAGGCCAGGCGTGATCATCGGCCTCGGCAACGACCTCATAGACATCAGACGGATCGAGAAGTCGCTGGAACGCTTCGGCGACCGTTTCGTGCAGCGCATCTTCACCGAGGTCGAGCAGAAGCGCTCGGAGGGCCGGGCGACGCGGGCGGCGAGCTACGCCAAGCGCTTCGCCGCCAAGGAGGCCTGCTCCAAGGCGCTGGGCACCGGGCTCCGCCGCGGCGTGTTCTGGCGTGACATGGGCGTGATCAACCAGCGCGGCGGCAAGCCCACCATGGCGCTGACCGGCGGGGCGCTGGCACGATTGCAGGAAATCACACCGGCCGGAATGTCGCCGCAAATCGACCTGACCTTGACCGACGAATATCCCATGGCGCAGGCGATCGTGATCATTTCGGCGGTTCACCGCCCGTGAATTCCCCTAAATGCTTGATTCTGCAGGGCTCCCATGTCGCGGCAGGGGTGGGAGAGACAGCCGCCTCGTGCCCTGCTACAGGATCGGCTCGTATGGACTGGTACGGCGATGACGGACGTGGCTGAGCGGCGCAAGCGCGGGCAGGAGAAGGCGGGCGGCTGGGGCGAGACCATCCGCACGGTGGTCTATGCCGTCCTGATCGCATTGGTAGTGCGCACTTTCGCCATCGAGCCGTTCAACATCCCGTCGGGCTCGATGATCCCGACGCTGCTGGTCGGCGACTACCTGTTCGTCTCGAAATATTCCTACGGCTACAGCAAGCACTCCTTTCCGTTCTCGATGGGCATGTTCCCGGGCCGCATCTTCGGCTCGCCCCCCGAGCGCGGTGACGTCGCGGTGTTCAAGTATCCCGGCGACCAGGGGCAGGGGCTGAACCGCACCGACTACATCAAGCGCATCGTCGGCATGCCGGGCGACCGCATCCAGGTGACCAACGGTGTGCTGCACATCAACGGCCAGGCGGTCGAGCGCCTGCGCATCGGCGACTACGTGAAGGGCGCCAACGGCCACTACCAGAAGGGTACGCTCTACAAGGAGACGCTGCCCAACGGCCGCAGCTACACCGTGCTCGAGTACAACGACAACGGCATGGCCGACAACACGCCGGAGTTCCTGGTGCCGGCCGGCAACTACTTCGTCATGGGCGACAATCGCGACGATTCGCTCGACAGTCGAACGCGACTCATGCTGCGCGATTTCTCGGGCACGACACGCGATCGCGACCAGCTCGGCTGGTACGTGCCGGCCGAGAACCTGGTCGGCCGCGCCGAATTCATCTTCTTCTCGCACGATCCATCGGCCGCGGGCTGGCTGGAACCGTGGAAATGGCCAACAGCGATCCGCTTCAGCCGCTTCTTCCAGGCCATCCACTGAAGGCCGGCCCCGTGAATCCGGGCGACGTCGATCTCGCGTCGCTGAGCGACAGGGTCGGGCATTCCTTCAAGCGCGCCGAGCTCGCCGTCGAGGCGCTGACCCATCGCGGCACGCTCGACAAGCGCCCCGACCTGAAGGCCGCCTTCCCGCACGGCAACGAGCGCCTGGAGTTTCTGGGCGACCGCGTGCTGTCGCTGGCCATGGCCGACCTTCTGCTGCGCCGCTTCCCCGACGAGCGGGAGGGCCAGCTCGCCCGCCGACATGCCGCGCTGGTGAGCGCGCGCACCCTGGGTGAGATCGCCGAGGCGATCGGGCTACGCGACCATCGCATCGCCTATCGCGGCGCGCCCAAGGCCACGCCCGCCATCCTGGCCGACATGCTCGAGGCGCTTTTAGGCGCGATCTTCGTCGATGCCGGCTTCGAGGCGGCGGCTTCCATCATCGAGCGCCTGTGGGGCGAGCGGCTGGGCAGCCAGCATCCCGCGCCGCGGCCACCGAAGACCCAACTGCAGGAATGGGCGCAGGGCCGCGGGCTCGCGCTGCCGGCCTACAAGCAGGTCGGCCGCGAAGGCACCGAGCACGAGCCGGTGTTCCTGGTCGAAGTGAAGGTCGGCAACTTGCCGCCGGCTCAGGGCAGGGGACTGACCAAGCGCGAGGCCGAGAGTGCCGCCGCGACCCTGATGCTCGAACAGTTGAGCAAGGCATGAGCGGAGAGCGCACACGCGCGGGCTTCGCGGCCATCGTTGGCGCGCCCAACGCCGGCAAGTCGACGTTGGTCAACGCGCTCGTCGGCTCGAAGGTCTCGATCGTGTCGCCCAAGGTGCAGACCACGCGCATGCGCGTGATCGGCATCGCCATGACCGATCTTGCCGACGGCAGCCGCGCGCAGCTCGTGCTGGTCGACACGCCGGGCATCTTCCGCATCGCCAAGCGCCGGCTGGAACGCGCCATGGTCGCCGCCGCCTGGCAGGGCGCCGACGACGCCGACCTTGTCGCCCTGGTGGTCGATGCCGAGCGCGGCGTCGGACCGGAGACCGAGGCGATCGTCGAACGCCTGAAGGAGCAGCGCGCGCCGCGCTTCCTGATCCTGAACAAGATCGACCTTGTCGCGCGCGAGAAGCTGCTCGCCCTGACCGCCGAGCTGAACACCAAGCTGCCGTTCGAGCGTACCTTCATGGTGAGCGCGCTGAAGCAGGACGGCGTCACTGACATTCTGACGACTCTTGCGGCTGCCTTGCCGGACGGCCCTTTCCTCTACCCCGAGGACCAGGCGGCCGACCTGCCGTTGCGGCTGCTGGCCGCAGAGGTCACGCGCGAGCAGGTCTTCCTGCAGCTCCACCAGGAACTGCCCTACGAGGCCGCGGTCGAGACCGAGAAGTGGGAGGACCGGCCTGACGGCAGCACGCGCATCGAGCAGACCATCCACGTCCAGCGCGAGGGCCAGCGTGCCATCGTGCTGGGCAAGGGTGGCGCGAAGATCAAGCAGATCGGCGCCCGCGCCCGCCACGAGCTCGGCCAGATGCTGGAGCGGCCGGTGCATCTCTTCCTGCATGTGAAGGTGAGCGAACGGTGGGCCGATGATCCGGCGCACTATCGGGCTATCGGGCTGGATTTCGAGCCTTAGTCTTCGTCTTCCGGATCGCGCTCATCTTGCGCGCTCATCATTGACGCGCACAAGAACTTTAGTTATAATCCATGCAAGGCGAAGAGTTAGCGCATGCCCATTGCCAAGGCGAAAGGCGATGTCGCGCCCGTCGCGATCTACGCGACATGCAATCACTGCTCTCGACGGTCGATAGGGCAGGCGGAACAAGGAATTGGATGATGGTCCTGCGGCAGAGTGCGAACGCGATCCTGGTTTCGATTTGTCGCGTCTGCGGCAGCGGAGCGGACACCGGCCGCTGCCTAGTCTTACTGAGTCAAAAGGTGAGTCAGAAAGCCGCGGATTGGGGCGGCCGGA
>WHTW01000202.1 GCA_009377525.1 Rhodospirillales bacterium
CCCGCCACGCCTGGTCATGCTCAGCGGCGACTGGATCCCCCTCGACCTCGTGCCGAGATCCAGGGAGCGCTTCCCCGCTTCCCGGCTCGTCTCGCTCGGCGGCGCCACCGAGGCGGCGATCTGGTCGATCGTCCATCCCATCGACAGCGAGCTCGCCGCCGACTGGCATTCGGTCCCCTACGGCAGGCCGCTGGCCAACCAGCGCTTCCACATCCTCGACCACGCCTTCCACGACAGGCCCGACTGGGTGCCGGGCGAGCTCTTCATCGCCGGCGATGGCTTGGCGCGCGGCTACTGGGGCGATCCGCAGCGAACCCAGGACCGCTTCGTCACCCATCCCGCGACCGGCGAGCGCCTCTATCGCACCGGCGATCTCGGCCGCTACAGGCCGGGCGGGTTGATCGAGTTCCTCGGCCGTGACGACCACCAGGTCAAGATCGCCGGCCACCGCATCGAACTCGGCGAGATCGAGGCCGCGCTGGCCAGCCATCCCGCCGTCGCCCGCGCCGTCGCCCATGCCATCGGCACGCCGCCCGCCCCGCGACGGCTCGCAGCCTATGTCGTGCCCGCCGACCCTGCCGCTCCACCGACGCCCGACGAGCTGCGCGCCCACCTCGCCGAGCGCCTGCCAAGCTACATGGTGCCGCGCCACATCCTGGCCATCGACGCCATCCCCCTCTCACCCAACGGAAAACTCGACAAAGCAAAACTTCCAACCATCCAAACTCAACAGGTGAGCCTTGGCGTCAGTGAATTGCCGCTCTCAAAGGATGAGGCATTGCTCGCCAAGCTGTGGGGAGAACTCCTCTCACTCGACCAGGTGAAGAGGAGCGACCACTTCTTTGAGATTGGCGGCAATTCGCTGCTCGCCGTCCGTATGGTCAACGGCTTGCGCGAGCGCCATCACCTCGCCTTACCTCTCAGGCAAATCTTTGCCGATCCGGTCCTGGCAAACCTCACATCGCACCTTAGGCCGGTCGATGGCGAGATGAGCGTCGACCTCACCACGCTCGTCGACGGCGAAGCGGGCCAGCCGCTGTTCTTCGTGCTGGACTCGCTCAGCGAGGGCCGTGCCGTCGTCGATATTGCCGATTGCTGGCTGCCGGGCCGACCGCTCGTGGCGGTGTCCGGCCGGATCGATGCGGAGGGACCTGAGGCGCTTCCAGCCTATATCACGAAGGCAGTCGCGGCGATTCGGCAGCGTCAACCGAACGGCCCCTATGGACTCGCCGGTTATAGCACGGGAGGCCTCCTCGCATGGGAGATCGCTGCTTCGCTCGAGCGGGCAGGAGACTCGGTGTCGACTGTAACGATGATCGACAGTCGCCCTCTCCCGAGCGCGCTGGCACGGGACCGCGAGGCGATATCGCGCATCCTCAGCCGTGCCGTCTCTGGTGGAGACGACACGTTGGCCGGCCATCTCAGCAGCACCATCGCCGCAGTGTCCCACGCGCGCCTCGCCAAACTCAAAGCACCGGTGCGCCTCCTCCAGGCTGAGAAGCAACCCGGCGATCTCTGGGATACCGCCATCGCTTGGCGCAATCGCCAAACAGCGCTCGCCGTCGAAACAATCGGCGGAGATCACTTCACTTGCGTCCGAGCTCCCTATGCGAGCGCTCTTGCCGGTCTCCTACAGGCACCGTCCGGCGCGCGGATGACGGAGATGGCGAAATGACCTCATCTCCCTGGATCGTGGGCGACGGACCGGCTGCGTTCCGGCTCTTCTGTCTCCCTTATGCCGGCGGCGGCGCATCCATCTTCCGCGACTGGCAGGCTCATCTGCCAGCGGCCATCCGACTTTGCCGGATCCAACTACCGGGCCGCGAGACGCGCTTTGACGAAGAGCCGTTCCAAAGCATGACGTCCTTGGTCGATGCCCTGATCAGCGGCCTTGACGATCATCTCGACAAGCCCTTCGCCATCTTCGGCCACAGCATGGGTGGTTCAATCGCCGCGGAGCTGACCCGACGATTGATCCGTGAGCGAAACGTGTCTCCGCGCCACCTCTTCGTCTCGGCCTCCCGTCCGCCCCATACCGTTGTCCGGCGTCCGATTCACGCGCTCCCCGGTCCGGACTTCTCAGCCGCGTTGCGACGTGATGGCGGCACGCCGGATGAGGTTCTGCGAAGCGCCGAACTCATGGAAATCTTCACACCCATCCTGCGCGCCGATCACGCCATCGTCGAGACATGGCATCGAGAACCGCCGGAACCTTTGCCCGTGCCGATCACCTGCTTTGCCGGCACACAAGACACCATCGTCCCGCACCGGATCGCGTCTGAGTGGCGCCTCTATGCCATGGGGTCGTACCGCCAGGTCGACTTCCCAGCCGGGCACTTCTTCATTCGCAGCCATGTCAATCCAGTGATTGCCGCCATCGTAGCAGAGTTCGTGGGGACCGCGGCATGACGACACTCGCCGTCGACATTCGGCAGATATCACCGCAGACGGACGCGCGCAGCTCGGCCGGCACGATCCATGATCTCGCCCATTCGCCGCACAGCACTGCAGCCGATTTCGCCGCGGCTCCCCTGCCCGGCAGCATGAAGGCCATCGTGCTCCTCCGCAAAGACGAGACGAAGCTGCGATCCATTCCGATAGAGCAACGCGACCTGCGCAAGAGCCTCCATCATGCCGACGTCACCGTCCCCGAGCCGGATGGCGGTGAGGTTCTCGTCGCAGTCATGGCCGCAAGCCTGAACTTCAACGGGGTCTGGTCGGCCTTGCATGAACCGATGTCACCGTTTCACTACCTCAGCCAATTCGCACGGCTCGAACCAGGCAATGCCAAGCACAATCTCGACTACCAGATCATCGGCAGCGACGCTGCAGGCATCGTCGTTCGGGTCGGCGCGGGTGTCACGAACTGCCGGCCGGGCGATCGCGTGGTCATCCATCCCGGTGTCGTCAGTGGAGTATCGGTAACCGCCTATCACGACGCGGTACAGGACGAGTCCTGCAGGGCATGGGGCTTCGAGACAAATTTCGGAGCCCTCGCCGAGTTCTGCCTGGTTCGCGCCAACCAGATCATGCCGAAGCCTGCGCATCTGACCTGGGAAGAGGCCGCGTCCCTCCCCCTGGTCAATGAGACGGTCTATCGCATGCTGATCTCGCAGAACGGCGCGCGCATGCGCCTTGGCGAGAGCGTGCTCATCTGGGGCGCAACAGGTGGTCTCGGCAGCCTGGCCATCCAATATGCGCTGCGCGCCGGCGCCTGGCCGATCGCCGTCGTCTCGAGCCCCGACAAGGCAGCGCTTGTGCGGCGGCTAGGCTGTGAAGCCGTGATCGATCGCTCCGCCGAAGGCTATGTCTTCATCAAGGCTGATGGTCAGCCCAATCTTCGCGACCTTGTCCGCTTCCGCAAGAAGGTCCAGTCGCTGAACGGCGGGCGCGATCCCGAGATCGTTTTCGAACATACGGGTCGCGAAACCTTCGCTGCGAGCGTCTTCGTCGCCGCCCACGGCGGCCGGGTCGTCACCTGCGGATCGACCACCGGCTACAGCCATCAATATGACAATCGCTATCTCTGGATGCATGTGAAGTCGATCATCGGCTCGCACGGCGCGACTTATCATGAAGCGTGGAAAGCCAACGATCTCGTTTGCAAGGGCTTGATTCACCCGGTTTTATCGGAGACCTATCCTCTCGAGCGTGCCGCTCGCGGCATAGAGCGGATGCGCCAGAATCGGCATGTCGGCAAGATCGGTGTCCTCTGCCTTGCCGATCGCGCAGGCCTTGGTGTTGAGGACAGCGCCATGCGCCAGCGTGTCGGCGAAGATCACCTGTCGCTGTTCCAAGGCGGAATTCCGACATGAACAACCTGCCGCGCCAGCCCGTCGCGCCGGAGACATTGGTCGTCGTCGATTCCGGTGTCATCGCGCACCGTTTCCCGACCAGCCTTCGTCATGAGCGCTGCATGCTGCCCGAGGCCGGCAACGTGCATCTTTGGCACGCGTCTCTCGACGAGATCGATCCAGACAGCACGAACCTGTCGATGGAGGAATGCGCGCGAGCGGCGCGATTCCGCTTCGACAGGCACAAGCGGCGTTACGTCGCCTCACGAATCTTCCTGCGCCTGGTGCTGAGCGCCTATTCAGGCCTTCCGGCGGTGTCGTTGCCGCTTGGCGTCGCGCGTGACGGCAAACCCACATGCGACGGGCTCGCGTTCAACCTGTCCCATTCGGATGACTGCGCCGTCATCGCGATCGCCCCCGACGGCCGCGTCGGCGTCGACGTCGAAGCGGTCCGGCCGATTGCCGAAATCGAGGGAATAGCCGCGTCCTTCCCTGCTGAAGGGGCAAAGCTCACGACCATTCCGGCCGCACGACGCCTTGATGCTTTTTTTGCGTGCTGGACCGCGAAGGAGGCCTTTCTCAAGGCCGTCGGCACAGGCCTTCTCGAGGACCTGTCGAGCTTCGAGGTTTCGGTCGACCCTGATGCTCCCGCGCAGTTGATGTCTGCGGCATCACGCTATGGCCCCGTCGGCATCTGGCGCATGCGCCGGTTCCGGATCGGTGCCCGTCATCTCGGCACCATCGCGCAGGAGCTATCGTCATGACCGCACTATCGCGCGGAACGCTCTCGGCCCTCCTTCTCAGCCTGATCGTCTTTGGTCTGGGCCAGACCATTCTGTTTGCCTTGCTCGGGCCGCTTGCAAGGGACATCGGCCTCGACGTGATCCAGATCGGCGTTGTTGTCACCATCTCCGCCCTCGTCGTCGTTGTCGCCTCGCCGGTCTGGGGACGGATCTCCGACCGCTGGGGACGCCGGGCAACGCTCGCGCTCGGGCTCGCTGGCTATGCCGCGACGACGCTCCTCTTCGTCTTCGTCCTGCATCTCGGACTGACCGGCGCGACCGTCCCGTTGACGACCTTTGTGCTGATGGTGGCAAGTCGCATCCTCTACGCACTCGTTGCCGCCGCGATCCAGCCATCCGCGGCCGCGCTTGTCGCTGACGGCACGAGCCTCGACCAACGTGCGTCAGGCATGGCCCTTGTCGGCGCAGGCTTCATGCTTGGCACGATTCTGGGACCTCTGCTGGGGGCCGTACTGGTTGGGTGGGGTCTGCTGACACCGCTTCTCGTCACCACGGGCCTGGCTCTTGCAGCGGCCGTGGCGGCCTTTCTGCTGGTCGATGCACCGTCGCCGGGCATTCGGGAAGCAACCGCGAAGCTAAAGCCGACGGATCCGCGTCTCGCGGCGATCCTTTGTCTCGCCGCCATCGCCTTCATTACGATCGCCATTACGCAGCAAACCTTGTCCTTTTACGTGCAGGATCTATTGAACCTCGACACCGTGGAGACGACCCGACGCGTCGGAGCAGCGCTTGCCGGTTTTGCGATCGCCGCTCTCCTGACGCAGGCGAGTCTCGTTCGCCGCTTCTCGTTGTCGCCGCCGGTGCTTCTACGGACGGGCTCGCTCCTGCTGTCCGTCGGATTTGTTGCCCTGACGTTCGCCAATGGCCTGACCGTCGTCGTCGCGGCCTGCGTCCTGCTCGGCGTCGGCTACGGGCTTGTCATGCCGGGCTTCCAGACGGCCGCTTCTCTTGCGGTCGACCCGACCGAGCAAGGCGCGGCCGCGGGGCTGATCTCGGCTGCCATGGCGCTCGGTTTCGTCGCCGGTCCGATCCTGGGCACGTCGCTCTACAAGATTGCGCCGCCGATCCCCTACGCCGCCAGCGCGGCTCTGTGCCTGGGCCTGTTTGTTTCCACATTCCTGCTGGGTGCGGTCTCGATGCCGAGGAAAGCGTCATGCGCGGATTGACCGGAATGAGGAAGGCCGCGCTTGCGGCCCTGCCGCTTTACATAGCCTTTGGCGCCGTGCTCGGCTTTGTCCAGACTGCCCTTCCAGCAATTCTCCAGCATCAGGGGATGCCGCTGGCCCAGGTGGGGCTGGCAACACTTCTCTACCTGCCGTTCGGGATCTCTGTGATCTGGGCGCCGCTCGTCGATCGATACCAAATCGCAAGGCTTGGGCGAAGGCGGAGCTGGATCATCGTGTGTCAGGCCCTATCGGCAACCTTTCTCGTGATTGCCGCCCTGTTCCCGCCTACCGCGGCGTTGCTTCTTCTGGCGCCTGTGTCGTTCTCTGCAGCGACGATGGATCTGGCGCTTGACGGCTTCCTCGTCGAGACGGCGCGTGACGATGCCGATCGAGCCATGCGCGGGCCACTCAAAGTTGGAGGCATGCTCCTGGGGATGGTGATCGGCGCCACGCTTATTCTAGCGCTGCACGAACATCTGGGATGGACCAGCAGCGTTGGACTCCTTGCCGTGCTGACCGCTCTTGCCCCTATTGGCTTTGCCCGAGGTCTTGAGTCGAAGCAGGCGAATATCCTGAAGCGTCAGCGCCCAAGGATTTCGGCGGTCCTTCGCCTGCCAGGCGGCGCACGCTTGATCGTGGCGAATGCATTCGTTGCCGCCGCTATCGGCCTCGGCATAGGCGGATTCCGACTGCTTCTGGTCGCTGAAGGGCTGCCGCTTTCGGTCATCGGTTTCGTGTTTGGTGTCGTTGGCAGCGTCTCCGGCATTCTCGGCGCAGCAGTTGGAGCGCTCCTCGGTCGTGCATGCACTGCGAGGCAAGTCCTCCTGGTGACAGGCTTGATCCTGGCGGGATGTATGGCCCTTCCGGCCGGGACCGGCAAGTTGCTGACCGACGGCGGGCTGGCCGCCGCCATCTTCATTTCAATCTCCTATGGCACATACGCCATGCTCTTCGGAGCGATATGCAGCATAGCCATGAAATGGTGCGGCGAGGGGCAGGCAGCGACCGACTATGCCCTGTTCCAAAGCAGTTGGACGATTGCCGGCATTGTTGGGGGTGGCTTGGCCGGAGCGACCGCCTCGGGGCTGGGGTGGACAGCCGTTTTCCTGATCGCAGCGATCTGCACCCTGGGCGCTTCGTGGTTGTCGGCGACGGTTGAAACGACCGCAAACCGCTTGGCGGAGGATATCCCATGATTGCGCACGAGATTGTTGACCAGTTGGTGGAGCGCCTTGGCCTGTTCGATGCCTGCGTCTTCGAAGTTGAAGGGCGGCTCGTCTGCGCTTATGTCACCGGCGGCGGCCGCTCAGATCCCTCGCAGGTCATGGCCGACACGCTGAGGCAAGCCGGCCATGATTCCGTTCTCCTGCATCTGCGCCGCTTGCCGCGCAACGCCGACGGCAGCCCCTCTCTGGAGGCGCTGCGCGCGGCCTACGTCGCCGAGCCTCCGATCGAGACCGGCTCGCCAGCGTTCCATATCTGGAATCTGGGAGAGACAAATGCGTCACCGGCGCAGTCAGAACACAAGATCACGCGGCCTAGTACGGAACAGGCCGGCGCACCTTCGATTCTCCGGGGTCCGCGTCTAGAACTGCCATCCGACGACTTCCTCACCTTTCCGGCGCGTCTCCGTGCCTGTGCCGCAGGGCATGGCATGCTGAGCTGGACGGACGCGCGGGGACATGAACGGCGCATCACCTATGCCACGCTTCTCGACAACGCCCGCGCCGTATCGAAAAGCCTTGCGGAACGGGCGATCACGCCCGGCGATCGCGTTTTCGTCGTAGGGTCGGATGGAATTGATTTCTTCGGCGGCCTCTGGGGATGTCTTTGGGCTGGCATCGTTGCCTGCCCTTTCGGGAAACCCAAGCGTCCGACAAAAGAGGATGGCGACGTGGCGCGGTTAGCAGTACTGGTCGTGAAGCTCGGCGCCAAGGCCATACTCGTCGGTCGGAGTACGGATGCGCCGGTGCTGCAGAACAGCCTGGAGGCGCTCGGCGCCTCGGTACCCTGTCTTGCTGTCCCTGACCTAGTGGCGGGCGGTACGGAAAGCTCAGTGGTTGAGCCGGCCCAGGTCAAACCTGACGACTTGGCCCTGCTGCTCTTCACATCCGGTTCCACGGGGCTGCCGAAGGCGACGATGCTCACTCATCGCAATGTCCTCTCGATGGCAGAAGGCCTGAAATGCCGTCATGGCTTCAGCGCGACGGACAGCGTCCTGAATTGGATGCCCCTCGAGCATGTTGGTGTCCTTGGGATGCTGAGTGCCGTCGCTCTGGCCACGGGCGCGGCCCAGTTTCATGTCGACACCACGTATGTCCTCGCCGATCCGCTGAGGTGGCTCGATCTTATCGACCGACACCGCACCGCTTACAGTTGGGCACCCCACTTTGCATTTGCATTGATCGGCGAACAGGTCGAAGCCTCGCGGAAGCGCAACTGGGATCTGTCCTGCGTCAAGCGGTTGCTCAACGGCGGAGAAGTCGTCGTTGCTGGAGGCGTAAAGCGATTCCTCGATATCGCGATCCGCCATGGGCTAAAGGCCGCGGCAATCGGGCCGACCTGGGGCATGTCGGAGACCTCGTCGAGCTTCCTGCTGGCGGAGGGCGTGGACATGGAATGCTTGTCTGGCTCACCCCAAACAGTGCTCGACGTCGGCACTCCCCATCCTGGCGGCGAAGCTCGACTGGTCGACGCTCATGGACATGTCGTCCCGGTCGGACAGGAGGGCCGACTTGAAGTTCGCGGTCCGCAGATCAACGTCGGATATTTCTCGGATGCAGATGCCACGACGGGAAGCCGAGATGAAAATGGTTGGTTCCGCACAGGCGATCGCGGCCGGATTGAAGCAGGCCGAATGATCATCACCGGTCGGGACAAGGAAATCGTCATCCTGCGCGGTCAGAACTTCTCGTTGCAGGCGTTGGAAAGTGCCGTTGAAGAAAGCGCTTTCGTCAGCACCTCCTTTGTCGCCGCCAGCGGCGTAAAAGATCCACGGTCCGCGGTGGAATGCCTCGCCATCTTCTTTCACAGCGAAGAGCCAATCGCGATGGCGGCGCGGGACATCCGCGACCGGCTGCGAAAGGCGTTCGGCATCGCGCCCGATTACCTTATTCCGCTCGCGCGGGAAGGGTTTCCGAAGACAGCGATTGGCAAGATCCAGCGCGCGCGACTGCGAAGCCAATTTGAGGCCGGCGCCTTTCGCGAACGCATCGTCGCCCTTGATCTGCAGGAGCGCAACGCACGCACCCTGCCGCAATGGTTCTTCGTCCCTCGTTGGGAGATTGTTGCAGGTGGCTCGACACAGCGGAACATCGATAATCCGATCCTTGTCGATGGCGATCCGGACGCCCGCGAGATTGCACGAATCACGGGGCATTTGGCCCATCATCACGGTGAAGCGACGATCTTGACCGCCGGTCGCGATGATGCTGCCGCACCGGACGAAGTGCCAAGGCCGGGCAGTCGCGGACTTGCCGCAGCCTTGCGCTGCTTGCTCGCCGAAAACCCGACCCTGAGGGTGCGCCTCGTACACGTGCCGACCGCGGCGCGAGCTGACCTACCCAGTTTGCTTCGCCGGATCTCTTCATATCCGTTTGCCGACAGCGCCTCGAGCCTCCGCATGGAAGCCATTCTCCATCGGGACCGGCTGTGGCGATATGGCCTCGGACCGATGCCCGCCGATGTTCTGTCGGCCGCGCCTATCATCGACGGAGGAAATGGCTGCGTTGTCCTAACTGGAGGCACGGGACGTCTTGGGTCGCTCATCGCGCGGCATCTGCGGAATTCGCTCGGTTTGTCCGTCGTCGTCGCTGGGCGAGGAGACGAACACGACACCGAGCTTCCTTACATTCGTATGAATGTAGCCGATCCCGAAAGCATCCGTGAGGCGCTGCGGCAGGCGGAGCTTGTGTCCGGAGAGCGTCCGAAAGGGATCATCCATCTTGCTGGCTCGACGCGCGTGGGTGTTGCGCTGGCAAATGAGACCGAGGATTCGTTCGCCGACCATCTGCGCGGCAAGAGAACTGCCGCCGGTCATCTCCGGTCCGCGCTGGCGGACGTCGGCGGCGGCGCTCTGATCCTTTTCTCCTCCGTCAATGCCCATCTCGGAGGTTACGGCGCCGGCGCCTATGCGTCTGCAAACGCTGCGATGGAACAAGCAATGCTTTCAGATCGCGCTTCGGGGGTGCGAACGATTTCCTTGGCCTGGAGCTTGTGGCATACGCGGGACACAGATGAAGCGCTTACCAAGGCAGCCAATGGACGCGGCTTCCTGCCTCTGGCGATCGAACAGGGACTAGCCTCGATGGAAGTGGCCCTCCGTGCTGCATCGAGTGGCGCGATCGAGCGCCTTTTGATCGGACTTGACGGAGCGCACCCCGAAATCGCAGCGCTTTGGCCAATCCAAAATATCAGGGCCCCACTTCGTCTCGCCGGGATCGAACCTGTCGCCTCGGAGGCGGAGCCATTGAAGGACGAAGTGGAGCAACAGATCGCCAGCATCTGGAAGGTTGTCCTGAGCCGTTCCGTCTTGTCACCAACTGATAATTTCTTCGACCTCGGCGGCAACTCCCTTCTGATCGCACGCCTCCACGAACAACTCCGTCAGACCTTTGCCGCGGACGTGCCGATGGGAGAGCTCTTCTACCGCACGACCGTGCGTGACCAGGCTGCTCTCTACGGACTTCGTGTCTAGGCAATGACGCAGGAAACGCGAACTCGTGGCGCCGACCTATGGCTGCCATTGCGCAAACCAGCTACATACCGACTGACATTGTTCTGCCTGCCGTTTGCCGGTGCTGGAGCCAACGTTTACCTGCCTTGGCTTGACGCGTTCGGCACATCGATCCAGCCCTGCCCGGTCGAGTATCCGGGCAGGGCACGCCGCTTCGCCGAGCGAATGCCAAGCGACCTGGGTATGCTGGCAGACGCCACTCTCGACGGACTTCGATGCGGCTTTTCGGAACGGTTCGCCTTCTTCGGGCATTCCATGGGAGGGTTGTTGGCCTTTGAGATGACCCGACGCCTCGCCGAACGATCCAGTCCGTTGCCTGAGGCCCTCGTCATCTCCTCTTGGCAGGCACCACACCTGCCGACCCATTTGCCGAAGAAGCACACGCTGGCCGACGAAGCTTTTGTCGAAGAACTCCGTCGCATGGGAGGCACGCCGCAAGAAGTCCTGGCCAATGCGAAACTCCTAGCCCACGTCCTGCCCATCGCCCGCGACGATTTCCGACTCACGGAAGAATGGATTTCGCCTGCAGCGCCTCCGCTGCCCCTGCCCATCCATGTCATCGGTGGTGACAACGATCCGCAGATTCCTGTCGAGGCTCTCTCTGCTTGGGTGAAGCATACGACAGTCGAAGCAACGATTGATCTCCTCCCCGGAGGCCATTTTTGCTTGTTTGACCATCGAGAGCGTGCGGCTCAGCTGATCATCGAGCGGCTCGAGCATCGTCGTCGCGTGTAACCCGCCAATTCCCCAATCCGTTGGCGCGACAGCGGCTGCGCTCGCCGAGCAATCAAGGAGTTACTACTGACGATGATGCGCCCCTATCACCTGTTCGACGTGACACTCCTGCACCGGATGTCGCTTTCTCCGTCCATTTGCCGCTTCACCTTCGGCGGTGTCGAAGTCGCCAGCATCCGCACCTGTGCTCCTGACCAGCGCATCAAGGTGTTCCTTCCCAACGCGGCGGGCCAGGCGCCGGCGCTGTCACCTGATACTTGGCTCGCCGACTATCAGGCGATGAACCCGGCCGACAGGCCGCCGCGTCGCACCTACACCATTCGGGCCCTACGCGCGGCGGATCGCGAGGTCGATATTGACTTCATCCTGCACGGCAGCACGGGTCCGGCGTCGCGCTGGGCGCTTACGGCTCACCCCGGCGAGAGGCTTCAGATCGTTGCGCCGGACGCCAAGTTTGACGGCGATCCCGGCGGTTATGAATGGCGTCCGCCGCCGCGCATGGATCATCTGCTGCTGCTCGCGGACGAGACCGCCCTTCCCGCCGTCGCAGGCATTCTGGAAGAGCTGGCCCGCACAACCCATCCTCCTGCGACGGAGGCGCATCTTGAAGTGCCCGCAGTGGGCGATTGCCTCTCCGTGCCAACATGGCCGTCCTTGCGATTGCATTGGGCGGTGCGAGAGGACGCGCCTTGTGCTGCCGGCGACTTCCTGATCGACGCCGCGCGCAACACGAAGTTGCCCTTGGCGGCGCACCCTGCTGCGGCAGTTGCCAACCTCTCCGACATCGATGTCGATCGGTCCATTCTGTGGGAGACGCAGGCACCGCCAAACGATGGGCGCTTCTATAGCTGGGTCGCTGGCGAGGCTGGTGCGGTCAAGACCATACGCCAGATCCTTCTGAAAGAACGCGGCCTGCCGCGTTCGGCGACAAATCTGATGGGATACTGGCGGCGGGGCCAGGTTCTGGAGTGATCGCGATGGCCAAGTGCGCCAACGCCCGATCCGTTTTCCTTACCCGAGAATGAGCGGGCTGCGGCGATGCCACGACGCCGCCATCGGGTGGCATCTTGCCACTTGGCGGCCTTCCAAGGCGGCAAGCCCGTGCTGTTCATCGTGGGCGAAATGGCCGACTTCTGGGGCGACAAATTGATCGCGATCCAGGCGCACTACGCGACCGCCTTGCCAGTAAACTCGAGCCGGCAGTCAACGAGGCAATAGCCAAGGTTGCGGACAGCCTGTCCGGCAGAGCGGTGGGGCTCGTCGATCTTGACGATGCGTCCGCATGCCGCCGGTCGGCCAGCGCTGCAGTCCCTGCTGGGCCGCCTGGCACAAACAGAATCCCGACGTCGTGTTGACGCTGCACGAGCAGAACGACAACGAACTCTACGAAGCCCTTAGTAAGCCGCTCCTGCCCTGGGCGATAGACGAACCGGCTCAACCGAGAGCGGCGCGCCAGCAGCGATGGATGGCACATGGAGCTGGCTTAGGCAACTTTGATCAATAACTGCTGTCGGGCGACATGGAAAACTGACCCCCTGGCGACAAGGAAAATTGACCCCCAGTTGTCGCCCGGGAGAGGTCGAGATGTTGACGGAAAAGGTGTCAGTAGCTCCGCAGAGT
>WHTW01000203.1 GCA_009377525.1 Rhodospirillales bacterium
GGTTTTCCTGGAGCCTATTAAATCCCAGCCAGGCAGGGCTGAGGGATGCGCCGGCCGACTCCGTGACCCCTGCGACAGTCGCGATTGTTGCGACAGTTGCGCCGACAGGTCCGTCCTTTTCCATTAATCCGCTAATTGGATAGGCCCCTGCCCCTGCGCTGGAGCCCCCTTGCGCCTGCGGCAAACCGGCCTCGACGCGAGATCCCGAGCGAGCGTCAGCGAGATCGGCGGGAAAGTGAGGCAGCGGGCCCGCGCGGGATCGAACGCGCGGACAGTGGTGTGGGCCACTGCGGTCGCCCTCAAGGAAGAAACCTGCCCGCCGGCCCTGGTTTGGGGACAGGGCGGCGCCGTCATACCAATGCAAAGCGCCGCGTTGTGTGGTCGTTGAGAGCCATCTGCCGGGCGGCCGCGCTGACCAAAAGTTGAAAACGTCGGCGAAGATTCTTCTTCCCGCAGTGCAGCAACTAGGGCACGCTCGGCGTGTGTGGGAGAGGCGCCGGGCCGATCAGCTCTACTCCTCTCGTTTGGGTGTGGGACGGTACGGCAGATCCGTACCGCTCCTACTCATCGACCGCGGGCGTGAAGAGTCCGCACCCAACAAGCGCGCGTGATCCACACCAGAGCGGCCCCAATCAGCACACCGCCAGAACTGAACGCAAAGTCCTGGAAAGAAGCCTGCCGGCCGATTGCGTACAGTTGGCCCGCCTCCAAAATCGCAGCATAGCCAATCAAGAGAAGGGTCTGCGCAATAAGCCACGGCGTTGTTCGATTCGCCAATCCCATCACCATCGCGGTACCGAGATACGCGATCAGGTGTTCCGCGTGCCCGCCGAGTGTTGTTCGTGTCATGGCGTTCGCCGGCAGCCAGGCGAGAGTTGCGAGAGCAATGACGCAGCCAATGAAGGCTGCTTTCCAAAGCAAGGGGATCGGCGTCTCTATGGATGCTCGGTGCATGTCGCGTCCACGTTGTTCACCGTAGCAGACACTGCAGATGCACGGACTTCCAATGACCAAACTAGGGCGCAGCGGGGCCCCTCATAGCTCTAGCCTCGTCATTGCCACGCGATGACGTGCTCTAGTCACAATTAGGGTGCCTGCGAGCCAGGGCTCAGATAGTCACCGAAAGCGCACTGGCCGCCGCTCCCGTCCCCACGTCAGCTAGCATGGTGGCATCAGAGCGAAAGCCGGAGCCGTGTCCAAGGCCTTGCACAAAGCGAGTTGGTGCTCGAAGTGCGGCAACACCTCCTGAAGGTCCCGGGTGTTATAGGTTTTGCCGCAGCAAGAGCAGCGCTCGAGTTCGGCGGGCTCACTCGCGGCGTCAGCACCAGCTTTGCTACTGAAATGCCGCTTCCACCATGCAGCGGGCAACGCCACGCACCGCGCCTGGTCTTGATCGCGGTGGCCTTGCAACGGTGGCTGCGATCGACGAAGGCGACACGGATGCGCTTTTCCATGTCCGAACTAGTGGCGGGTCTGGGCGCGGGATTGGAGCTGGGCCGTGCAGACACGCTTTCCTTCGTCGGTGTTGTCATCGCTCTTTACCTCGTACGCAAGAGTTCCGAACTGTTTTGTATGAACGTCCGGGTAGAGCTGGACAACCAGGGTGCATTGTCCGTCTCGATAGCGCCATAGTTTACCGGGAGGGCGGTCCTCCTCGCTGGTTGGCGCGCCGAGCACGGCACGCAGCTCCGTCTCGCTCTTGCCGACAAGTGAGAGCGCCGGACTGCCCGTAGCGGCGGGGCGTGCCGGCGGTTCGTCCGCCGTCGCGGCGGAGAGTGCCGGCGGTTCGTCCGAAGTGGCCGTCGCGGCGACCGCGGCTGCATCGGTGGTCGATGCCGGGGGCGTCGTGCGTGGCCGCGTCGAGGTCACGCTCTTTGCAGACTGAGATTTCTGCGCTGGCTGGGACGAGGTCAATCTTAACAAGTCGTCGCGCATGTTTCGTGACGCCTCGCAACCGGTCAGGAGCAACAAGCCGACCCCAACGGTTTGCGTAATTAGGCTCCTGATCGTCATCCCGCCTACCACCCCAGAGTTCAAGCTTCATCCGGCGACCCGAAGCCAGTCAAGCCATAGAATAGGGACGGGCCCCGGTGCACCAGCGTCATACCAGAGCGGCAGCCTCACATGTTTTTGGGCTATGTGCTGCGAATGTGATCTACTCTGTGTCGTGCGAACGACATCTGGCCCACCCAAATGGATTAAGCCGCAGCTCACGCGCCTGGTAGAAGAGGCGCCAGCGGCGGCCAAGGCTTTGCTGAAGACCATGGAAGGCGTGAACTGGCAAGCAGCGCCGGAGCCGAAGAAGCCCAGGCCCCGGAAGCTCTGATTGGGCTACACGAAGTCAGCGTGCGGATCGGGCGGCCGATGGGTCGTCGGGGCGCGGATGACCTCCTCCGATGGAAGCGAGGTTCGGACGTGGTCGAGCTCGGCTTGGCTCTCGATGTCGAACAGCGTTACCTCGCGGCTGCCGCATGCCCGGCACTTGAACGGCCGGCCGTAGAGCGGTGTCCGGTCGGCCTCGCTGGCCATGAGCAGGCGGAAGGGCACGGTCCGGCGGTGGCCGCTGGAACAGATCGCCAGTAAGGGCCTGCCGCTGCGGCCGGTGGCGACGGAGCCGGGTGCGTCTTGGGGGAGCTGGAGCATGCGGCAAAGTTAGGGCCGCTCCCCTGCCGAGTCAGCGGGCTTCACTGACGGCACTCGATCACGTTTGCTTAAGTGATTGCTGGCGTTGACTGCCGCACCGTCATTACTCGGCTGTCTTTCAGCGACGGGCATGAGGACGTGTCAGACGCGCCCTAGCGCGGACTGCCCGTCGACGGTATAGTCGCAGAAGGGGGAAGAAATGGACGCAAAAGTTGCGGCTCGGTTTTTCCGTGTATCCGAAAGGCCGGATGCCACCGTCCCAGAGTTTTCGGATCTCCTGCTCTCGCAGATGCCCGTCACTCTCACTGCCCGCGAGCGCGTGCTCACCGACGGTGTGGTGTTGCGGCTCGAGGACTGCAAGCCGAGTGGCGATGTAATCGAGGGCGAATTTTGCCGCATTCAAACTGCAAATCTTCCGCCATCGGCAGGGCCGCAGGGGCTTGCTCCTGTAGAGCTCAAGGACGGTCACGGCTTAGGTCACATGGCGGCATTTAGGTATCATCTTCCTACTCGCGTTCTGCTACTTCAAACCAATTCCCTCAACGCGAGCATCTCGCGAATCTCTGAGTATGTGGCGGCACTTAACGCTTCTGGCGTCTACTTCATGAGGCCCGTTCTAACGCAGGACGCGTGGGATCGATTCACCCAAAAGCCGATAAGATCAATGCAAGTTGCATTCGCATCACCTGCAAATCTTGAGGGCATCGATAAGATAGACCTGCCAGCGCTTGCGGGGGCGAAAATGCTGGCTGAGGCTTATGATGGCGTCACCGTGGAAATTACGGTCAGTGTGGGTAAGAAACGGAAGTCGCAACTCGACGCCGAGGCCGTAAAAACAACGCTGATGTCGATCCTGGGGCTGGGGAAGGGCCTACGGAAGGCCCGCGTCCAAACTGGTGGCGACCCCGAAGATCACGAGCGCGGGATTAACTTCCTCAAGGAGCATATGAGGATCCGGAAGGAGCTGACCCTTCCAGAGAAGGACCACGCCGGCAACTACGAGATCAGGCGGGCGTTCCTTCGGGAGGGGATGGATGATAAGCTGGCTCACCTAAACGAACTGTATGGACCGAAGCCTAATGACGTCTTTAGTTAACCAGATGTCTGTTCGTTGGGAGTCTGTGTACCCAATCGCGCTCGGCTTTGTCGGCGGAGTAGCTGCGTTTATTTATGGGCCGGCGCTGTTTGCGTTCTTGGAGGCGCGCGGCTGGAAAGTAACGCAAGCCTACGATTCGGTGTTCGACGTTGCCTGCGTAACCACACCGTTCCTATTCACCGTGTACAGTTTTGTCATCACAACAGAGCGCGGCTTTATCGGCCGTGCACGCAACAGCATTTATTTTGCCGCTCTGGTCCGATACTCGATTTGGGCGATGAGCCTTGGAGCCACTCTCACCGTTGCCACTGCGTTGGTGCAGATGGCTTCCGTGACTCCAAAGGGCGGCGACGTGTGGAGCATCGTCTCATTCGCCATCTGGTTCGCCCTGACGCTGGCGACCTTCGCAGCCTTTTATAGAGCGGCCCGATTGTTCATCGTTTTCGCTGCGAACCAGCGATAGCTCGCCGACCTGTCAAGCTCTGTCGCGTCACCCGCCTTGTGCTGGCGTCGTGTGTCTTGGGGCCCCGATGTCGCTGATCGGTTTCGCGTCGACTGGTCGAGTGGTGTCGTTGAGGCGAAGTTGCGGGGATTGCTAAAGAAACCGGCTGGCCCGGGCGCTGGCAGTACGGAGGCGACATGACGATACAGTCCAATTTCCGAGCGCCGATTGCACAACTCGGCGCTGACATTGACGGCTACGTGCTCGATGAAATAGACGGCGAGCAGCAGAAGACGCCCCGTTGCGTGCTTAGCAAACGAGCAAGCGCCAGCGCGCTCGGGCTGAAATCGGAGGGAGGGAGCGCGTTCCTCCGAACCCTAACCCGAAAAGGGATAGGGTCCATGATGTCCTTAAAACTACGAGAAAAGATCGAAAATCCCATAGTTTTCAAGTACATGGACCCCGGGTCCGAAGTTACCGTTCACGGGTATGAAACAAGCACCTTCGTCGAGATCCTGAAGGTGCTGCTTGAGGCCAGGCGTGCCAAGGTCCTCACCGCGACGCAAATGTTCCTCGCTGAGCGGGCCGAGACGATGTTGATGTCGCTCGCCAACACGACGCTCGACACCATCGTGTATCAGGAGTCTGGATTTTGGAAGGCGGTCGAGGGCCAGCGCATTTCGCTGATCCTCGAAAAATATCTGCAAGACAAACCGCGCGAATGGGCGAAGACCTTCCCCGATGAATTCTGGGCCAAGTTAATCAGGGTGAAGGGGTATCCGAGTTATCTAGCCCTTCGTCGCCCCGGCTTCGTCGGGCACTGGGTCAACGACATAGTCTATGACCGATTGATCCCCAACGCCCGCAAGAAGCTCAACCTCATCAATCCGCGACTGCCGTCAGGTCACCGAAAAAGCAAGAACCATCAGTTCACCACGCACGATTATGGCCTGCCGGAATTAAAGGCCCATCTAATAAGGGTGATGGCCTACATGGACGCGGCGGCAAACGACGAACAGTTCATGCGCATGCTAAATCGCGGCTCGCCGAAGTTTGGCGCAAACTACGAGATGGCCTTGGGCGATCCCTAGATCTTCGCCGTCAACGGCGCTGCGCCCGCCACTCCCACGCCGGCAGGCAGCCGTGCCCATGCACGCCGCGGCGCGAGGCGGCAGCCTTGGCGTACTCGTCCACATAGTCGCGGCTGTATCGCACGAACGCCCAGGCCAGCCCCTCCCGCACCATGATGGCGCCCAGATCCTCGCCAGATGCTCGGCAGATGGCGACAATCCGTCCGTAACGGTCGCGGTCCTTCTCCTGGCAGACGATCGGTCGGCCTGCAGTCAGCGCTTTCAACCTGGTCGTTGCGAGGCTGCCCGCGGGCCAGCCATCTGGACAGACCTGCTTGGCCTCGGGAGCGTCGATACCCCATAGCCGATAGGTGACGCCGCTCTGCTTGAGCGTGTCGCCATCGGTGATGGTCTGGGCGGCCAGGGGAAACGTGGCTAGGGCAGTAGCCGCGGCAAGCACTCTGCGAATGCGAGCATCTCCTTCGGATTTCTAGTTCGCTGGAACTGTTCGTTGGTATCAACAACGAGCAAATCCAGCTCGATTGGAACATCCAGCCCGCCCGCGCGACGAGCGAACATTACCGATACTTTTTGCGCTTCGATCGCCTGCGTCATGACGTCGAGAAATGACCCGCCCAGGCTAAAGACCGTGAATAGTCCTCCAGGCTGATCCGAGGCGCCGCCGCCTACCCGGTCATCCGCCGTTGCTACGCCCTTCATAGATAGGAGATATGCCGAGGTCGGCATGTTTGGCGTAGTAACAAGTCGGCCGCCGTCCATGGACAGATCCTGCACGACAACTTTTAGAAAGCCGCCAAGGGCAGTGTCAGCGCGGGCTTTTGCCAGTCCAAAGCTGCCGAACACAATGCTCGGATCGCCCTGCCGATAGCGCCAATCGCGAATCACGGCCCTGTAGGTCAGCCCGCAGCCAAGGAGCTTTCCGCCGCTGAGCGTAGGCTCCGAAACGATATTGGTTGTTCCAACCATACGTTCGGGAATTGGAATTTGTTGTGCTAGTCCGTCACGCGTAACCCATACTGCCACGAGCAGAACGGCCCACAATCGCATTAGCGCCTCCCCCAAACCGCGCCCTCGAACCATTCCATGGCTCGTCAGAATCGGCAAGCTCTCATCGGTTACCTCCCTACCAGATACGCCAGTCTCCGGCCTCGCGATCGACGCTCACGGCGCTGCAGCGTTCCCGCAACTGCGCTGTGTAAGTGTCGAGCCAGCGCAGGATTTCCCGCATCCTTAGCAACGAACCTTCGTCGGTGGCTCTCAGATGCTCGGCCAACCGCTGCACTTTGTCGGCTTCAACCAGCCGGTCGGCGTGCTCAGTCAAGAACGTGAGCCGCTTCGAGAACTGTAACCGATCGACTTCTTCAGCTCGACGCGAAGCGTTGCGATCAGCAATGCGCCGCTCGTGGGCCTCAATGGCTTGGGCGTGCAATCTCGCATCGGCCACGATGTCCGTAACGCGGTCCTCGAGCCGCGCTGTGGCCTTGTCGGCCCAAAGCCGTTGGCCTTCCCCGATACCCTCGCCCACAACAAGCTCCAAGCCGCGCTGATTCTCGATCAAGGCAAAGGGAACCTGCACACCTGCCACGACCAACACGGCCGGGACCGACTTCTCAGAGATCGAAAGGCCCGCGTCCTCCGCGGCCTCGCACAGTGCGTCCAGTATGGCGAGTGCGCGAGGCACGTTGTGCGGGCGAACCGCAACCGAGGCAATTCCGGATCCGACGGCAACCAGTTTTCCGCGGCCGTCCGGTTTGCCTTTCTCCAAGGCGTCCGCTGTCCGCTTTGTGCAGTCGTGCCGGTCGTGTTCTGGAGGTGGAACTGCAGGCAGGGCCCGGTGTGCGGGATGTCGGCCCAATCGCGCGACAGACAGCTTTCCAGGCTTGGCCGGCGGCAAGGGGACGGTATCACGCTCGCGCCGCACGGGACTCTTTCGCCAATGCCCGAGCGACGGCAATGGCACCTCGTCCTCCCGGCAGACCCTTTTCAACCTCTCGCTCGTCATCCCCAATTCGACTGCCGCAACGGCGATCGGCTTGGTCCAGACGGCTGTGTAGAGCTGTTCGCGGGATAGATTGATGCGTTCGGACATGTGACCCCCTCGCGCTAGCGCGTTCAGCAGAGTCCTTTTTTGACTCACTGGACTCGATCTAGAGGTCGGGGGCCACCTCTCCCTACCAGCGGGAGGTTAATTCGATTCCACGGGCAGAAAAACAGGGCTAGCGTCGATGTTCACCAGTTGCCTGGGAGCGATGCAGTCCGCGGACAAAAAGAAGGCCCCAGCCGAAGCCGGGGCCGTTCCTAGGTCCACCAGCACCGCACGGCGCGGTGCGGAGGACATGACTAAGCCCGCTCACCCTTCCGGACTGAGGCGCGGGCCTCGACGTTCGCCCGCTGCAGCGTCGCAAGATCGGCCTGCAGATGGCGAAACAGGTTGTCGATTGCCTCGTGATTGGCATCGCCAGCGCTCATGTTGACGATGATTTCGTCCAGAACGGCGCTCGTGGCGGCAACGTCGCCAATGGCCTGGTCGATCTGGTCGAGCGCACGGAACACGACGCCATGCGGCACTGGGCGGTTGTCGAGCGCGGCAAGGCTGGCCGTCAAGGTCGCCTGCAGCGCGGCCCCCGTGCCAGTCGTCGCACGGGGCTTGCTGTTCGTCTTGTGTGCCATGGCTAGGCTGCATTCTGTGAGCAAGCGGCCCGATTGTCGGCCTGCCAGCGTTCCAGCCAGTAGGCCAGCGCTGGCGAGGCTTTCAGGAAGTGCCCCAGCTCATCGCGCGTGTGACCGGTCCAACGCATGGCGTCAGTCAGGATTGGCTCTAGAGCCTCATACGCGCGAGATTGACGGTAGGCTTGGGCCTGGTGGTCGTCCTTGCCTGCCGCCTTCTCGGCGGATGCCAGCTCGTCCGTCATGTCCACGACGCCAGCCATGGCGCACAAGATCTGATTGAGCTTGTCCAGGTTGCTCTGCACCGCATCGAAGTACAGCGGCTGTTTCTCGCGCACCGCCTCGTTGGGGATCGGCGCCGGCGTGAACGAGCGCGGGAAGGCGTCGTCACGATGGATCACCCCAACAGGGCGATAGGCGTGGTCGTATTCCTTGCCCAGCACTGCAGCGACGCCATTGCGCACCAGCACCTTGGGGCCGCGTGCGGTGTTGGCGATGAAGCGGCCAAAGACAGGCTCGATTGAGAAGGTTTCTTTCTCCATTGGCCGCTTGCCGGTCTTGCACCATGCGTAGGGCGTGCCGCGCGTGAAGGCCTCGCCTGCGGGGTGAACAACAAGGGCGATCGTGATGCCCGTTGCCCAATTGACCCAGGTTTCGTTGCGCTCCCACTCGTGCACGTTCGTCACGTAGTGGGAGAACGGGACCTTGTTCCAGTCGGGCATATCGGAATCGCGCCAGCGGCCGAGGCCGAGGGTCGCCTGCTCAATGCGCCGCTGTATGTCTCGCTCGGTGCGCTGCCAGTCATTGCACGCCCGTGGGCGGTTCCCACTATCGGCCGGACCCGCTGGAGTGGGCTTTCTCACAGTCGCGGTACCGTGGTGTCTGGTAGTAGTCTTAGCATTAGCCATGATCCGGGTCTCCTCCAGGTTATCCGGGTTGCGGTTAGAGCTGGGTGGAAGTTGCATCTTCCATCCGGCTCGCTTTTAAGGTAAAACCCAATTATGCGTAAGTCAATAAAGGTTTTGCCTAAAAAGAGGGGCCGCCCCGCTACGGGTAAAGATCCGTTCGTAGGAGTGCGGTTGCCTGACACTATGATTGAGGCACTTGATGCCCGCGCTGACGCTGAAGGCGTGACGAGATCGGAAACCATGCGGCGACTAATCGAGGCAGGCCTAAAGAGGCCGCCGCGCATCAAGGCGAAGGGCTAGACGGTGGACACCACCATCTCCGAACGCCCGTTAGAGCCGCTGGCGCCGTCGATCGAGCACCAGGCCGTCACCCCCGCCGCCTTGGCCGAGTGCATCGCAGGCCGCACCTATGCCCGTCTGACAGCCTATTTTGACGGATGGCCCGAGCGCTCATTGATGGGGCCGCACTCGCGCGCGGTTCTCTACACGCTGGCCCGCATGCTGCGCCCTGAGGCCGTGGCCGAGGTCGGCACGCTGCATGCCGGCACGAGCGAGGTACTGGCCCGCGCGCTGTGGGAGAATGGCACGGGCGAGCTGCACACCGCCGACCCCTTCGGCGCCGATCGCTGCCCCCAGATCATCGCGACATGGCCGCCCGAGCTGCACGCCGTGACACAGTTCCAGCCGGTCAACTCGATGGCGTTCTGGGTCGATCTCGCCCGGCGGCGCGTTCCGCTCGGCCTGGTGCTGGTGGACGGCAACCACGATTACGAGTTCGCCCTGTATGACCTGCAGATGGCCGCGCGCTTGCTGCGCCCTGGTGGCGTCGTGGTCATGGACAATTCCGACCAGACAGGCCCCTTTGAGGCAGCACGAGCTTTTCTTGCCATGAATCCGGCCTGGCGCGAGCTGGGCAACGCGATAGCCACGCACGACGCGACCGACCCCTTCAACGACAAGCGCGCATCGCTTCCCAATACCGCCTTTGTCCTGCTTCAGTCGCCGTCGCTTCTGTCGATCGGCGCGTTGCCCTGGTCGACGGGCACCATGCCAACAGCGTCAGCATGGGCACGCGGGCTCGAGCTGGATCTGCCCCCGCAGCGCATCGCCGGCCAACTGCATTACCGCGTGTTCGTCCGGGCCTTTGCCGATCACAACAGATGGGTTGGCGAGGTGGCGACGAAGGGCGCTATCAGGATCAAGATGGAGGGCGGCAAGCGGTCGATCATACACCAGTTTCCTTGGCCGCTGGGCTTCGAGGTGCCGACGCGCTTCCCTGAGGCCGTCTGCAACGTCGAGATTGATCTAGCCTGGCAGGCCGATGCCGACTCGCCACCGTTGATGCTGTCGAGCCCGCCGTTCGCGTTCTAGCTGCTGGTCGCCATCTCGAAAGTGTGCGGCAACATTGGCTGGTCGTTCTGTGCCCGACAAGCTTCAGCACCTGCGGCTGACCAGAGCGACACGTTCGCCCTCATCTGGTGCGAGTCCTCTACCACGCCACGGGATGGGGAGCTGTTTTGGTGGTCCTTGCCTAAGGATTTAACGAGACCACGAAGGGCCATCGACTGCGCTGTTTGATCGCGGCTGGATGCTCTTGGAAGGTCAGTACAATAGCGTCTGTTTAACCGATGCCGGCCGAAAGCTAGTTAAGCGGCACAGAAGCCCGAACGTCAGCATGTACTAGGAGACCGCGCGCGTAGGACTCGCGGTAAGTGCAGGTGCGGAAGCCCGAAGTCTGGGGCTGCAGCCCATAGCGAAGGCACGCCTCGTGCGCGTCGACGGCGACGCGGGCGAAGCTGCGGGCAAGCTTCGGCTCGCCCCATTCCAGGACACGGGTCGCATGGAAAAGGCAATATTCATGGACTTCGCTGCGCTGGCTGATGCCCTGCTCGCGACAGATACGCAGCGCCTGGCTTTGCGCCGAGGCCGGCGGGATAGGGGGCAGGAAGGCGACGAACGCGCCGACGATGAGGACTCCGCCCAGCGCTATGGCAGCATGCAGCCGGCTATTGGTCATGGCAGCGACTCCAGCGGTCTGTTGCCGGACCAACGATGCGCCGCGAGGCAAAGTTGCGCCGGGCAGCCAAAGCCTTAGTGAAGAGGCTGTCACCCTCGCCGTCGCCCGGGGCTGGATGCTCGATCGTGGCGATAGCGTCTGCCTAACCGATGCCGGTCGGGATCTGGTCAAGAACCGGTAAGCCTGGTCACACTACCTCGTAGAGATGCGGGATAGGCGGACGCCCGTGATGCGCGTCTTTCCTCATATCCTGATCAGATAGTTGAGGACGCGGCTCGGCTGCACGACGCTGAATGCACCGGATGTGCCGCTTGCCGACACAGACAACGAGCCGCTAGTGCCGCCCCCGGCAGTGAAGGCGTGGGCGTGATTGCCTAGCGGAGTTGGTTGGCTACCGCCCGCCCGCGACGGCGTATCCAAATTCGAACCGTCCGTGACGCCGCTGACGCTCACTGAGAGGCTGCCGGCGGTGCCGCCGCTCACGCTGGTGTTGGCCGTATTGGTCTGGCCGCCCAGCGCCGCACCCAGCACACCACCACCAGTGAGGTTGCCAGCGTCAACGCCGCCCATGTCGCTCTTGCCGACCGCACCTTGGCCGCGCATGTCAATGACGTTGAATGTCGTCGAGCCATCGCCGACGCCGTAGGTCGTGCCATAGGCGGCGAATAGCCCGGGGTACTCCGTGCGCGAGATGGCCTGACCATAAGCCAGTATGGTGCCGGCGCGCGCGGTAGAGCGGCCCGTAGGCACCAAATCGCCAGTCGTGTCCTCTCGGCCAAGGATCCGATAGGTGCCGCTGGCGCTGTGGTAGGCGACGCGGAAGACGGCATCGGCCGCCCACAGCGCCGCCGGGACAGCGCGCCATGCGCCGGCCGAGTAGTAGTGCAGCGGGATGACGCCCAGGCTGTTCACATTCAGCGTCGGCGCATTCCCGTTGGCGGCGTTGAACTGCACGAGGTGCGTCATGCCGTCGATCAGGGCGCCCGGTGTCACGCTGTAGCTGAGCGTGTAGGCCGTGCTCGATCCACCCGTCGACTTTGGACTCTGCTGGTTCACATAGCGCTTTGTCGCGCCCATCATCGCGCGCATCGTGTCGTTCACGCCGCTGCTGGCCATGCCTTCAGGTGCGCCATCAGGGGCCGCCGTGGTGTTGGAAGCGTCCGCCTCATTCCAGTTCGATGCGAAAATGTCCATTTGCCGTGTCCTACTGCTGAGGGGGGTCGAAGAGATGCGGCCTGAGGCTCGCCAGTAGCTCGAAGTATCGGGCCGGGTCATCCGTGCACGCCGCCTCGATCAGCGGCGCGATGTGCTCGCGGAAATGAGCCCGCAGCGCTGCCATGTCGTCGGCCGAAAACTCGGCGCCGTCCCACACTGGCGACGACAGCGACAGCGGTTGCACGGCAAGCGGCCCGTAGCGGTCGAGGTCGTTCATGGTGTGCGGTCGGATTCTCATCGCGTGCTCCTAGAGTAGGCCGCCTGGGGGGATGGATTGCTGAAGCAGACGCCGGATGTTCTCCGAGCTGAAAGGAACGTCCGCGCTCGGCTTCCACATTGGCTGCGAGGCGCGGCCAGGAGACACAACCGCGTTAAAGGCCTGCGTGAGTGGGTCGGCCTCGCCGTAGCCGCCTGGGATGCCCTTGGCGCCGAGCCGGCGAGCCAGCCAGGCCGCGCCGTCCATGGGTACGCCCAAGGTGTCGGCAATCGCTTCGCGACTCGGCGCCATGTGCGACAGCATCCGCCGTGCATGGTCGGGCGTGAGCCACCCCATCGGGGTAGGAATTTTAAAGCCCGGATCAGACGGCGGGGCGATGCTGAAGCCAGGCGTAGCGCTCGCGTCGCTTGTTCCCGTCCAGAACGGTGACGATGCGATCGGCCGCGGCTTTCTCGGCGGGTTGGGGTCATACGTTAAGTCGGCCATAGTCCAACACCTTGGGTTTCTCGTCAGC
>WHTW01000204.1 GCA_009377525.1 Rhodospirillales bacterium
TCGGTCGCACCAGGCAAACCCTCAGATTCAGTTATTCTTGAAAGCGTCCTTAGCTTGAGCGCCTGCCAGGCTGAATTGCCCCGTATCCCGCGGCAGTCGCCAAGCCGCCTGGTCTTGTCGCAGGACGCGCAGCCGAGCGGAGACTTCGGCTTCGCTGAGCCATTGCACCGGCGGCTGCGGGCCCGTCAGCAGCTCACTGAGCCTTTCCGGTTGGACGAATTGAACGGCGCCGGCACAATCCTCGCCAACATTGGCAATGAGCGCGAAAGGATTGCGCGCCGAAACATGAAAGCTTTTTGCCCATCGTTCGAGCACGAGTTCGTTGTCGGGCAGAAGTCCCCAAATGAAAGCTTCGATCGCATCGCTGGCATGCTCAGTGTGGGAAAGCGGCAAAGAAAGCGACAGCGGCATGGCGTGCCGGTCGGTCTTCCAGTCAACATCATAGGCAAAAGTGAGCCGATTGTGCGGATCCCGCCGAACCTCGCCGATGGCGCGGCCATTCAGGAGGGCGACTAGCCTCTGCACCGTCATGTCCGCCGCCTCTGGGCTCGCTCGATGACAGCGTTGATGTCGACGTCGCGGTCGCGTCCCAAACTGGAACCCGGCTTCTCGGTCAGAACATTCCCGGCAGGCTCCTGGGGTGTGATGCTGATCTGAAGCGCAATAGAGGCCAGGGTCCGCAGTAGTAGACCGACCTCAGCGCGCGGCTTGCCCTGCTCGATTTCAACAATCCATTGCCTGCTGACACCAACACGATCAGCGAGTGCCTGCTGGCCAAGCCCGAGTTCCTGTCGTCGCCGGCGGATGGTGAGCCCGATATCCTGCGCAGTCGTCATCTTCATGGCAGAATCACCCGTGTCGTCGAACGGCGACATGATACAGATGTCGTCGAACGGCGACAAGGCAAATGTCGCCGTTCGACGACAAAAGCCTAATGTCGTCGAACGGCGACATTGAGAAAGAAGGGCGGGACGTGCCATGAACGCCGACATGCTTGCTTTGAAGAAAGCCGTGGTCGTCGGCGTGATCGGCCACTTCCCCGGCCGAACATCGCCGGCGTCTTCGGCATGAAGGTGGGCGAGGTCCAGACCATCAGCCTCAGCCAGCACATGGTCGACAAGGCCGGGCTGTGGGCGCACATGACCAAGAAGCACGGGCTGAAGAAGTTCGCCTTCGACCAGCTCGTCGCCTGGCCTTTCGCCGACTATGTGTTCGGCACCGACTGGGACGTCATGTCCGACGTCACCAAGAGCCGCCTGCACGGCTTCCACGACGTGGTCGACAGCGAGGCCATGTTCGAGCGCCTGCCGCGCCGCTTCCGAAAGGAGAAGATCGTCCCCTGATCACGCCGCTCGATCCCGATCGCTACCAGCGCACGCCGTGGAAGAACGGTGGCGGCGTCACCATCGACATCGCCCTCGACGGCGACGTCTGGCGCTTCAGCCGCACGCCGATCACCGTGGCCGGGCCGTTCTCCGACTACACCGGCTTCGACCGCATGCAGGTCCTGGTGGCGGGCAGCGGCCTGGTGCTGCAGATGCCCGCCGGCGAGATCGACGTGCGTCGGCCGTTCCAGCCGGTGCGCTTCGCCGGCGAGACGCCGATCGTCAGTCGGCTGGAGTCCGGGCCGGTCGAAGTCGTGAACCTGCTGGGCGACCGCAACCGGGTCGACATCGATCTTGCCGTGCTGGAAGCCGGGCGAACGCGCGATCTCGTTCCCGGATTGCACATCGCCTACTGCCCCGGCGGCCGGGCGCGGCTTCGGATCGACGACGAAATGTACGACGTGGAGGCCGATGGCGGCTTCAGGATCGAAAAGGGCAAGGAGCGCGTGGCGGCCTGTGTTACGGGGCTGATCGTGCTGGGAAGCGTGACGGGCATCACGCTCAATCGCACTTGACCTCCTCCTTGTACTCACCGTTCTGCTTCCACTCGCGCTTGACCTCGCAGCCGTTGCGCTTGAATTCCTCCTTGCCCTCGCCCGAGGAGAAGCGTGCGGCGCCGCGGCCAGGCTTGCACTCGACCTTGGATTCGTACTTGTCCGAGCCGTATTTGCGCTCGACCTCGCAGCCGCCGCTGCGATATTTCTGCGTGCGGTCGTCGGCGATCGCCGATGCCATCCCACCCAGGAATGCGACTGCCAGCACGACCAGCGAGACGACGGGCGACGAGACAACGGGCTTCATTGCGGCCTCCGCGACAGCGACTGTCGTAGATACGCCGTCGAATGCGGTGCCGACGTGGCCGGCCGGTCGACGGTCACGGAGTGATCACCGGCCGCCGTCGGGATCAAGGAGCGTTCAATGAAGATTGCAGTGGTCGGCGCGGGCGGCGTTGGAGGTGCCTATGGCGCAGCGCTCGCCAGCGCCGGCGCCGACGTCACGTTCATCGCCCGCGGCGCCCATCTCGCGGCAATGAAGAGCAAGGGGCTCAAGGTCGTCGAGCTCGGCAGGAAACACGGCGGGCCGACGCCGACTCACGCCTTCATGTATGCGACACTGAAGCCTTACATCATGGGCAGGCCAACCCAGAAGAAACCATGCGCGCCTTCCTGATCGCTCTTCTGGCGCTTGCTGGCATGGCGCCGGCCTCAGCCGCCGACCTCAAGCTCCTCACCGCCGGCGCCTTCAAGTCGGTGGCGCAGGAGCTGGTACCGGAATTCGAGAAGAAGACCGGCCACAAGGTCACCATCCAGAACGACACCGCGGGCGCCTTGGCCCGGCGCGTCGCGGCCGGCGAATATTTCGACGTGGTGGTGATGCCGCCCGGTGCCATGGCCCCGCTGCTCGGCAGCAAGCTGGTCGAGAGCAGCGCCAAGCCCTTGGCGCGCGTCGGCATCGGCGTCTCCATCAAGCAGGGTGCGCCCGTGCCCGACATCTCCACGGTCGACGCCTGGAAGCAGAGTCTCCTCAAGGCGCGGGCCATCGCCTACACCGATCCGGCGTCGGGCGGCACGGCCGGCACCTATCTCGCCAACCTGTTCGAGAAGATGGGCATCGCCGCCGAGCTGAAACCCAAGACCGTGCTGGTGAAGGGCGGGCTTGCCGGCGAGAAGCTTCTGACCGGCGAGGCCGACATCGCCATGCAGCCCTCGAGCGAGCTTCTGGCCGTGCCGGGCACGGTGCTGGTGGGGCCGATCCCGCTCGATGTGCAGACCTACATCCTCTACTCCGGCGCCGTCAGCGCCGGCGCCCGCGACCAGGCGGCGGCCGACGCCTTGTTGAGGTCGCTGTGGGGGCCCGACAAGGCGGCCGTGCTGAAGAAGAAGGGGATGGAGCTGCCGTAGCCGCTCATTCCCGCCACTGGAAGCGACCGAGGTCGGGCAGGTCGGACACCGCATACGGCAGGAAACCCGAGTAGCCCCGCGGCGGCGCGATGACGCCGTCGGCGGGGGTGGCGCGCAAGATGGCGCTGGTGATCGGCAGGGACCAGGTCTCGCCCTGGAGCAGCCAGGCTTTCATCGCCAGCCGCGTGTCCTCGTAGGCGATGACGCCAGGTCGATTGCCGATCTCGACTTTCACTTCCTTCAGGTAGGACACAAAGAGCACGGCCAGCATCGCGTTCCACGGCAGCGTGGCCAGGAACAGCAACCCGGCGAAGGAAAGCAGCCGCCTCGCCGCCGGAGGCTTGATGCTCCAATCAGACGCATGCCCCCACATGAAGAGGATGATCGCCACCAGAACAGGGCCGGCGGCGAACCGCGTGATGTTCTGGCTGTAGGCGAAGGGCGGGCCGAAGTAGCCGCTGGTCAGGACCAGCAGCGGCAGCAGCACCAGCGCGAGGAGCGCCGGAGCGACGAGAAGCCAGGGACGCGCGGTCAGGAGATCGGCCGGCCGCACCAGGACAAAGCCCGCGATCATGAGGGCGGCGGCGGACGTGAGATCGAAAGCCGGATTCTTCCAGAAATCCCAGACCTCGGATGACGCCGACGCGAAGTAGGCCTTGTCTTCGAATGTCACGATGGCGCGCCATGCCAGGATGGCCGAGACCAGGAAGAGCGCCGCGGCCGCGAGATATGTCGCCATCGCGAAAGAAGAGCGGATGGGCGCGCGCCGCACGGTCCAGACCGTCATCGCCGCCAGCAAGGGCCCGAGATAGACGAACACCTCGTGGCTGCGTGTCGACAAAGCGGCAAGCACGAGCAGGACGACGCCGTCGCCCGCCTGCAGCCGCTTGGCGGTCACGAGCCATGCCGCTGCCATCGTTGCAATGGCATACGCCGTCACATGCTCGGCAACGATCAGAAAGGAGCTTGTCATGAAGACGATGGCGATCGCGATGACGACGCAGGCCTGATGCAAAGGGTCCTGCCGCGCCCGCAGGACGGAGAGCGAATAGAGGATGGCCGGAAGGGCGAACCATCCCAGGGACTGCAATCGCGCGAGCCACTGAAGATCCGTCACCTCGGCCGCGATGGCGGCCGCGAGCGGCACCTGGGCGAGCAGGTTAGGCACGGCGCGCTCATGGCCGAGGTCTTGGTATGGTCCGACGGTGACGGCATCCAGCAGGTAGTACGAGCCATCACCGATCAGCCCGCAGCTCAACCAGCCGTACCAGAGTCCGTAGATCCACAGCGCGCCGAGGATTGTCCCGCTCCACGGCGACGTCGACGCCATGCTAGCGCGTGAGCTCCCCGATCGCATCGGCCCAGGCGCCGATCGTGTGGTCGATATCGGCGCGGGTGTGGGCCAGGCTGACGTAGTACTTCGACTCACCCTTCATGATGCCGCGGCCGCGCAGAAGCTGGTTGAAGCGCGTGGCCAGCGCCTTGTCGCCCTTCAGCGTGTCGCGATAGTCCTTGATCGGCTGGTCGGTGAAGACGACGTCGAACAGCGGCGGCTCGCCGATCACCTGGGCGGGGATGCCCGCCTTCTTCAAAAGCTCGTCGAGCGCCCGCATCAGCTCGCGGCCGGTGGCGAACACCTGCTCGTAGGCGCCCGGCCGCTTCAGGATCTCGAGCGTCGCGAGGCCCGCGACCGCGGCCACCGGATTGCCCGACAGCGTGCCGACCTGGAAGATGAAATCCTCGTCGGTCATGGCCAGCCGGTCGAAGTGCTTCATGATGTCGGCGCGGCCGGCGATGGCGGCGAGCGCGAAGCCGCCGCCCACGATCTTGCCCAGGCTGCAGAGGTCGGGCGTGACGCCGTAATATTCCTGCGCCCCGCCATAGGCGAAGCGGAAGCCGGTCACGACCTCGTCGAAGATCAGCGGGATGCCGTGCTTCCTGGTCACGTCGCGCAGCGCCTGCAGGAAGCCCGGCTTGGGCGGGATCAGGCGCTGGAACGGCTCGACGATGACGCCGGCGAGCTCGTTCTTCTGCTCCTCGATCAGGCTTTCCACCATGTCGATGTCGTTGAAGGCCGCGACCAGCATCTCGTCCTGCACCGACTTCGGGATGCCGGCCGAATCCGGCGTCGGGCGCGGGAAGTTGCCCGGCCGCTTGGGCGCCAGTGACATCAGCGCATAGTCGCTCATGCCGTGATAGCCGCCCTCGAACTTCAGGATCTTGTCGCGCTTGCGGAAGGCGCGGACCGCACGCATGGCGTAGAGATCGGCCTCGGTGCCCGAGCAGACGAAGCGCACCTGGTCCGCGCACGGCACGGCATCGCAGATCGCCTCGGCCAGCGCGATGCCATGGCGGTTGTTGCCGAAGAAGGTGGTGCCGAGCGGCACCTGCGCCTGCACCGCCGCCGTCACCTCGGGATGGGCGTGGCCGACGAACATCGGTCCGGAGCCCAGCAGGTAGTCGACATACTCGCGGCCTGCCTCGTCCCAGATGCGTCCGCCCTTGCCCTCCTTCAGCACCACCTCGGCCGGCATGTTGCCGAAGCTGCCGCCCGGCAGGACGCGCTTGGCCTGCTCGACGAGATCGCTGGCGGGATCGGGGACGGTCTGGATGCTCATTGTTCAACTCCTTCACCTCACCCTGAGGAGCGCCCGAAGGGCGCGTCTCGAAGGGTGGCAACAGCACACGTGGTCCCCACCCTTCGAGACGCACCGCTGCGCGGTGCTCCTCAGGGTGAGGTCAGTCATTCTATCGGCACGAAGATAGAATGGCGCATCTTGCCCGAGACCGCCTGGGAGAAATGGCCCTTGCCCGACGTGTCCTCGACCAGCAGCACCTCGCCCGCGCCGATGATGCGCGTCTCGCCGTCGCTCGCCTGGATGCTGACGCCGCCGTCGAGGTTGATGATGTACTGCCGGCGCGGCGCGGGATGCCATTCGTAGTCGTAGGTGCCGGGCGTCTGGCGGAAGATGATGCCGGTCGCCGGGAAGGTCGCCGAGGTCTTGCCGCCACGGCCCTCGTGCTTCCATTCGACCTCGATGTCGCGGAAATGCGTCTCGCCCTTGTCGTCGACATAGAGATTGTGGATGCGCATGAATTTTCTCCGGCTTGCCGTTTCCCGGCCCGAGCTTAGAACGAAAGCATGCTGAGAAAACCCGTCGAAGCCGCCCTTTTCGACATGGATGGCCTGCTGATCGACACCGAGGTCATCTATATCGAGGCCATGCAGCAGGCTGCCCGGTCGCTGGGCCGCGAGATGCCGCTGGATTTCTGCCATTCCATGGTCGGCGTGCCGGGCCACGAGTGCAACCTCATGATCGAGGCCTACTACGGCGACGGCTTCAGCATCACCGAGTTCCGCGAGCACTTTTCGGTCCACCGTCATCGCCTGATGGACGGCGGCATCCCCGTGAAGCCCGGCGTCGTCGAGTTCCTGGATTTCCTGGCCGGCCGTGGCCTGCCGCTCGCGGTGGCGACGTCGGCCGGCCGCGCCACGGCCGAGCATCATCTCGGCCACGCGGGCCTGCTCGACCGCTTCACGGCGCTGGCGACGCGCGACGACGTCGAGCGCGCCAAGCCGCATCCCGACGTCTATCTGGAGGCGGCGCGTCGGCTGGGCGTCGCCCCCGAGCGCTGCCTCGCCTTCGAGGATTCGAACATCGGCCTGGAGGCGGCGCACGCCGCCGGCGCCATGGCCTTCATGGTGCCCGACCTGCTGCAGCCCCTGCCCGAGACACGGGCGCGGTCGCTCGAAATCTTCCCCGACCTGCACGCCGCACTAAGCCTGCTGCGCCAGCACCTCTAGATGCCTCGAAGCCGTGCCAATGCTGCAGCTGGATCGACAATAGGAATGCCGTTGTAGCTGACGAGCGTCAGCAGATCGTCGTCACCCGATACGATCAGATCTGCTCCCGCTGTCGTTGCGACAGCCAACACAGCATCGTCGTCAGAATCTCTGCTCACAGGCAACGTCAACGATGGCGCCTCGACAACTTCGGTGAGCCGACGTAATTCGCGCAACATGCGCTGTGGATCTGCCTTGGAGCGGAGCAGGATGGATCGGAACTTGCGACGGCCCACCACTTCGGCGAGCTCGTCCAGCAATCTCGACGAACTGACGATCGTGAAGCGACCTTCCCGTGCCTGTTCGATTAGCGCATGAGGCGCGCCATGCCAAAGCAGGCCCGAGACCAGCACATTGGTATCAATGACGACCCGCACGCCGCCGACGCCGCGTACGGACGGCCTTCACTTCTGCATCGATCTCGCGCATCGACATCGGTTCGATGCCCGCCTTGGCTACACGATCCGCAATCGCGAGCAAGGAATCTGCGGCCCGCTTACGTCTGATCGCCTGATTGAGCAATCGCCCAAGCGCTCGCGGAGTCAGCAGTCCCGCTTCGCGTGCCGCCTTGGCGGTCGCGTCGGGCAACTCGATCTGGATCTTCGTCATGAACCGGCCTCGTCGCTCAGCGAATATATGGTTTCTGAACGGAAATCCAACAATCCGACGCTCCTCCGCGGCCTTCCCTCAAAACTTCTCCACCCACGGCCGGACCTCGATCTCCCAGCTCCAGGCGCTGCGGTGCTGCTGCAGCGTCGCCCAGTAGGTCTCGGCGATGGCATCGGGGTCGAGCAGGCTGTCGGGCGCGTTGTCCGGCACCGGGCGCGCGGTGCTGCGGATGCCGCCGTCGATCACGAAATGGGCGACGTGGATGCCCTTGGGGCTGAGCTCGCGCGCCATCGATTGGGCCAGCCCGCGCAATGCGAACTTGCCCATGGCGAAGGTGGCCGACAGCGCGAAGCCCTTCACGCCGGCCGTGGCGCCGGTCAGGAAGATGGCGCCGTGTGCCTTGGGCAGCATGCGCTTGGCCGCTTGCTGCGACACCAGGAAGCCGCCGAAGGCGCTGATCTCCATGGCGCGTTTGACGTCGTCGGGGGCCAGGTCGACCAGCGGGCCGCGCACGCGGTTGCTCGCGTTGTAGACCACGACGTCGGGCGTGTGGCCCCTGGCGTCGAGGGTCTCGAACAGGCCGGCAACTTCCTTCGGATCGGCGGCGTTGCAGGCATGGGCCTCGGCGCCGGTCTCCTTGGTGAGTGCGGCGAGCTTGTCGATCTGGCGGGCGGCCAGGGAAACGGCCAGCCCGTGTTTGGCGAACAGGCGGGCCAGCGAGGCGCTGAGGCCGGGGCCGGTGCCGACGATCAGCGCAGAGCGGTATTCAGGCTTTTGCATGGGGTCTCCTCGTTGCCGGGGATTCCACGCGGGTATAGGCTTCTGCGCAAGGGCACATTCGAATGTGCCTCAGGGAAGGAAACAACCATGGACCAGGCAAAGCCGGTCGGCCGCATCGACGTCATCTCGGACGCGATCTGCCCATGGTGCTACATCGGCAAGCGCCATCTCGAACGCGCTCTGGCCCTCCTCGACAAGCAGGGCCTGCACTTCACCGTCGCCTGGCACCCCTTCCAGCTCAATCCCGACATGCCGCGCGAGGGCGTCGACCGCGCCCAGTATCGGCTGACCAAGTTCGGCAGCGCCGAGCGCTCGCGCCAGCTCGACGAGCGTATCACCGAGACCGCCTGCACCGTCGGCCTGGAGTTCCATCTCGACCGGCTGACGCGCACGCCCAACACGCTCGACGCCCATCGCCTGATCCGGCTCGCCGGCCAGCGCGGCGTGCAGGACGGCGTCGTCGAGGCACTGTTCGAAGGCTATTTCTGCGACGGCGCCGACATCGGCAACGCCGAGGTGCTGGCCCGTCTCGGCGTCGAGGGCGGGCTGGAGCGCGACGACATCACGGCCATGCTGGCAAGCGATGCCGGCCTCAAGGAAGTCGCCGCCGCCGACCGCATGGCGCGCAATGCCGGCATCCAGGGCGTGCCGAGCTTCGCCCTGCAGGGCCACGTCCTGTTCTCCGGCGCGGTGCCGGCCGAGGAAATGGCCCAGGCCTTCCGCCGTGCCTGGGAGATCTTGAAGAACAGGGCGGCCTAAAATCCACCATCGCGAGCGAAGCCGCCCGGAGGGCGGCGGTGTCGAGGGACCTTTCCTTGTCGGCGCACCGACAGAACAAAGGCTGCCAAGCTTGCGTCAAACGGAACAAAGCTCGAGGGACGCGGATGAGTGATATTGCCTTCGGCTTCCAGGCCGCGCCGGCCAGCGACGTGCACAAGTCCGACCAGGCGCTGTATCGCGAGGTCATGGAGGATTGCGCGCTCGGGCAGAAGCTCGGCTACGATGCCGCCTGGCTGCTGGAACATCACTTCAGCGACTACTACCCGACGCCGAGTCCGCTCCTGTTCATGGCGCACATCGCGGCGGCCTTTCCCGACCTGTCGCTCGGCACTTCGGTGCTGGTGCTGCCGTGGTACCACCCGCTGCGGCTCGCCGAGGAGATCGCCATGCTGAACGGCATGACGACGGGCACGCTGCATCTCGGCATCGGCCGCGGCACGGCGAAGATGGAATACGATGCCTACAACGTCGACATGAACGAGGCGCGGGCGCGCTTCGCCGAATGCTATCGCATCGTCGAGAAGGGCCTCGCCGGCGAGCCGTTCACCCATGACGGCCGCTTCTGGAAGATCGAGCGGCCGATCCGTCTGCGGCCCGAACCGGTACCGAAGAAGGTGCGCTTCTACGGCGCCATCGGCAGCCCGGCCAGCGCCGAGGTGATGGGCGACCTCGGCGTTGCGCCGATCTGCCTGTCGACCTTCCCCGACAAGCTTTTGGCCAGGATCCTCGAGCGCTGGGCGGCGCGCGCCGGCGCCGCCGCACGCGACGCCCAAGGCGCAACGATCCTGCCGATCTCGGTGAAGATGTTCATCGCCGACACCGACGAGGAGGCGCTGGCACTTGGCCGCCGCTACTACCCGCCCTACTTCGAGCTGCAGTGCGCGCACTATGAGTCCGACGCCAACCCGTGGGCCGACATCCCCGAGTACCAGGACTTCAGCCGCATGTTCGCCAACCTGCGCAAGCTCACCGATCCCGACGAGCTCGGCCCGTTCATGGACTCGAACCTGGTCGGCAGCCCGGTGACGATCTGCCGGCGCATCGACCAGCTCGCCGCTCTCGGCTTCAACTACTTCATGGTGTCGTGCGCCACGCCGGGCACGCCGATCGGGCTGCGCCAGCGCATGATGACTCGCTTCGCCGAGGAGGTGTGTCCAAGGTATTCGCAGTCGATGCGACGCAAACAGGCGGCCTAAGGGGGTGTAGCGAGTAGTTGATTGCAGTGTGCACGAGACGCATTCGCTGTCTCTGCAAGTTGTATCTTTTGTTTCTTCAATTACTCTGATGCCTTCACCTGATATTTGTTGTTGCGACAGGGATCGGGTGTGCTCGGATGAAAGTATCGGCAAGCGACGGACGCCGTGCGTCTCGCCGGGAATGGGCTTGCGAGGCCCGATGCACGTATTGAGCACATGTGCCGGGCGTACGAGCGTGCTGCTTGTCGGCATCGTGTTCACATTGCTGTGCTTTGGCGAAGCGGCGCTGGCGCAAAAGCGCGGCGGCGTGCTGCGCATGTTCCATCGCGACAATCCGCCAAGCACGTCGATCCACGAGGAGTTCAGCCCCTCCACCGTCGTGCCCTTCATGCCGGTGTTCAACAACCTCGTCATGTTCGATCCGTCGGTGCGGCAGAACAGCGACAAGTCGATCGTGCCCGATCTCGCCGAATCGTGGAGCTGGAACGAGGACAAGACCGAGCTCACCTTAAAGCTGCGGCCCGGCGTGAAATGGCACGACGGCTGGGCGTTCACCGCAAGCGACGTCGAATGCACCTTCAACCTGCTGACCGGCCGGGCGCGCGACAAGCTGCGCCACAATCCGCGCGGCAGCTGGTACGGCAACATCAACTACGTGCACGGCCGCAGCGACTACGAAGTCACCATCCATCTCAATCATCCGCAGCCCTCGCTGCTGACGCTGCTGGCGTCCGGTCTCTCGCCGATCTATCCCTGCCACGTGCCGGGCGTGCAGATGCGCATCAAGCCGATCGGCACCGGGCCGTTCAAGCTTGAGTCGTTCAAGCAGTTCGACAGCGTCCGGCTGGCACGCAATCCCGACTACTTCAAGCCGGGCAAGCCCTATCTCGACGGCATCGAGTTCCACATCGTCTCCAGCCCGTCGACCGCGTTGCTGAGCTTCGTCGCCGGCCGCTTCGACATCACCTTCCCCTGGGAGGTGACGATCCCGCAGTTGCGCGACGTCCGCCGCCAGTCGCCACGGACGGTGTGCGAGACGACGTCGATGAACAACAACACCAACATCCTGGTGAATCGCGAGGCCGCACCGTTCGACAAGCCGGAGATCCGCCGCGCGCTGTCGCTGGCGCTCGATCGCCGGGCTTTCATCTCCGCCCTGAACGAGGGCGGCGGCCAGATCGGCGGCACCATGCAGCCGCCCAGCGACGGCATGTGGGGCCTGTCGGCCGATCGGCTGGCCGCCGTGCCGGGCTACGGCCCCGACGTCGAGAAGAACCGGCAGGAGGCCCGCGCCATCATGGGCCGGGCGGGCTTCAGTCCGGAGAAGCGCATGCGCACCAAGGTCCAGACGCGCGCCCTGTCGCTCTATCGCAACCCGGCGGCCCTCCTGGTCGACCAGCTGCGCGAGATCCATATCGACGCCGAGCTCGACGTCGTCGAAGCCTCGCACTGGTTCCCGCGGATCGGCCGCAAGGACTACACCATCGGGCTCAACACCACGGGCAACGGCGTCGACGATCCCGACCAGGCGTTCTTCGAGAACTTCTCCTGCCGCTCGGAGCGCAACTACAACGGCTACTGCAACGGCGAGATCGAGCGCCTGTTCGAGCTGCAGTCGTCCGAGTCCGATCCCGCCAAGCGCCGGCAGATGGTGTGGGAGATCGACGCCAGGCTGCTCGCCGACGGCGCGCGGCCGACCATCATGTGGAACCGCAGCGCCACCTGCTGGCATCCCTACGTCAAGGGCTACGTCGCGCAGGTCAACAGCATGTTCAACGCCTTCCGCTTCGAAGACGCCTGGCTTGATCGCTAGGCTGGATTTCCACGGAGCAAAATTCACCTAATGTCCGGCGACTATGAAGCGAGTCGGCAGAGTCATCGGCGCGAAAGGAACGTTATGTTGATTGGTGTGCTGATAGCCCATGATCACCACTCCTCCTCTTGGCAGAACGCTGGTGCTCGTTCTTTGGCACGCCAAGCCCCATCTCCGAGAAATGCCTCCAGCACAAGCATTTCTGGAGCGTCGAGCTACACGAGCCAATTTCACGGGCACCGGTGCGGCACGCCACCCCCAGCGCGGATGCCTATCAGCGCACCAAACAGCAGAATCGGACCATCCGAGGCCTCCTGCGAAACGCGCGAGTCAAATTAAGCCCCGTGCGCTTGCGGCAAGCGCTCCCTCTTAGAGTCTGTCCGGGAACATCACCGGGGATTACATAATCTTCGCAGCATGAAT
>WHTW01000205.1 GCA_009377525.1 Rhodospirillales bacterium
CGTCACTCGGCTGTAGACTCTCTCCCAATTTTGACCATCCTGGATCTCCGTCGTAGTCCAGCCAGGCTCGAACGGTCCCTCGCTGTCAGTTCCCGACCCGAGCCTTCGCCTCCGCCTGAAAGCGAAGGAGCGCGGAGCTAACCTCCACCTCATACGGCTTTTCCACCGCTGCGATGGCTCGCAGGCAGGCCGGAAGCTGGGCGACCTGCCTAGCTGCATGCGCCCGCGCAGATTCTAGCTTGACGCGGCCCCGAGACAGTCGTTTGCCACCACGCATTACGCGAAGCAGTCGACCGGAATGTTTCGCGCTTATCTGGCCGATAACATCACGCGCTTGGTCGTCGCCGTCGGCCATACGGAAAACTTGCTTGCGGCCGGGAAGTACCGGTTTGCCGGTCGATAGCTTCAAGCGCCCTTTGCCGGCGTACTTACAGAGCTGGTAAGCGATATCCAGGTCGGGCGCATCGTGGGACACGCCCATGCTGGTGCCCACGCCGAAGCCATCGATCGGTGCGCCCGAAGATAGCAGTTCCGTGATCGCATCCGGTCATCACCCCAGCGGGCGTTCCCGCGATGTTCCAGTTGTGCCTTAATCTCATTCACGTAGTATCACCGGATCTCCTGCGAGAGAGGCTTGGATGAGCCAGCGCAACCGTTGTTGTGGCTGTCGTTGTTCTGCTTGGCTGGCACCTCATGTTCGGGACAGCACGGTGACTCCACGGACTACGGCGACGCCTCCCACTACCACGCCAACGTCTCCCCCCACCTTCTTCGACTCGAAACTCAGCTTCATCTTCGAGACGAATTCGACCCACTTCCAAAGGGCATGCGCGCCTGATCTTCCGGGACGACCGGCCGGACGGACGCATAGTGTCAGGGCAGCGAGGGCGGCTCCCTAATTTTCGCAGTGAATCGTGCGCCTTGCCATTCGAATCAAACAGGGATCGAGGATGAACGGGGATCTGCCGCTCAGAGCTGGGCGCTCTCTTCTCAGTTGTGCAGCGATCGCGATGGTCCTATCCCTATCGCTCGTTGCCGTTTCCGGTTCGCAAGCGCTGGCGAGAGGCAAATTCTCCGCCTTTGCGATCGATACGACCAGCGGTCGCGTGCTGTACTCGCGCAACGGAGAGGAACGCCGGTACCCGGCATCGCTGGCAAAGATGATGACGCTGTATCTGCTGTTCGAAGATATGGAGAAGAGGCTTGTCGGCACGGCAAGCCGGTTTGTCGTATCGAAGCACGCAGCGGCCCAGGAACCCTCCAAACTGTGGCTCAGGTCAGGCCAAACCATAACTGCCCTGGACGCCATCCGCGCCCTCGTCGTCCGATCGGCCAACGATGTCGCCGTCGTGATCGCAGAAAACCGGTCAGGGAGCGAACGCGCATTTGCGGCGCGGATGACCCGCACCGCGCGGCTGCTCGGAATGCACCACACCCGTTTCCGCAACGCATCGGGCCTACCCGACAGGCACCAGTACACCACGGCACGGGACATGGCTCTTCTCGGAGCGGCACTCCAGGCCAGATTTCCCGACAAGTTTCGCCATTTCAAGACGCGATCCTTCACGTACCGGGGCCACACTTATCAGACGCACAATCATCTTCTCAGTCGCGTGCGTGGCGTGGACGGGATCAAGACCGGCTACATCGGCGCATCGGGCTTCAATATCGCGGTGTCGCTGAAACGCAACGCCCGCAAGATCGTCGCCGTGGTCATGGGAGGCCGCACCGTCAAATCGCGCGACGCCTTCGCGGCTGCGCTCGTCCAGCGCATTCTTCCAAAAGCCCGCCCAGGCCGGGGCTACTACCCAGGGCTGCTTGCCGCGATACGGCGCGCCAGCCCGCCCGCCGGTGGCGCGCTGATTGCGCGACGGACACCGCCACCGCCGACGCCGGGCGGGTCGACCCTGGGCTCACACCGGGGCATCCCGACCGGAGCAGTTGCAGACTACGCGATTCAGCTCGGCGCCTTGTTGACCAAGCAAGCGGCGCTCAGCGTGATCGAACGCGCCCAAGTCCATGTCCTGAAGGTCTCGAAGGACGTCGAGCCTTCGACACAGCGCGTCGATGTGGACGGGAAGCTATTGTTTCGCGCTAGGTTTCAGGGGTTTGCAAATCTCGAGAGCGCACAAGAAGCTTGCACCCGGCTCGAGGCGGCGCGGTTTCCCTGTTTCGCGACGACCCATTGACCCGAGTGTCGCCGGATGCGGCTACGGGCAAAGTCGGTCGCCTGAAGCCCATGGACTCTGCTTTGGTTGCAACGTAGCGGGTGAGCGGCACGCGTCCGCTGAAGGCCCGCCTTTCCGTGCCAAACCCTATCGATCGACGCCGCATGTGAGGCCCGGCGTGATCGATCATGACCTGAGCCCCGCTTACTCCTCCAGTTTTGGGTAGAGTCCGTTCCCGAGGGGAGACGGACGATGAAGGCGTCGAGGTTTACGGAAGAGCAGATCATCGGGATCCTGAGGGAGCAGGAAGCGGGTGTAGCGACGGCGGATGTGTGCCGCAAGCACGGGATCAGGAGCGCGACGTTCTACAAGCGGAAGGCGAAGTATGGCGGGCTGGAGGTGTCGGACGCCAAGCGGCTGCGGTCGCTGGAGGACGAGGACCGTCGGCTGAAGAAGCTGCTGGCCGAAGCGATGCTGGACAACGCCATGCTGAAGGACGTCGCGACAAAAAATGGTGACGCCCGCAGCCAGGCGGGAGGCCGTGGCGCTCCTTTGCTGTGTGCATGAGGTCAGCCAGCGGCGGGCGTGCCGGACGATCGAGGTGGAGCGGACCTCGATCCGCTACCGGCATAGACGTGGCGACGATCGCGCGGTGCGGTGTCGACTACGCGAGTTGGCTTCGGTGCGCCGACGCTTCGGCTGGCGCCGGCTGCAGGTGCTGCTGTGGCGCGAGGGCGTGCAGGTGAACCAACGACCGCACAGCGCTCGGCAATCCGACGCCGATCGCCTACCCGGCTCGCAACGCCTCTGTTCCGCAACAGGCCGAGGCGCTGCGCTCACCCGAGGGCTTCGCGCCCCGGCCTGTTGCAACACCGGACCCGATGGGTCCAAATGGACGAACGGAGTCTACTCCCGGCTGGATGAAAGGTTGGGGCTCAGGTCACGGCGTAAACTGTTTTGTAGCAATAGCAACTCGACCTGATCCTGCGGGCGAGCCTGCCTATGTTTTCTTGGATGGACAGCCAAACGAGGCACAACGCTACGCCAATCCGAGTTCACTTCGGCACGGCATCCCATAGGCACGCCGCAGCGCGAGCCGAACGACCCTACAGGCCGAGCGCCGAAAGGTCTCACGACGATGGTAGTCGGTGGCGTCCTGGAACGCCCTGCCCAGTCGCAGGACATCACGTTCGGCGAACGGCTTGCCGACAATCTAGTTCATCGTTTCCTTGATCTGACTCATATCAAGCGGCCTTTTTGAGCTTGTAGGACCAAGTGTGGCGATGCCGCCATCACCTTCGCCTCGTTAAACGAATCAAAGCTCAGGCTACAAGGCTTCACTGGCCAGGTGAATCCCATGCATAAGACCAGTTTCATGGAAGCGATGGTCCAGATGCCAACTGGCAATCCGCCTGACTGGCCGGAGGGCATGGCAAGACTGCATAGGCCGAGCACGTTGGCGGGTCGTAACCCGGGATGGGCGAGGTCTCGTCCACCTCGGCCAACGGAATCGCCGGCACGGCGACCGTCGGCAGCAGGATCGCATCGTAGGGCCGGACCCATTCGGCGAAGACTTGCCGGCGCCCTGCCATGGCGCGGACTTCCTCGGCATAGGCACCGGGCAGCAGCCCCTTGGCCACCTGCGTCCTCGCGCGTACGCTCGGGCCGATCGCCTTGCCCGCATCCTCAATGTAGTCGCGATGTAGCGAGTAGGCTTCGGAGGCGATGATCGTGCCCTGCAGTTCGCGACAAGTCGAAGTACCAGTCCGGGCAGGCGTACGGCCTCGACCGCAGGACCGAGGCTCTCGAAAGTCCGAGCCGCGCCTTGCCAAGCCTTGATCACGTCGGCATGCATGAAGTTGGGCAACTGCCTGGTATCGGGCATGGCGATGCGCATGCCCTCGATCGAACCCGGACGTGTTGCCAGCGTGAAGTCTTCCAGGGGCTGGACGAACGTTGTCGGCTCGCGCGCGTCGGGAGCAGCCAGCGCGTTTAGCATCATCGCGCAATCCTCGACGCAGCGCGCCATCGGGCCGATCGAGTCGAGCGTCCAACTCAGCAAGATGGTGCCCGAGAGGCCGATGCGGCCGAACGTGACCTTGAGGCCGACGAGGCCATTGAAGGCCGAGGGAATGCGTACCGAACCACCCGTGTCACTGCCGACGCCGACCGGCGCGAGGCGGGCCGCGACGGCCACGCCGGTACCGCTTGACGAGCCGCCAGGAGCACGATGGGTCTTGAGATCCCAAGGATTCCATGGTGCTCCCATCAGCGGATTCGTACCCCAAGCGCCAAATGCAAACTCCACCATGTGTGTCTTGCCCAGCGGTATCATACCGGCCGTGGTCAGGCGTTCGACGGTGTTGGAGGTCTCGGTCGCCACGCGCGTCTCGAACATCTTCGAGCCGCAACATCTTCGAGCCGCCAGTGCCGACTTTTCCGGCGATGTCACACAGATCCTTGTAGGCAATCGGCAGGCCGTGCAGCGGCCCGAGCGGGAACCCAGACGCACGGGCCTTGTCGGCAGCGTCGGCGAGCGTCTTGGCTTCGCGGGCGCAAACATCGGTGAAGGCATGAAGCTTGCCGTCGGCCTTGGCGATTCTGCCGAGCAGGCAGTCCACAATCTCGCGTGAGGAGAAGTGCTTTGCGGCGAGGCCGACAGAAAGCTCGGCCAGGGTCAGGTCGTGCAGTGCCATGCCAGTCGACATTCCTCATATAGAGGATAAACCGCGAAACAGCCTAAACACCAGCATACTGCCGGAAGTGCAACTTCCGCATCGGCTGGCCAGTGAGCGGCAGGTAGCCGTCAACCCGGCGTCGCGTGCGGCTTCGGTTCGCGCAGGAAAAGCGCGAGCACAGCAAGGCCGAGCGGCAGCACGGTGAAGGCGAGCAGGGATGCGGCAAAGCTTCCGGTGAGGTCGTAGGCGAAGCCGAAGGGCAGCGGTCCCAGCGAAGCGCCGACGACTCCGGTCATCTGGCCGGCACCCTGGATGCTGCCGAGATGGCGCCGGCCGAAATAACGCGGCCACAGGTAGCCGAAATAGGTCATGGTGACCGCGTTGTTGCCGCCGAAAACGACGGCGTAGACGAGCGCCGTCGGCAGGTCGCTGACGAGCGAAGCCAGCGTCAGCGATGCCGCCATCACGAGGAGGCCCATCGCGAACATCCGCTCGGTTCGAACGGCATCGAGCATGCGCCCGATGAACGGCATCGTGACCAGCATCGCCAGGGCCGAGACCGGGAAAACCTGGGCGGCGACGTGCCGGCTGAGCCCCTGCGCCGCGAAGATCGAGACCTGAAAGAAATGCAGTGCCGTCACAAGCATGGACATCGAGGACAGTCCTGCCGCGATGATGTAGAAGGCGGGTGTCCGCAGGGCTTCGCCCAAGGTGAGGCCGGTGATCGCCGGCAGCGGGCTGCCGTCGGCTGGCTTCACCGCGCCGTCGGGCCTGAGGCCGACGGCTTCCGGCCGGTCGTACACCACCAGCAGCAGGGGCGGCAGCAACAGAAGCCACGTCATCACGCCCAGCCACAGCCAGGCTTGGCGCCATCCGGCCGTATCGATGAGCCACTGGGCGAGCGGGGGATGGATCGCCATGGACGCGGAAAAGCCGAGCGCCATCAGGCTCAATGCGAAGCCGCGGCGGCGCTCGAACCACTGGGAGACCAGATTGACGCATCCCAGCATCAGCGAGCCCTGGCCGAGGACCCGAAGCAACGCGAAGCCGACGCCGAGCCAGAGCAGATTGGCGGCGGCGCCGAAGAACAGACAGGCGAACCCGAGGCCGACAGCGACGGCAAGCAGCATGCGGCGCGGTCCGTATCGGTCGACACGGCGTCCGATGTAGGGCAGGCCGAGCGCAGCCCCCAGGGTCGCCAGACCGTAGCCCATGGCGATCTCCGTACCGGAGAGCCCGAGGTCCTCGCCGATCGGTCCGACGAAGACGCTAAAGGTGTGGGACTGTCCGGGACCACTGGCGAAGATGCCGAGTCCGGCGACGCCGAGAACTGCCCAACCGTAGAAGAAGCGGCCGGCCACCTGCTGCAGAAGAACATAACGCAGGGCGGAGATCACGGCCGGTCAGCTAAGCCGGTCGGCGAAGTCCTCGAGGATCGCCGCGGGACCATAGGCCACCTCCACCGGCAGCATGTGGCCGGCTTCACGCACCTCGATGCGGTGACCACGCGGCAGCCGCCAGAACAACTCGCCCACCGTCGCGGCGTCATAGAACATGCGTTCATGTGGACCCATCATCGCGAGGACAGAGCAGTCCAGCCTCTCATAGCGTACGCTCCAGTCGGCACGGCTCACCAAGGTCAACAGCTTGAAAGCGCCCGAGGCAAGGTCGAGCGGTTCGTATCGCGTGTCGGGCTTGAGAAAATCCCTGCGTTTGGCGCCGAGGCAATCAGGACCGAAGAACAGGGGCGTCATCAGATCGCGGACGAGCTGCGGGCACCATTGGGGTGTGGTCATGTGCGTCATCTATCCGCGCCACGGACGCGCCAGGCCAGCAAGGCAAATTGATGTAATCGCTGTCGCGCGCATCAGCATCGAACCAAGAAAGCAAGAGCCGAACGAACGCCAGAAGAAGGTCAACATTGCCTGTCACCTGTCGGTGCGGTTGGCGTGGTTACGGGCAAGCAGTCGCCGAAGTGGGCTAGCACGGTCGCCTCGATTTACGCGGTGGCGCTCACCTCATACCTATACCCTAATCCGGCGGAGCCGGAACCAAGAAGGGAGTAGTATCTGGGAGGTGGTGGGAAGCTGTCGAGGGCGTCATGAGCGTGTCGCTGACGGAGCGCCACGAGGATCGGCTCGCAGGTGTGTTGTCGTGCTACGACCGGATTGTGGTGACGGGCACGCTTCCGACGGGGTGCTACGCGGAGGGAATGACGCGTTTTCTCTACGCCACGGGGATACGCAGCTTCGACTATCCGCGCTTTGCGATGGAACTGCGAGAGCGCGTGCGCGAAGCCGCCGCCAGGCTGGCGGCAGCGGCGGGTATCGAGATCGAGCACATCGCAAAGAGCCACATCCGCAAGGAAGCCGTCGTTGCCAAGGTGCTGGAAAGGCGTGGCGATCACCCTGGCCTGGTCCACGTCATCTCGGCGATGGAGGCGTGCAACGCGTACAAGCCGTGGCACGACAAGACGACCCACAAGACGTACCTGCGGCCCGATAGCGGCAAGTGCCTGCACTACTATTTCTACTTCATGGATCGCGAGCTCGGGCTGGTTTATCTGCGGGTCCCGACCTGGGCGCCGTTTCGCCTGCAATTCTACTGCAATGGCCATAGCTGGCTGGCGCGCCGCCTGACGGCGAACGGCATCGGCTTCACCGCGGCCGACAACGCCTTCGTGCGCCTCGACGACTGGCCGCGTGCCCAGGCTCTGGCCGACGAGCTCTCGCCCGACCGCCTGCATCGCGTGCTCGACCGCTATGCCCGGCAATGCTGCCCGGTGCTCGACGCCTTCGAGCAGTCCTACCCATTGGAGCCTGATGCAGGTCGAATACGCCACCGACCTGGTGTTCCGCTCGACGACGACGCTGGCGCCGCTCTACGAGCAGCTCGCCCGCCAGTCGGTGCTGAGCGTCAAGGCCGAGCAGGTCGCCACCTTCCTCGGCCGCAAGATCACCCCGCAACTGGCCCAGGAGATCGGCTCGCAGTTCTCCACCCGCATCGAAGGCACCTGCATCAAGCATCGCTTCGCCAGCTCCTCGATCAAGATGTACGACAAGGTCGGCTGCATCCTGCGCATCGAGACCACGACCAACGACGTCAGCTTCTTCAAGCACCACCGAAAGGTGGAACATCGACAGGGGCCTTCGACACGAGACCTCGCTCCCCTCAAGAAGACCATCTACAGCCTGATCGACCTGCGACAGATCCTCCACGCCTGCAATCGCCGCTACCTCGAGCACCTCTCCGCCATCGACGACTTCTCCGCCGGCGTACGCGCCCTCGATCGCCTCACCAAGCCGCACACCGTCGACGACAAGACCGTCAAGGGCATCAACTTCTTCGATCCGACCGACAATGCCCTCCTGCACGCCCTGCAAAATCCCCGCACCAACATCGCAGGCATTCGTCGCGCCGATCTCCTCCAACTCCTCGACAAGCTGTCCCCCAACCGAATCTCTCGCCAACTCCGCAGGCTGCGCGACATCGGCGTCATCAAACGCGTCACCGGGACTTATCGCTACTACCTCACTCGTGCCGGCAGGGCCGCTACCGCCGCTCTCTGCCGCATCACCCAAACCGTCATCATTCCCGCTCTTGCATGAGACAAAATTCGTGCAAATGTCGTCACGAATTAGGTGATAAGGGACTAATAGAAGCCTACTGGAGTTTGGCTCTTCGCTCGCGCAATAGCACCTGCAATGCCCATGCGCGCGGGCGGCAATCTCGATCAGTACCCCTGCGTGACGTCAATTTCCTGCAGAAGCCGTCCTCCGGCGTCGAGGCTACGGATGTTCGCTGCGACCTCGGTTACGAGCTGGGCCACGGTCGGCCGCCGCGCCACGTGTGGCATCACGGTAACCTTGGGATGAAGCCAGAGCGGGCTTTCGGGCGGCAGCGGCTCGGGCCAGAGGGCGTCCAATGCGGCGTATGACAACTGTCCCGATTCGAGCGCGGCGATCAGATCCTTGTCCACCACATGCTTGCCGCGCCCGACGTTCACCAGCATGGCTCCTCTCGGCATCATGGCAAACGTGCGCGCTGAGAAGATGCCCTCGGTTTCCGCCGTCAGCGGCAACAGGCAGACGGCGATGTCGGTCTGGCCGAGGAACGGCGCGAGCTGATCGCGGCCGTGGAAGAGGGGGAACTCGGCGGCCTGCCGCGGCGAGCGGACCCACGCGGAGACCTTGAAGCCCAGCGACTGCAAGGCCAGCGCCGGCGCCTTGGCCATCATTCCGAAGCCCAGAAAACCAACCCGCCTTTGCTCGGGCCGGATGATCGGTGCCCTGCGCCATTCCCGATTCGCCTGGGCCGCCTGGTAGGCAGGCATGTCGCGATGGAAGCGCAAGACGTGCATGATGACGTATTCCGTCATCATCGGATCGCCGCCCGGTGGTTCCACCTTGCCGAGCGGGACCTTCGGCAGTTTCGGATGCTGGACAATGCCCTCCACTCCGGCCGAACGGCTGAACATCGCTTTCAAGTTGGGGAAGGCCGGAAGCAGGTCGAAATCCGGATGCATGAACGCGAGGTATTCGATGTCCCCCAACTCGCCCGCATCGGGCCAGATGCGAATTGGCAGATCAGGAAGCTGCTCCCTGAATGCGTCGCGCCATGCCTGGGCATTGCCGATGAACTTGTCCAGGTTGATGATGAGTAGCGCCATGCAGCCTCCAGAGTGACGCCAATGGCGAGGTGTCACTCTCCAGGATGATAGAGGAGAAGACTGATCAACCCAAGCCGCCGAGTCGAATGGCGGAGGTACGCGAGGGACAGTCCGACGTGTTCATCGCGCGTTTGCCAGTCGATGCATGGCGCGACCAAGAACGTGGACGCCGCCAGCGAAGTCTTCGCGGTCCAGTGCTTCGTCGGAATTGTGGCTGCCGTTTGCGTTGCGGACAAGGATGACCGCCGACGGAATACCCGCCCGGACGAACATCGCCGCGTCATGTCCGACGGTGGGCATGCGGCGCGTGGCGATTCCAAGTGCACCCGCGGTGTCTTCGATTAGCGCGATCAGCGTCGTGTCCAGTCGGGTCGGTGTCGTCCCGACCTCTCGGCCCAGCTCGAAAGTGACTCCCCGATCGTTTTCGATGCCCCTGATCAGATCGAACAGGAGAGTTCGCGCCGCATCCAGTGAGGTCTTCACGGCCGCGCCGATATTCAGGGTGAACTTCACGTCTCCGGCCACCTTTGTCATGGCGTGCTGTGCCGCATCCGTCGAGAACTTGCCGACGGTGAAGACGAAGTCTTCGTCTCCTTGCGCGATCCTGTCCTTCCAGTACCCATCGAGACCGAGCGCCAGCTCCGCCACGGCAAGGACGGCGTCCTGCCTGAAACGTCGCGGCAGCGCGGCCGAATGGCCATAGGCGCCGATGCAACGCGCATCGGGAAAGCGGACATTGCCGCGCACCGCGGTGGCGATGCCGACCGGAATGCTGTCCGATTCCAGGAGGGGTCCTTGCTCGATATGGAGTTCGAGAAAGGACGTGACGAGACCGGAATTGAGCAGAGGTGCCAGGGCCCCGTCCGTTCGCGGGTATCCCAGGTGCTGGATGTGATGTCGCAGCGATTTGCCGCTGTCGGATCTGACGAGATCGCCGATCTCGTCCAGTGTCGACAATCCGAGCATGAGCCGGCTTCCGAGATACGCAGTGCCGAACCAAGGGCTCTCCTCGCACCGCATGGCTACAGCCCGAAAGGGCCGGGTGCGATTGACCGGGTCGGCATTGGCCGCGGCGAGCACGGCAAGGCCTGCCGCTATGCCGGCGAGGCCGTCGTAGTTTCCGCCGTGCGGCACCGAATCGAGATGCGAACCCGTCGTGACGCAGGGCGTCGCAGGATCGACACCGGGCAGCAGGAACTGAACGTTTCCAAACGCGTCGTTCAATACCTGCAGGCCATGCCGCCGCGCAAAGGCGCGTACGAGGTCTGCGGCCATCTCTTCGTTTCTGCTCCAGGCAGCGCGCGTGATACCGGGGCTGTCTGTCGTCTCACGTCCTATCCGTTCCAGGAGCTCCCAGACTTCTGTGATGCATGAGTCGATATGGGAATGAGCGTCGGTCATACAAAGTCTCTCGGGCACCACCGTGCGATCAGGTCTGTCTGCAAACGCGGCAGCGCGGCGGCGCTCAGGGCGCCGTAGAGGTAGGTTGCCGCCAACTACTCGGCTGATCGTACACGCTATTGCCGGCCGGTGCCGGTGCGACGACGAACGACTGGGTGATATTTGGTGCTATTCCGCGCTCGTATGGCTTCCTGAAACTGACCTTGCACGGTACGCGCTCGACGGCTGTGCTGAGACCTCCCGAGAGAGCCTTCCGGCGGCGGAACCGATAGGCTGTGGCGGCCGTCAGCACTCTGGAAGGCCCAAGCCCAATCCGCCCCGAGCTTGCCCTCCTGGCTCTTGTTAAAAGGCACTATCGTGACTCGGCCCGGCAAGCTACCCGGTCAGCGAGCTTGTTGCCTGGGATGAAAAGAATAGAGTGACGTGTCGTGCTTCAAAGCGCGCGATCAAGCACACAGATGAGCGAGCGTAGTCATCACGATGGTGCACGACGAACATACCCCAATCCCCAGCCCCAGAATTTCATCAGACTGACCGTTTATCCTAGTAACTTCAATTCGTTGGAATCTCGTGAAGCAAGGTGCACAACAATCCCTCTTGGCACCCCATTCTCACGGCTGATCAATCATAGCCACGGAACTACAATGACTACCCGTGATTCATGCGGGGAACTCCTGTGTGAAGCTGCCGACGGTCGATCGCTTAACTTAACGTCCGCCGCAGCATGGCCGTGGTGAAGAGAAGTCTGCCTGCGCTGCTTCGGTCGCTTAGGCGTTAATGGCGGAGGACTGGAAACCCGAATCCAACGTTCTCCGTTTACTGCTCAATGGCCAAGCAGCCGAGCTGAAGTGCCTATCGGGTATGCTGCCGCGGCGTTGGGCACCAACCTGCCTAACCGCACCAGATGGACGGGGGCGGCCGTCGTCGCACCACTGGGCCAATGTTCTAGCGGTACTCGGCCTCCGAGGGCGCGATCATCGTGCCGCGGATAACAACCGCCTTCTGGCCGACGAACCAGTCGGCCGGCAGGTTGCCCCAGGCGGGGTAGTGGGGCGCCGCGCGGTGTGCCTCGAGCGCGGCGTCGTCCCGGTAGACCTCGTAGAAGTAGATCGTGTTCGGGTCGCTGTCGTCCCGGAAGACGTCGAAGCGAAGGCAGCCAGGCTCGTCCTCGCGCGAGCCGCGCCCGTCCTCGAGCGCTCCCTTCAGGATCTGGTCACGGTATTCCGGCTTCATGCGGACCGTCACGAACAGCGCTCTCATGCCAAGTTCTCCTTCGGTTGTGGCTGGGCGATCCTAGCCCACTCGGCGCTATGGTGGGGCCATGATCGGCCCAGGACCTCGGTCCTGGTCGATCCCCTGCCCGCCATTCAGGCCGAGCAGGTACTTCGGCGTCCCTGCGCCTCAAGTCGGCTCGCCAAGATCGCCTGGACCACCAGCGGCGGGACGGCGGCCTGCCACACCGGCTCGCAATTCGCGCTGCTCCACTGCACCAAGGGCGCGAATCTCGCCGCCGGCGACCGCTCGCCCGCCGGCAAGGTGAAGCTGTTCGACGCGGTCGAACTCGAAGGCAGCGTGTTTCTCGAAGCCACCGCCAACGAGTTCGACATCGGCGACCGCCAGATCGGCATGGTGCAAACGACGGAACTGATGTTCTACGAATTCGTTTATGCGGGCCGGCGCGACACCGAGGGCTCCTGCAAGCTCGACCTCAAGGCCGGCTTCACCGCCAATCCCT
>WHTW01000206.1 GCA_009377525.1 Rhodospirillales bacterium
CGATGTCGAGAGCGTGATGCGGCGCTTGGAGATGCTCAAGCCGTCGCCGTCGGCGATGACGCCGATCGCATCACGCACTGCGTCGAAATTGTAGAGCGGCTCGCCCATTCCCATCATCACGATATTGGAGATGAAGCGGTCGCCCTCGATCGGCAGGCCCGGGGCCCTCAGGCGCTCGGCGCCCAGCCATTCGCGGAGCCGGTCTCGCGCGACCATCACCTGGCCGACGATCTCGCCGGCGGTGAGGTTGCGCACCAGCCGCTGCGTGCCGGTATGGCAGAACGTGCAATTGAGCGTGCAGCCGACCTGGCTTGAAAGGCATAGCGTGCCGCGATCGGTCTCGGGGATATAGACGCACTCGACCTCGTGCGGCCGCTCTCCGCTCTCGCCGGGAAGGCGAAGGAGCCACTTGCGGGTGCCGTCGGCCGAGACCTGCTCCGCCACGACCTCCGGACGCGCCAATGTGTATCGCTGGGCAAGCGCCGCGCGCAGATCCTTCGACACGCTGGTCATGGCATCGAAGTCGCGCGCACCGCGGACGTAAATCCAGTGCCAAAGCTGCTGCACACGCATGTTGCGCTGCTTTTCGGGCACCCCGACCTGCCCAATGGCATCCGCCAGCTCGGCGCGCGTGAGCCCGACCAGCGACGGCATGGCCGGCGGGACGTAAAGCTCAAGCGGCGCCTTCTCGACAAAGGCGCTCGATTCCAGGGGCGCGGCCGTGGCGGCGCTCATGATGGAGTTCATGGGCCATAAATAGGCGGCCGGGCCGCGCAATACAAACCGCCCGGAGCGCGCCAAGGCGCTACTTGCACTCCTCCACGGCGCGATCCATCGCCTGGGTGAGGCCCATAAGGGAGTAGACGTCGGTCGAGTGGGTGCCGCGGGTTGACGTGCCTTTGATGGTCAGTTCGGCGCCCTTGCGCATGGCGTCGACCAGGCGCTCCTCCTCGGCAACGTTCTTGATCCAGGCGCCATCGTTTTGAGTGTACATGGCGAATTTGGTCGTGCCGACCTCGGCGGTAGCGTCAGACGCTTGCCGGAGCGGATAGCCGACGATCGCCGAAATCTCGTTGCGGACATTTTCAGCAGGGCGGGTCGAGATGAAGACATAGGCGGGGTCGCGGTTGCGGCCCGCCGGCGTGGTCGACGACGACTTCGGCTTGGCGAGCGTGAAGCAGACCTTCTTGCCATCGGGTGCAGCGGTATAGGCACCCCAGTCTCCGTACTGACCAAGCAATGTCGGCTGCGCCGGCGCGGCGGCGGCTGCAGTCTTCTGCTTCGGCTGCTGCTTGCTCTGCTCCGCCCAGCCCTGTTGCACCCAGCTGGCTGTCGACACCGCGATGGCGCCAGCAAAAATCATGATCATCCGCGGTGAACGCTGCATCGGCCGACCCCTCCAATGGTCACGACCCCCACTTGAGCCATGGGCTAGTGAGCGAATTCGACAATGTGAAGGCGACGTGTCGCCACGCTCCATGCGGGCGCTGAGGCTCACGCCGTGTGTCCGTGTTAGAAGGTCGCACCCGTACCCAAGGAACCAGAGACCCTGCCTCGTGAAAGCCGTTCTCTGTACCCGATTCGGCACCCCCGGCGAGCTCGTCCTTGCCGATGTCGATGATCCCGTCGCCGGCCCGGGCGAGGTCGTCACCGCCGTGAAGGCCGTCGGCCTCAACTTCTACGACACACTCATCGTCGCCGGCCGCTATCAGAAAAAGCCGCCGTTCCCGTTCTCCCCGGGCGGCGAGTTCGCAGGCGTGGTGGAGAGCGTGGGCGCCGGCGTTTCGGGCTTCAGGCCCGGCGACCGCGTGATTGGTTATGTCACCCATGGCGCCGCACGCGAGCGCATGGCCGCGCCCGCCGACAAGCTGATCAGGCTCGATGCCGATCTGAGCTTCGATCGCGCGGCGGCGCTGACCATTATCTACGGCACCGCCATGCATGCGCTGCGTGACCGTGCGCAAATCAAGCGGGGCGAGACGCTCGCGGTGCTGGGCGCCGCCGGCGGCGTCGGGCTCGCCGCGGTGGAGCTCGGCAAGCTCATGGGCGCCCGTGTCCTCGCCTGCGCCTCGACGGACGACAAGCTTGCGTTCGCGCGAGCACATGGCGCCGACGAGACCGTGAACTATACGACCCGGGATTTGCGGGACGCGCTCAAGCGGCTCGGCGGCGAGCACGGCATCGATGTAATCTTCGATCCGATCGGCGACCGCTTCAGCGAAGCGGCGCTGCGCGCGATCGCATGGCAGGGACGGCATCTCGTGGTGGGGTTTGCCGCGGGCGAAATCCCGAAGCTTCCGCTCAACCTTACGCTGCTCAAGGGATGCTCGGTAATGGGCGTCTACTTTGGCGACTGGGTCGTACGTGAGCGGCAGGCGTATCAGTCCACCATCGTCGAGCTTGCGCGGCTCGCGGCGGAAGGCAAGCTCTCCTGCCACGTCGATCGCGCCTATCCGCTCGCGGAATTCCCGCAGGCCTTGAAGTCGCTCTCGGAGCGCCGCGCGATGGGCAAGGTCATTGTGCGGCCGTAGAACCGCCCTCGCGGGCACGTCGCGCGCATGCCAGCAGGAAAAAAAGAAAAGCGTCAGCATCGCTGATGTGGATTGCGTGGACTGCTTTCGCTTGTTCTTGCACGCGCAGCGGGCGCGCGTATCCTAAGTCTCAGAGCCGGATCGGTTGGGGCAAGGCTCTAACCCCAACCAGTTGGTCTGACGCACGATGTCGGTTCCCGAAAGGGGTCGCTTGTGCCGAGATACGGGGGGATGCTCGCGCGGGCGTGCCTTCGGTTCTCAAGGCCAGCGAGCTGTGCGGCACGAGCTACTGTGTTGGCCCTGAGTGTTCACGCATTCAGGGCCGGCTTCGGTAGGCGCTGTGCTGTGCAGCTGATCTTGAGGAAAGGGTGCCCCGGCAACGGGGTGTCCTTTTCTTCTTTCAGATAACGCGCGCGATAGCTCTTCCCTGACCCGCCCAATCACGCTCTCCCAATCCCCCGGCCTCGGCTGGCGGAATAGCCGCGCGGCCGGGTACCAGGGCGAATCCTCGCGATCGAGCAGCCAGCGCCAGTCGGGCTGGAACGGCAGCAGCACCCACACCGGCCGGCCCATGGCGCCGGCGAGATGCACCACCGACGTATCGACTGCGACCACGAGGTCGGCGAGCGCCATGACCGCCGCGGTGTCATCGAAATCGCCGAGCCCGTCGCCGACATGGGTCACATTGGGCAGCTGCGCGAGCGTGTCGGCGTCGCCGCTGCGCAGCTCGCGTTGGATGCTGACGAAGCTCCCCTGCCCCGCCGCCAGCAGCGGCGCGAACCGCTCGAGCGTAATCGAGCGGTTGCGGTCGTTGGCATGATCCACACGGCCTGACCATGCGACCGCAATGCGCGGCGACGGCAGCCGCTCGATCCGCTCCCGCCATTTCGCAACGCGCTCGTCGCGCGCGGCGAGATACGGAACGCTGGCGGGAGTGGTCGACACGTCAGTGCGCAACGCCAGCGGCAGGCTGCCGATCGGGCAATGCACGTCGTAGGACGGCAACGCATCGCCGCGCCCGACCACGGTCGCGACGCCGTCGAGGCGGGCGAGAAGCGTGGTGAGCTCCGGCTGTACCTCCAGCACGACTTTGGCGCCGGCGCGCGCGAGCAGCGGCGCGTAGCGGGCGAACTGGATGGTGTCGCCGAGGCCCTGCTCGGCATGGATCAGGATCGTCTTGCGCGCGAGCGGATATTCCCCGAGCCAGAGCGGCTTGCCGAGGCTCTTGCGTCGCGGCATGCCGGTGCGCAGCCAGCGCGCCTCGTACTTCTGGAAGCCGCGGCGATAGTCGCCCAATGTCAGGAGGGAGAGCGCCTCGTTGTGCTGGACGTCGGCGTTGTTCTTGTTGGTCGCCAGCACCGTGCCGTATTCGTGCAGCGCGTCCTGATGCCGGTTGAGCGCCGCCAGCGTAGCACCGCGGCCGATGCGCGCCTTGGTATAGTCGGCGCGCAGGGCCAGCGCACGATCGTAGGCCGCGAGCGCTTCGTCGAGCCGGCCGAGGCTCGCGAGCGCGCTGCCGCGATTGACCAACATCTCGGGATGGTCGGGATGCGCCGCGAGCAGCAGGTCGTATTGCGCGAGCGCTTCTTCGAAGCGGCCGAGCTGCGCCAGCGCATTGCCGAGATTGGCGCGGGCGCCGAGGAAGCGCGGCTCAAGCGTCAGCACCCGCTCGAACGCGCTGACTGCTTCGGTGGCGCGGTTGAGCTTGAGCAGCACATTGCCGCGGATGTTGACAGCGTCGAAGCTGTCGGGTGCCAGCGCCAGCGCCTTGTCGACGGAGGCCATCGCCTCGTCGTCGCGATGAAGCGCCGAGAGCGCGCGTCCGAGATTGGCGAGAACGGGCGCAGAGCCGGGATTGAGCTTGAGCGCCTTGCTGAGCAGCACCTGCGCCGCCGCCGCCTTGCCAGCCTCGAGCTTCACAAGGGCGGCGAGATGCAGCGCGTCAAACCAGTCCGGCGCCGCCTTGAGCACGCGTGTGCAGATCTTGTCCGCGTCGTCCAGCCGTCCCTGCCGGTAGTGGGCGGCAGCCTCGTCCACCGCACGGGCGATAGCCTCCGGCGTGCGCAGGTCGGGACCGGCCATGGGTGCTAGCAGCCTATATTGCTAGTGGTCCTTTGATCAGCGCGTGCCGTCGAGTTCGCGCGCCAATGCCTGCCGCGCGGCTTCGTGGTGTTCCTCGCGGACATGGCCGGACACCATGCGGAGCGCGGTAACCAAGACCAGCGCGTCGTCGGTGTAGCCGAGCAGCGGCAGGATGTCGGGCATCGCATCCGCCGGCAAGACGAAATAGGCGAGCGCGCCAAGCAGCGCCGCCTTCACCTGCAGCGGCGTCTGGCGGTCGAAGGCGGCATAGTAGGCGGCCAGCAGATCCTTCGCGAACGGCAGCTTGGCGGCAACGCGCTTCGCCTTCGGCCAGAAGCCGCGGCGCACGCGCTCCTCGTGACGCTGTGAGGCGTCCGACGATGCGTTCCAAGAAGCGTTCCAAGCAGCCGAACGTCCGAACATCGCTTCCTCCAAAAACACCGGTCCGTCACATGGCCCCTCTGGGTTCAATATTCAATATCCAGGGTTCCGATTATGCTCGTGCCAGCGCATTCATAGCCTCGGCAAGCTTAACGTCGAGCTCGGTGAGACCGCCGGCGTCATGGGTCGAAAGCGTCACCTCGACGGTCTTGTAGACGTTGGACCACTCGGGGTGGTGATCCATCTTCTCGGCCACCAGCGCCGCCCGGGTCATGAAGCCGAACGCCTCACTGAAATCCTTGAACACGAATTTCCGCGTAATGGCGTCCCGGCCTGGCACCTCGCTCCAGCCGGTGAGCTTGGCGAGCGCGCTTTTGCGGGCGTCGGCGGTCAGTTTCTGAGCCATATTAAACCTCGTAGCCTTGACCTCGTGGATTCAGAACACTCCGACACTTAAGTATAGACTGGCACACGCCCGCGGGAGAGCCCCACAATGTCCTGGTCGCTGACCATCGGCCGTATCGCAGGGACGGACGTCCGCCTGCACATCACGTTCATCCTGTTCATGGCCTGGATCTTCGGCGCCAACTGGGCGTCCGGCGGGGCGGAGCAGGCCTGGACCAGCCTTGCCTTCATGATCCTCCTGTTCGCCTGTGTGGTCGCGCACGAGTTCGGCCACGTCTTCGCCGCCCGTCATTTCGGGATCGCGACGCCCGACGTGACGCTCCTGCCGATCGGCGGACTGGCGCGGCTCGAACGGATCTCGGAGGAACCGCGCGAGGAATTCATCATCGCCATCGCCGGCCCGCTGGTGAACGTCGTGATCGCGCTGGTGCTGGTGGTATTCTTCGGCGCGAAACTTGATCCCGGCAGCCTGACGACAATCGACAGCACCAAGGTCGCGATGGTCGACCGGCTGGCGATGGTCAACGTCTTCCTCGTCCTGTTCAACTTGATTCCGGCCTTCCCGATGGATGGCGGCCGCGTGCTGCGGGCGCTGCTTGCCGCGCGCATGGGCTTCACCCGCGCCACCGAAGTTGCCGCCGTCATCGGCCAGGGCTTCGCCTTCGCGCTCGGCTTCATTGGCCTGTTCTCGAATATCCTGCTCGTGTTCATTGCGATCTTCGTCTATCTCGCGGCGACGTCGGAAGCGCATTTCGTCGCTATCCGCTCGATCGCGAACGGCGTGCCGGTGAGCGCTGCGATGATGACGCAATATGCGACGCTCACGCCGACGGCCGACGTCGAGGATGCGGTGCAGACGTTGCTGCGCACCAGCCAGAGCGAATTCCCCGTGGTCGACGATGCCGGCCGTCCAGTCGGGTTGCTCGCCCGCGCCGACATCATCCGCGCGCTCAAGGAGCGCGGCCCGGGCGCCCGCGTTGCCGACGCCATGACGACGAACATCCCCACGATCAGCTATCGCCAACGCCTCGATGACGCGTTCAAGATCCTGCAGGAGAAATCGGCGCCGGCGGTGGCCGTTGTCGACGCCGGCGGGCGGCTCGCCGGGCTCGTCACCTCCGAGACCATCGGCGAGATGATGATGGTGCGCGACGCGATGCCCAAGGGCGCGACCATGGGTCCGTGGGGTCCGATTCCCAAGACTTGATGTCACAACAAGACTTGATGTCACAAAACGCAGGCGGCTCGTGATTGGGGCATCCTGTTGGCTGCCCAAATCTTGATCGTTAACGTGCGTTAGCCCGGCGCGGTGTTTCACAAACTCGTCGTTGCTTTTTCGTTCGCCATGACTATGTTGCGCTCAAACGCGGGCCCAGGTTGCGTCACAAGTTGCGTTTCCTGGCGCGTTTTCAGCAGAAATGGCCGCGATTTGGGTGCCATCTGTCGTGTGGCCCGCCACTGATTCCGGATGCCTTATGAAACTTCGTAACAATGAAACTTCGTAACATCGCCATCATCGCCCATGTCGACCATGGCAAGACCACGCTGGTTGACCGCCTCCTGCAACAGGCTGGTTCCTTCCGGGAGAACCAGAAGGTCGCCGAGCGCGCGATGGATTCGAACGATCTCGAGCGCGAGCGCGGCATCACGATCCTTGCCAAGGCGACGTCGATTCTTTGGCACGACACCCGCATCAACATCGTCGACACGCCCGGCCACGCCGACTTCGGCGGCGAGGTCGAGCGCGGACTGACGATGGTCGACGGCGTGCTCCTGCTGGTCGACGCCAGCGAGGGTCCGCTGCCACAGACGCGGTTTGTGCTGCGCAAGACACTGGAGGCCCGCCTGCCGGTCGTCCTCGTTATCAACAAGGTGGACCGGCCGGACGCACGGATCAAGGCGGTCATCGATGAGGTCTATGAGCTCTTCCTCGACCTCGACGCCGACCACGACCAGATAGAGTTCCCCATCGTTTACTGCAACGCCCGCGCGGGGCAGGCTTCGCTCTCCGAAGGCGAAGCGGGCAGCGACCTCGAGCCCCTGTTCGAGACGCTCCTGCGCACCATACCGCCGCCCGAGTTCACGGCCGATCATCCTCTCCAGGCGTTGGTCACAAACCTTGACGCCTCGCCGTACGTCGGGCGGCTCGCCATCTGCAGGGTGCACGAGGGGACTATCCGGCGCGGCGAGAACGTCTCCTGGTGCCGGGTCGACGGTAGCGTCGAGCGCGTGCGGATCAGCGAGCTCTACGTGTCTGAAGCGCTGGACAGGGTCGACGCTGATGAGGCGGGGCCGGGCGAGATCATCGCCGTAGCGGGGCTTCCTGACGTGACGATCGGCGAGACGCTTTCGGACCTCGAAGACCCGCGTCCGCTGCCGCTGATCCGAATCGACGAGCCCAGCCTGTCGATGACCATCGGCATCAACACCTCGCCTCTCTCGGGCAAAGACGGCGACAAGCTCACCTCGCGCCTGCTCAAGAATCGCCTCGACACCGAGATCCTCGGCAATGTGTCGATCCGCCTGCTGCCCAGCGACCGGCCGGATACGTGGGTGGTCCAGGGGCGGGGCGAGCTGCAGCTGGCAGTATTGGTCGAGACCATGCGCCGCGAGGGATTCGAGCTGACCGTCGGCAAGCCCGAGGTGGTTACAAAGGTCGTCGATGGAAGGGTGTGTGAGCCGGTTGAGCGGTTGGCCGTGGACGTCCCCGAGGAGTACCTCGGTATCGTCACGCAACTCATGGCGTTGCGTAAGGGCCGCCTGGAGCAGATGGTCAACCACGGCACCGGATGGGTGCGCATGGAGTACCTGGTCCCGGCGCGAGGGTTGATTGGCTTCCATACGGAATTCCTGACCGAGACCAGGGGCACAGGCTTGCTGCACCACGTCTTCGAGCGCTATGAACCATGGCACGGCGACCTGCGAACGCGCCCGACCGGCAGCCTGGTGGCCGACCGGCGCGGATTCTCGACGTCATTCGCCCTGCTCAATCTGCAGGAGCGCGGGACGATGTTCGTCGGCCCGGGCGTCGAGGTGTACGAGGGCATGATCGTCGGCGAGAACGCCCGCCCGGCCGACATGGATGTCAACCCTGCGAAGGAGAAGAAGCTGACCAACATGCGCTCGCAGTCGAGCGAGCACACAGAGCAACTCGTCCCCGCGCGCCAGTTGTCTCTTGAGCAGGCGCTGGAGTTCATCCGTGAGGACGAATGCGTCGAGGTGACGCCGAACGTGGTGCGCCTGCGCAAATCCAGCCTGCGTGCGAACGACCGTGGCCGCTGAGCGGCGCGGCGATTCGTCTGACTTATTCGCCTGACTGGTAAGTGCCCTGGTTGCCGGCGACTCGCAGACGGGGGCGCCGCTCAGCGCCGAGCGGGAGATCAACTGCGCCGACATGGCAGCAAAGCATCATAGGTTGCTACGATGTAACGTGAGAGCGCTAAGGTTGCGTCGCCACCGTAGACTCCGCTAAGCCGGTGGGCGTCTCGGTCGAGGATTTCAGTGGACCTATGGATGTGGTGAAAGCGTCAAGACACGTTCGGTCGCTGTCCTGAAGGCGATGACTCGCCTCGATAGCGACCGCCCGCGCATCCTCGTCGTCCTCGAGGATGACCGCCTCGCGCAGCTCGTGAGGGCGGCCCTGCGTAGCAAGGACTTCGCTGTGCTCGACGCCCCGGACGGCCTCAAGGGATTCGACGCCGCGGTTCAGAAGAGGCCGGACCTGGTCATATTCGATCTGCTCCTGCCGGCCATCGACGGCTGGAGACTGGCCGAGCAGCTGGCGGCCAATGAGTCCACCGCCAACATCCCGAGGGTTCTACTGTCGGGAATGCGGGGCCTTGGCGAGATAGCGAGTGAGCTCAACGTCGACGCCTATCTTAGCAAGCCCGTGGACGTGGACGATCTCCTGGAAACGGTCGAGCGGCTGATCTCAGACAAGCCGCGCGGCCGGCTTACCGCTGCATCCTGAAGCGCCCGCCTATCCCGCTGGCCTCCGCCCCGATATCGTTGGATGAATCATCCCCCATCCACCTTTGTGAGGTGCCGATGCCCGGGCCTGGTAACCGCTCTAGCTACCTTTGCGTCGTTGCCTTCGCGTGGCGTGCTGATGTTCGAGCCGACCTGAGCTAGCCCTTCACCGACAGCGCGCCCCCGCGTGGGCCTTTGGTTATCGTCGAGGTGGCGCCTGACATCACACAGCCCGGTTGCGGCCAGACGCTGAGCGTCGGCGACCGGAGCATGCGGAGACCTGTATGTATCTGCTGGCGGAGATTCACACCCCTGGTACGGCCTTTCCCGGCAATGTCTTCTTTCTGCTGATCTTTTTCGGCGCGCTGGCCTTCTTCGGTTACTCGGTGTGGGCGCGGTTGCTCAAGCCGATGCTGCAGGCGCGACGTGAGGACCGGCTGTACTCGCTGCGGAGCATTGCGAAGCGGACGGCGGAGCTTATCCCGCTGGTCCTCGGCAACGCCAGGGTCGCCCGCCCGCGGTACTGGTACAGCGGCATCCTGCACACGATGATCTTTTGGGGGTTCGTGGTTCTCCAGCTGCGGACGCTCAACTTCATCCTCGAAGGGTTTGACGAGGGCATTGCCATCCAGGCCTGGGGCGACCCGGTCTATCAGTGGCTGCGGCCCGTCATGGACCTCTTCAACCTGCTGGTGATCGTGGGCGTTGGCATGGCCGCCTTCCAGCGCTTCGCGCTGCGGCCTCCACGGCTGACGCTGAACTGGGACGCCTGGGCGATCCTCTTCCTGATCGCGGCTCTGATGGTGTCGGATGTGATGGTCAACGCCGCGCAGATCGCGCTCTATCAGCCGGACTGGGCCGAATGGTCGTTCCTGGCTAACGCGGTGGCGCCGGCGATCGAAGGCTGGGACCGCGGCGCCCTCGAGGCCTTCCACACGGGCAGCTGGTTCGCCCACCTGCTGGTGTTCACAGGCTTTCTCTGCTTCCTGCCCTTCTCCAAGCACTCGCACATCTTCACGGTGCCCTTCAACGTCCTCTTCAAGCGCGACGAGAACTATGCCTACCTGCGGAAGCTCGACCTCGACGCGCCCCTCGCCGAGCCCGAGCCCGGCAAGGAAGATGAGCTGCCGGCCTTTGGCGTCGGCAAATGGCAGGACTTCTCGTGGAAGAACATCCTCGACTTCTACACGTGCACCGAGTGCGGACGCTGCGAGGTCAACTGCCCCGCCTTCCTGACGGGCAAGGACCTCTCGCCGAAGGCGATAGAGCACAACGCCCGCATGCACGTCACGCACGAGGTCGACGCGCCGCTGATACCGCTGGCGCTCAAGAAGGGTCCCGGCACAACGGGTAGCGCCGACGCCCACGGCGCCCCGGGCGAGACGCTGATCGAGGCCGAGGGGTTCAACTCGATCTGGGACTGCGTCACCTGCGGCGCCTGCATGGAGCAGTGCCCGGTGATGATCGAGCACATCCCTGAGATCATCGACATGCGCCGGTTCCTGGTGATGGACGAGGCACGCATGCCTGAGACGGCGCAGGCCACGCTTGCCAACCTCGAGCAGCGCGGCCATCCCTGGCGTGGCACCGCGCACACCCGCACCGGCTGGATGGAGGGGATGGACGTGCCGACCTTCGATGGCAGCCAGGACTATCTCTACTGGGTCGGTTGCACGGGGGCCCTGGCCGACCGCAACATCCCGATCACGAAGGCGATGGCCAGCCTCCTCCAGCACGCGGGCGTCTCCTTCGGAGTGCTTGGAGACCTCGAGATCTGCTCGGGCGACCCGGCGCGCCGGATGGGCAACGAGTACGTGGCCCAGGCCCAGATCCAGCAGAACATCGAGACCTTCAAGCAGGCGGGGGCGAAGAAGGTCCTCACCAACTGCCCCCACTGCTTCAACATCATGAAGAACGAGTACCCCGACTTCGGCGGCGAGTTCGAGGTCATCCATCACACCGAGTTCTTCAACGACCTGGTCAAGGAGGGCGCGCTGCGCCCGAAGAAGTCGCTCGGGCGCGGGAAGTACGGCGACCAGTACACCGTCACGTATCACGACCCGTGCTATATGGGCCGCCACAATGACTCGTTCGAGGCCCCGCGCGAGCTGATCGGCAACATGGGCGCGCGCGTGTCGGAGATGGAATGGAACCGGCGCAAGGCGTTCTGCTGCGGCGCCGGCGGCGGGCACATGTGGGTTGAGGAGACCAAGGGCAAGCGCATCAACCACGCTCGTACAGAGCACGCCTACGCCACCGACGCCGACACCATCGCGACGGGCTGCCCGTTTTGCATCCAGATGTTCGAAGATGGCATTCCGACGGTTCAGCCCGACGAGGAGAAGCGGATGAAGGCCTTCGATATCGTCGAGCTCCTGCAGGTGACGGTGCTGCCGTCGGGCAACGGGGCTACTGCGGAGGCGGTGGCGCCGGCGCCGGGCGCGGGGGAGCCGGCCGGCGAAGCTGAGGCAGCCCCTGACGTAACCGAAATGTAGAAAAAGAGGAAAATGAAATTGACGAGCCTGACAGCACTGATACTGGTCAGCCGAGCACTGGAGACAGGGAAGAAAAGCAATGGCCACTAAGAAGCAATCCAATGGACGTCACTATGGCCACGTCTTGTTGACCTTCAAGGTTTACAAGGAAGACGACGGGTATGTGTCCGTCTGCGAAGAGCTGAGCGTAGCGAGCTGCGGGGACAATGTCGACGAAGCCATGAGCGCTGTCCGCGACGCCACAACGGTCTACCTCGAGGCGCTCATCGAAGAGGGCGAGCTGGAACAGGTACTGGCCGAACGGGACGTCGAGTTGAGGAGCGGCGACGCTGGCCCGGAGGGCGAGGTCGATCTCCATGCTCGTCTCAACGAGTACGTCTCGGCCCAGACAATACGTATCCCGGCAGTCGCTTGATCGGCTTGGAACGCGCGTTCCAAGCGTTGCCTGTAATAGCCATAGAGTCTCTAACGCGAGAAGGCTCGAACTATGACTCCGGGCGGAGGGAGACCGGAACATCCGATGACGAAACTGCCAAAGTGTTCGAGCCGTCAGGTCGTCAATGCATTGATAAGGGCGGGCTTTGAGCCAGGCCCTGAACGATCTCACCAGAAGCTCGTCCGGCT
>WHTW01000207.1 GCA_009377525.1 Rhodospirillales bacterium
AAGGTCGACAATGTCTCGATGACTACTGGCGCCCGCCGTGCCTGCGTCCGCTCGAACGCCGCGGCGCGCTCCAGATGGTCTGGCCCAATGATCCAGGTGCCGTCCCTCTCACGCGTGACGCCCACGCCAGCCCGGCGCATGGCCTCCAGCCGGCGCACATGAGCTTCGGCAAACGCCTGGCGCGCCTCTGGATCATGATGAAGATGGAGGTCAACGCTGTAGCGACCGTCATGCGCTGCCGCGATCTCGGCGACGGTCTGATCGACCGCTCTGGGCTCTGCCGGCTTCGGCTCAATGGCGACGATGCTGCCTATCGACATTGGTTCCGACTCGCCCGCCTGGCCGATATCCACGTAATGGGTGCGGCCATCGACGCCGTCGACGATCACATAGCGTCGGTCTTTCAGGTCGTCCGACAGGCCGCGCGCAACGACCCGGCCGACGAGTCGCTGAGCGTTGTTCTCGGCCGGCTCGTAGATCACATAGTCCGCCGCCGAGCGGCGCAGCCCCTGGCGAGCAAGCTCGTGATGTAGGGTCTTGATGATGTCGCCTCGTTCGCCCAGCCGGCGCAGGACAGGCTCAAGGTCGCTAGCGAGCTTCCATTGTCCAGGTCCGATCTCTTGCGCCAAGCCAAGGTGCCGTAGCTTCTGAAGTCGGCCGGCACGCAGTGTCTGACGGAAGGCATCCCCGACAGTCGTCCCCGACCGCAAGGTGCTCTGCTCGTCCGCTTCCCTGAGCAAGCCCCGATCGAGGGAGGTGAACCGCTCCTGCTCGACCTCGGCCCGCAATCGGGCCTCGATCTCGCGGTCGCTACGTGGGCCAAGGTCCAAGCTGACGATCTCAGCGGCGCGCTCGCGCATGCCATGGCTGAGGTACTCGCGGGCAATGACCAGATCCCGGCCACGGTCGTCCTTGCCCCGGAGGACGATGTGGGTGTGAGGATGACCGGTGTTGAAGTGATCGACCGCCACCCAGTCGAGTTTCGACCCGAGGTCTTGTTCCATCTGCTGCATCAGCCGTCGCGTGAAGTCCTTGAGGTCGGCATATTCGATTGCGTCCTCCGCGGCGACGATGAACCGGAACTGGTGGCGATCTCCCTCGCAACGCCCCAGGAAGGCGTCGCCGTCCGCCCGGTCGTGGGTGGCATCGTAGAGGTCGCCAGGCAGGCCTTCGCGCGTGACGCCGTCGCGCTGCAGGTAGCGCAGGTGTACACGGGCCGGGGTTGAGCCGCGGCCGGCGAGCTTGATCACACGCGTCTTGACGATTACGCGGCGATGGCGAAAGGCGGCGTAGCGGTCGCGCGCGCCCAGCACCCGCCCGACGCCCGCGCCGCGGCCGATTCGACCGAGCAGGCCGGCTCGGCGCAACAAGGCATGCGGGCGTCCGCCTGCCCGCCCGACTGCCTTGGCCACATCGCGCAAGAAGGCACTGCGCACAGCCCGATTGCCAATACGACCCAGCCTCGGTTCGAACTCGTGGTCGCGGATGACAGGGAGCTTCATGGAAACCTCGGCGACGATAACGCCGGTTCGTAGCCTGTCTGCAGCATGGAGGCTTCGATCACAATTCGATCAAAGGGTTAGTACTGCATTGGAGGGACTCCGACGTTCTTCCCTCCTCAAGAATCGATGTGCAGACAAACCCTTAGCGACCGTTGGAGGGAGCCTTTTATCTTGCCTGCTCGTTGTCGTGGGTCTCCTCACCATCCGATCTACCCTCGCCTGCGCTTTACCGTGATTGGCTCGCGCACTGCACTGTTCACGTGCGCGGCGCGTTCCTGGCCGACCGATGGCGTTGAAGCGATTGCTCGCCCGATCAAGGTGGTCCCTGATCGTCGACCGGGGTCGCAGATTTGCCTCTATCAGAGGCCATACTTGAGTCTCGATTCTTTCCCGAATCGAGCGGCGAATAGCGGCCGGATGGATCAGTTCCAGAAGCCGAATCGTCGTGGTTCACGAACAGGGTCGGGGGCCGGCCCGGCGCGAAAAACAGCAGAGGATTAAGGTTGCGGTGACGCTCCGCCTCGGCCGTTGCCGACGACGGCTGCTTAGCCGGCAAGGCATTGTCGATCCCTATTGCGAGCTCCGTTTCAACTTGGGCGATGTAGGCCCGTGTCTCGGCCGGTAGCGGTTGCTCCCCTCGACGGTAGGCCTCGAAGCGTTCGGGACCGGCATTGTAGGCCGCAAAGAGGTGCGGATAGCCGAACAGGTCGAGCATCTCGCGCAGATAGGCAACTCCCGCGAAAATGTTGTCGCGCGGATCGGCGGGATCGGGACCGAGGCCGTGGCGGCGCCGCAATTCAGCGTAGGTCTCGGGCATCACCTGCATGAGGCCAATGGCACCAGCCGGCGACGTGATCGGCCGACCGCCAACCGTGGCCTGGCCGCCACTTTCCGCGCGCATCACGGCACGGATCCAGGCTTCAGGGATATTGAAACGTCGAGCCGCTTCGGCGATGAAGACCTGCCACCGATCGACGTTTCCCGTCGGATCTGGGGTGTCCGCTACGCGCAGGATGTTGAGCGACGCAGAGCCACTCTGCCCGTTCATTTCGACGGCGGCCGCACGGTCAACCGCGGTTGTAGGCTGAGGCCAATCGCCGGCCGGCGACCCGACAAACGGCGAGGCCCACAACAGCAGGGCGATCACCGGGTCCACAGCGGCACCAGCCTGCCAACGATTGCCGAGGTGGAAACCGGCCCGAAGTAACGTCCGTCGAAGGAGTCCCAGACGTCCGCCATCAACAGAAAGACCTCATCTGCCTTGAGCGAACGACAGCCGTTCCAGGGCGGCAGCGAACGCCCTTGCGGGTCAGCCGGCAGTTGAATCGCGGCGATCCAACCGTTGATCACGATGAGCCCGTGCTGACCGCACACCGCATCGCCGCTCATAGCGGCGATGCGCTTAGTGAGCGGCACGGACCGGGGCAGGTAACCTCGTTCTGCAGCCAATTGACGCGCGTTTTCGGGCGCCCAGGCGAGAACGAGATCGTCTTTATGCAGGGCCTTAGCTGGATCGACGCGGTAGAGACCAAGCGGCGCGCTGGCGCTGGCGTTCCACACGAAGCGCGGTGTCGAGGGACCGAGTGCAAGTGCGGCCGAGCCGAATGCTGCCAGTACACCGATGCGAAGGGCGGAGCGCCTACGCATCGCCGTCGACCTTCGTGTGGGCACGACCCTCGGACCAGGCGTCGAGGTCCGCGATGTGATAGCGCACGTAGCGACCGTGCTTGCGAAAACGCGGGCCGCGACCGGTGCGGCGCATGCGCTCGAACGTGCGCGGCGAGAGGCCGACATAGTGCGCGGCCTGCGCCGTGTTGAGGAACGGGCTGCCCTTCTTGGCGTTGGCGGCCCGTACGGCATCGTCGTCCATATGTGCCTCATCGGGGAGTCGACGACGCAGGTCGGCTCCCTCAAGGGCAGCATGAGCGCGCAAGCGATGGCTTGGGACTGGCGAAGACTTTTGGGCGCGTTTTCGCCACCCATACGACGCCGCAGAGGACGAAGGTCGCCGCCCGTGCACTGCAGGCGGCGCAGCGCCGCCAATCATCAGATGGCGTGTTTCGCAGAAAATCTGTGCAGAGCGGACGACGACCCGGCAGCACGCTCGACGTCAAAGAAGAAGGGTCCGATAGCCGCCATTCATCAAGTAGCGCCCCCGCCGGACGGCCCGGCGCACCTGATCGAAAAGATGGCGTCGGGCGTCCGACCAGTCCGCCAGAACGCGCGCTTCACCGAACAGAGCAACGGCGATCTCACGATACGTGGCGCCCGCCAGGAATCCGTCCAGGGCCTGCAGAACGTGACGCAACCGGCGTGATCTCGGGTCGATGGGGAAGAGATGATCGGGCAAGCACTGTGTGTTGACCAAGGCGTTGAGACCTTCCAGTGCCGCCAGCCGGGCACGCAAATGTCGCCCCTCGAAGATGGCGTCAATCCGCAGATTGACGGGCTCGAGCAGGGTTGAACCTTCGACTGCCAACTGCAGGCTGTGGCTCCGATCTCGCGCCAACAGATGCTGGGACCTATCCGGGAGGACCAGGAGCGCCGTGGGTTGGCGCAGGGCAGCGAGCGAGAACGGGGTCGATGACACGGCCGGAACGGCCGTCACCGGCAACACGTGGGGACATGCCTCGGGCCGCCAGAACACCGTGGCGACAGTCGAATCGTGGTCGGGCGGATCTGCGAAAAAACACGCCCCACGGTGCCAGAGCATCGAGCGGACGGCTGGCTGTCAGAAGGGTCAGATGCCGTCGCCGTTCGACAGAAACCGGCGGGCCCAAGGCCGCCCATTCCCGTTGATAGAGAGGATCGCGGCGCAGGAATTCCCAGGCCCAGGCGCGCTTCGGCAGCGAATCGGTATAGTTATAGGCGTCGTTGCGATGCCAAGGCGGCGCATCATGAATTGGAGGACGGCTGACCATCGTGGGTTCCTCGCTCTATGGCGCAGCAGGCCGCCGGGCGCCGTCCCCAAGTCCCGCGCCGACGGACTTCTCTCGCGGACGTGACCTCCTTTGCGAGTGACGGGAGGAATCTAGGCCATGGCCAGCGTGACCGGTGCCCACAGAACCGGCCGCTCAAGACCACCCTCCCGACGCAGGCGAGCGAGGGCCTCGTGCGAGACCTCGAGGTAGCCCGCGATGGCCCGGGTCGTGCCGATGGCGTGCGGCGCCCCGATACGTTTCAGCGGCCAGCCGGCTCGCCGCAGGATGCGCTCCATCCTGAGATCGGTGACGGTGACGATGGCGCTCAGCCCTCGTGCCAGGCCGAACTCGACCATGCCGACGAAGAGCTCGTAGGTCGCCTTGGCGATGCCGCTGAGCGCCGTGGCCGCGTCGTGGCCCAGGTCGAGGGCGAAGCGGCTGCTTTCCCAGATGCTCGCGCTGGCCGGCGGCAGCGCGCCGTTCAGGAGGATGCCAAAGGTCTCCCGCAGCATGGTGGGACCGGTCGAAGGTAGCAGGCGCACGCAGCCCTGGAACGGCCGTCACGGCTGCGCTGAAGCAGGTAAATGGGGTGCAGCGCGTCGAAGTCATCGATCTCCAGGTCACCACTGACCTGGACATCCCAGTCGAGCCGTTGCTTGAAGACGCGATAGCGCAGGCGGTGCATATCGGTGAGTTCCTCCATGAACTCACCATAATGATCCTGGCTGATGAGCTGCATCATGGTCGCCTCCTGGGTGAACAGGCAGCGACATTGGAAGGCGATAAATTGGACCAGCGCACCCTGTACAACTACACAGGGTTGACAGGGCGCTCTCGGCATCAGGACCCACTGCGCGGCGAGGCCGAGAAGCGCGCGACGGCCTGAGGGATGGTGCGAACGCCAAGCTTCTGCTTGGCGTTTTCGAGGTGAAAGGCGGCGGTGCGGCGTGTAATGCCGAGGATCTGGGCGGTGTCCCAGGCCGACTTGCCCAAGGCCGCCCAGCGCAGGCAGTCGAACTCACGCGGCGAAAGCCTCACGCCGGCGACGACGCGGTCGCCGGAGAGCGTGCGACGTATGTGGGCATGGTAAAGACCCGCCATCCATTGCAGCCCCTCACCGTGTCGCTCGATGCCGCGGCTGAACGCAGGATGGCGTTCATTGGTGGCGAATGTGACCGCGGCGACCGGCCCGCGTCCGTCATTGATGGGGATGGTGTAGCCGCAACGGATGTCGAACTGTGCGGCCTCGTCGAACAACTGCCGCTGCCGCTTGGAGAGCTCGGCGCTACTCACACCCGGGCCCCATTCGAACGGCTCTGTGCCGCGCTGGATTTGAAGGATCACCGGATCGAGCCGCTCATAGCGGCTTTCGAGGTAGTGCGCGGTCCATTTGGTGGGATAGGTGGAGATGAGGAACGGTTTCTCATCGGACCGGCGCGGCAAGGACAAATAAGCGAAGGCGTGCAGGCCGAACGCGGCTGCGGCATCGGCCAAGATGGACCGCAGCTCGACGGGATCGATGCTTGCGGACAGTCGGTCGATGAAGGTCTGGACGACGACTTGGCGCATCGCTTGGCCCCAACGGAAGCATGCCCAGCGATCTTTTCAGGCAGGGTGGTGCCGTCTCGCCAGTGACAAGTCGGCCTGCAATTGTGCCATGCATCTGTGCGGGAAGGATTTTTCCGCTGCGTAGGGAAATATCGACAGAAAATGAGCAATATGACGGTTCGGTTTCACACCGCCTCGGGGTGATATCGGGCCCGTGGAGCGGGTCAGCCGCGCAACAGCTGGCGATAGCCGACCCGGCTCATCCAGCGGGCCCGGCGCAGATGGCTGTCGACAGCGCGCTCGGCCCGCTGGGGCTCCTTGGCCGGGTCGATGCCGAGAACGATCTGAGCCATCTCGTTCGGGCTCGCCCCGTCGGCGCTCGCGTCCAGCAGACGAAGGTAGACGACCAGATGCGCCTCGTCGTAAAGCGTGATCGAATCTGACCAAGGGACTTCGTCGGCAACCGGTTGATTGTGGCGCCGGGCCACCATTGCGACCTCCCTGGTGCTGATCTTCCCAGACCCTGTCGAGATCACTGTACGAACTCAGACTCGACTGGCCAGTGACATGAGCCGTTGCGGATGTGGATAGAAGCGGTGGTGATCCACGCCATTTCTTCGCGGCAAACGGCGCGGGATACATACTATAGTTGATAAACTTTATAGTGTGTATCCCGCTGACTTGGGCGCATGGACATGCGCAAGCTGGTGGGGAGGAATGTTCGGCGCATCAGGCTGAGAAAGGGCCTGACCCAGGAGAAGTTTGCGGAGATTTCCGGCTTCAGCCAGCAATACATCAGCGGCCTCGAACACGGTCGACGCAATCCGACAGTAGTGACGGTGTACGAAATCGCCACAGCGCTTGGCGTCAGCCACGTCGAATTGCTGCGCCCACCCAGAAAGAGCTGATTGCCCCTAAGCGATATTTGAGCTGGTGCTGGAAAAATTCCACCATCCGAAGACAGCGCGAGCATCCATCTGGAGAACGATGCGAGGGTCTGGAGGTGGAAGCGCAGTGGGCGAGGCGTTCTTTAAGGCGTCCAGTTGGTTCGCCCACCATTGCATCATCTTGACACGTTCGTCCCAATGCTCACCGCGGGCATAAGCTCGACGAACATCGTTGTTCTCGACATGGGCGAGTTGGCGCTCGATGGCGTCGGGATGCCACTTGCCGCATTCATTCAACAAGGTCGATGCGGTGGCGCGAAATCCATGCGGCGTCATCTGGTCTTTGGTGTATCCGAGACGGCGGAGTGCCGCATTGAGCGTGCCATCGGAAATCGGCCTTTCGGCGGTGCGGATGCTGGGGAACAGCGGTCCATTCTCGCCGGTGATCTGCCGGAGCCTTTGGAGAACGGCGACGGCCTGCCTCGCCAACGGTACGCGGTGCGGCCGGCGCATCTTCATGCGCGGACCAGGGATCATCCAAAGACCTTTGTCGAGGTCGAACTCGGTCCACTGCGCTGCCCGAAGCTCGCCCGGGCGCGGAAACAAGAGCGCCATGAGCTCCAGAGCCACCCTCGTACCGGGCTGGCCATCGAACGCATCGATGGCGCGCAGCAGAGCCCCCAGGGCCTTCGGCTCGGTGATCGCGGGACGGGGGGTCACCTTTGGCCGGATCAGGGCGCCTTGAAGGGCCGTGGTGGGATCGGACCGACCGCGGCCTGTTGCAATGGCGTAGCGAAACACGCGGCTTATCATCGACCGCAGACGACACGCCGTTTCATAGCGTCCACGGGCCTCCACTTTGCGAAGGGCCTTGAGCACCAAGGGAGAGTCGATCTCATCGATCGGATGGTCGCCCAAGATTGGATAGGCGAAGCCCAGAAGCCATTTGGTCTTCGAGATGGTCTTGGTGGCCCGACCTTCCTGCTCGATCCGACTGGCATATTCCTCGGCTAGAATGCGGAACGTATTCTCCAGACGCTCTTGCTGCTTATCTTTCTTCGCCTGCAAGGGGTCAATGCTCTTCGCCAGTAGGCGCCTGGCTTCGTCGCGAGCCTGCCGCGCGTCAGCCAAGGAGATCGTCGGAAAGGCTCCGAGCGCGAGGAGTTTTTGTTTGCCTTTGAACCGATAAGCAAGGCGCCACCAACGCGCACCGGTGGGATGTATCCAAAGCTGAAGACCCCCACCGTCTGACAGTTTCTGGAGTCTCGTGGTTGGCCGGGTCTGCCGGCACCTCAGATCAGAAAGTGCCATCGTGCGATCCTCCGACGACGCGAACAGATACCAACAGGGCGATCATGAGATACCAACAAAAATACCAACACGACCTCTCGTCGGACCGTGGACGACAGCCTGCGCCGACCCATGCCCGACTACGCAACCGTTGTCGAAAAGCAGGGCACTTTCAACGGCCTACGGCTCTGTGCGCGTAGGAGTGACGGCGTAAGGGAGAGAAGCGCGAAGAGGGAATGGTGCCCAGGGGCGGGATCGAACCACCGACACTGCGATTTTCAGTCGCATGCTCTACCAACTGAGCTACCTGGGCATGCCGTTTCGGTTGGCGGCGGGCTGTATAGGACGCGTCAGCTTTCCTGTCCAGTTGGTCCCCGGCCGCTGCCCGGCTCTTCCTCGCCCGGGCCCTCGTCGGTCGGTACGCGATAGCCCTCCTTCAGCCAGCGGCCGAGATCGATGTCGGCGCAGCGCTTGGAGCAGAACGGACGGTATCCGGTAGCGCCGGGCTTTCCGCAGGTCGGACAGTTGGCGGCAATGCGCACGGCGCGCAGCGGTGGCGTGGAGGATCGGTCAGTCATCGCCCTTCTGGAGTGCCTCGAGCTGGGCCGCCAGGGTCGCGCCGCGTCGTGCGCGCGTCAACTCGAAGTGGCCGAGCCGCGTGAAGCCGTAGAGTTGGGTCGGCACCGGGTCCTCGGCAAGGACCTCGGCGAGTGCGGCCTGCACCTTGTCGCGGTCGTAGGTGCTGCGCATGGTCACGAAGTCGATCACCACCGCGCCCGCGATGTTGCGCAGGTGGAGCTGCTGGGCGATCGCCGGCGCGGCCTCGAGGTTGACCTCGACCGGCCGGCGCGGCGCGCGACCCTGGCGGCCGCCGGCACTGCCGCTGTCGACATCAACGGCGGTCAGCGTCTCGCCCGGCTCGAACAGTACCTCGACGCCGCTCTCCAGCACGATGCGCGGGGCGAGTGCGGTGTCGATCTGGCCTTCCACGTCGTCGATGTCGAAGGCGGGCATCGGCCCGTTGTGCCAGCGCACGCGGATCTTCTCGCCCAGGCGATCCATCTCGTCCTGCAGGGCGCGCGCCATGCCGCGATCGTCGAGGATCACCTCCTCGAGCGAGGCGCCATGATCGCGCAGCGCGCGGGTGATCGGATCGCGCTCGCCCGGAATGCGCGCCGACAGGTCGGCGGGCGGCTGGGTGGCGAAAGCCTGGGCGCGGATCTGCTCCCAGCGCTCCATGATCTGGGTGGCATCCGCGCGCAGCACGTCGGGCCCGGCGCCGGCGGCGGCGGTGCGCAGCACGATGCCGCCTTCCAGCAATCCCTCGACATGCCCGCGCAGGCGCTCGCGCTCGCTCTCGCCCTCGATGCGGCGCGAGAAGCTGACGCCCGAGCCGACCGGGTGATAGACGAGGTAGCGGCCGGTGACGGCGACGTTCATCGAGACGCGCGGCCCCTTCTCGCCCTCGGCATCGTTGCGCACCTGCACCAGGAGCGGCGCGCCCGGCGGCGGCCAGTCGTCGTTGCCGGCGCGGTCCTCGGCGCGCAGGAAGCCGGAGCGGCCAATGCCGATATCGACGAAGGCGGCGTCGAGCTCGGGCATCACCCGCTCGAGCCGGCCGAGGAACACGCTCTCGACGCGCGTCGGCCTGTCGCGGCGCACGATCTGCAGCTCGGCCAGCCGGCCGCCGGCGACCAGCGCCATCAGGAAGGCGTTGGGCATGACGTGGCAGATCAGGCGGTCGATGCGGCTCATGCCACGGCCTTCAGCAAACCCATCGTCTCGTAAAGCGGCAGCCCGACGACGTTCGTGTACGAGCCCGTCAGCTTCTGGACGAAAGAGCCGGCCAGGCCCTGGATGGCATAGCCGCCGGCCTTGCCGCGCCATTCGCCGCTCTGGATGTAGTCGTCGATCTCGGCCGGCTCGAGCCGCTTGAAGCGCACGACGGTCTCGACCAGCCGCGCGCGCACCGTTCCATCCGCTGCGCCGACCGCGACGCCGCCCAGCACGCGGTGACGCCGACCCGACAGCAGGCCGAGGCAGGCGCGCGCTTCGCCCTCGGTCTCGGCCTTGGGCAGGATGCGCCGGCCGCAGACCACGACGCTGTCGGCCGCCAGCACGACCATGCCTGGATGACGGCCGGCCACGGCGGCGAGCTTGGCCCTGGCCATGCGCAGCGCATAGGCGCGCGGGAGCTCGCGCTGGGCAGGCGTCTCGTCGATGTGGGCGGGATCGATCTTGGCGGGCTCGATTCCCACCTGGCGCAGCAGGTCGAGCCGACGCGGCGAGGCGGAAGCGAGGACCAGCGGCGGGATCGGCTGGGCGCTCAACGCCTACTTGAAACGGAAGGTGATGCGGCCCTTGGACAGGTCATAGGGCGTCATCTCGACGGTGACGCGGTCGCCTGCCAGCACGCGGATGCGGTTCTTGCGCATCTTGCCCGAGGTATGGGCGAGGATCGTGTGGTCGTTGTCGAGCTTCACCCGGAACATCGCATTGGGCAGCAGCTCGGCGACCACGCCGGTGAATTCGATCAGGTCTTCTTTGGCCATCCGGCCTCCGGTTGGAGCATTGAGGACTAAAGCGGCCGGAAAATGGGCTGCGGACGGGGTTTAGTCAACTCGACCGGGGGATTGCTTTCCCTTATACAAGGCGCGGCTGCGGACGCCCGGGGAAGGAAGGACCAGTCGTAATGAACGCACAGCAGACGTGCAGCCTTCTGGCTGCCGCCCTGATCCTGGCCGCCGGATCCGCCGTTGCCCAGACCCAGACGCCGTCGCCGGTAGCTCCGACGGCGGCCGCGGCCGGACCCAAGACGATCGGCGTTCCGGCCAACCGGCGGTACTCGACGGCGCTGATCGTGCTCAACGCCAAGGTCGGCCGTCTGGAAGGCGACAAGCTGATCCTGGACGGCGTGCTGCCGACCGCGACCTTTTTCACCAGCCGCCCCGTCCGCACGGTGGGCCACATGGCGACACCGGAGATGGTCGAGATCTGGCGCACCGGCAGCTTCGCCAAGGACCCGCCCAATGCGACGGCCTCGGTGTTCAGCAAGGACGGCTCGTCGGTCGCCGACGTCGTGGTCGTGCTGAAGGCGGCCAGGCTCGAGGGCGAGAAGCTCACCTTCGACGTCCAGGTGCTGGAAGGCAGCCTGGGCAAGGCCGACGGGCCGGCTTCGGTGTTCATCGACACGATCTGGTTCGGCGTCGGCTCCAACGGCTTCACCTACTACGGCACCAGCCAGACCACCGGCGGCGAGACGCCCAACATCGGCGATCCGCACGGCACCAGCACGTTCAGTGGCTGGTCGAACCCCTCGCCCACCCATCCCTACGTGCCGCCGCCGCGGAGCTACGGCACCGCGGTCGGCGCACCGCCGCCGCCCGACATCGATCCGCGCTACCAGCAGCGCTACAACCAGCCGACCTGCGGCAAGCCCCCGCTGCTGCCCTGCTACTGAGGCCCGCCATGAACCGCATCCGTTTCCTGGCAGTCTTCGCCGCAGCCGCTCTCCCGATCGTCGCGTCGCTGCCGGCCATCGCGCAGACCGCCATCCCCGGCGCACCCAAGGTCATCGGCCAGCCGCAGCAGCCGCGCGTCGTACCGTCGATGATCGTGCTCAACGCCAAGGGCGCCAAGCTGCAGGCCGGCAGGCTCGTGCTCGAGGGCGTATCGCCCAACGCCATCATCTTCGCCGACCGGCCGGTGCGTTCGGCGGGCCATGCGCTCACCGCCCACCTGCTCGAGGAGTGGAGCGGCAACGCACCCGACAGCTTCGCCAGGACGCCGCCCAATGCGACGGTGTCGGTGCTGATGAAGGCCAAGGCCCAGGTCGTCGATGCCGTCGTCGTGCTGAAGTCGCCCAAGCTCGAGGGCGACAAGCTCACCTTCGACGTCGAGGTGCTGGAGGGCGACCTCGCGGGTGGCGATGGTGCTGCGTCGGTCTTCATGGACATCATCAATCTGCCGCTGGCCCGTCGTACGTCGCATCGCGGCGCCTGGTATCACGGCACGAACTGATCAGCCACTAAAGACATCCGATGTTCCTCCCCACGTCTCACGTCTATCGGATTCACACATCTCAAAAAGCGATTCTGTATCAATGACTTGCCTGG
>WHTW01000208.1 GCA_009377525.1 Rhodospirillales bacterium
CGTCCGGTTCGGAGGGAGGGGGCGGCAACAGCCGCTCCCTACCCCTATCGGAAGAGTATGAAATCCCAGCAAACTAAGGCCGCGCGCAGCGATCGGCGATGTCGCGGGCACCGCCGCCGGCGTCCGTGGTCGGCCCGCCATAGATGCTGCGATAGGCCACCTCGGTGGCATTGCCGGAAACCTGTCGGACGTCGAACGTGCCCAGTACGCCGCCGGCTGGGTTCTTGGTGATGATCTGCGCGCGGCCCGCCGAGAAGGTCGGCGTCACGGCGACCAGCGGGCCTTGCGAGCGCGCCACGATGCAGTTCGCCATCGGCTCCCAGGGGGCTTGGTAGAGAGCGGTCCAGGTCGGCGGCTTCTGCTCGAGCTGGCTCGCGCTCTGGCAGGCGGCGAGGGCGCAAAGGGACGCGAGGCTGAAAACAATCTTGCTGTTCATGCGGGCAGGATGCCTTGAACGATGCCGTTTCTCAACCGGCCTTCTTCACCGCGCGTGCCACCTCGCCCCAGCGTTCGAGGACCTTGGGATCGACCTCGCGCCAGTGCGAGGCGAGGTAGATGACCAGCCGCGCGGCGACGCCCTTGTAGCGCTCGATCATGCGCTGGGCGACGTCGTCCCAGCGCGCCACGATGGCGAACTCGCCCAGGATCTCGTCGGTGATCAGCGCCTCACTCTTCGCGCTGTCGCCGGCCTTGAGGCAGGCGCTGAGCTGGTCGCGCAGGCCGACATGGCCGAGGTCGTCGAACTGGAAGGCATAGTTCGGCGTGGAGCCGTAGAAGGCGATGGTCGTCTTGGCTTCCTTGATCGGGAGCGCCCGCTCTTCCGGCGTGTCGCCCGCCGCGACGATGACGGGAATGATCTTGTCGATGCTCGCGGGATCGCGCCCGGCCCGTGCAGCACCGTCGGCCAGGCCGGGCAGCAGGCGGTTCCTGAGATAGTGCATGGAATGCATGGGATGGACGTGCACGCCGTCGGCGACCTCGCCCGCCACCCGCACCATGATCGGCCCCACGGCCGAGATGTCGACCTTGACGTCCTCGAACTCGTGCCGCGGCGGCGTCCACTGCTCGGTCAGAAGGCTCAGCTTGTAGTAGCGGCCGTCATGCTGCAGCGGGCCCTCGCGGCGGAAGGCACTCAGGCAGGCCTTCACCGCCTGCACGTAGTCCTTCATCTGCGGCGCGGGCTTGTCGAACGGGCTGCCATAGCGCCGGGTGATGTGCGCCTTCACCTGGCTGCCCAGCCCCAGCCGGAACTTGCCCTGGGTATTCTGCGCCAGCTCCCAGGCGATCTCCGCCGTCACCATCGGGCTTCTGGCGAAGGCGATGGCGATGCCGGTCGAGAAATGCAGCGACGGCGCCGCCAGGGCCGCCGCGGCGATGTTCATCCACGGCACCTGATGGCCTTCCGTGAACAGCATGCCGGAAAAGCCCGCGGCTTCTGTGCGGCGCGCCAGTGCGGCCACGTTGTCCCAGGTGGTGGCGCGCGTCATGACGTCGAATTCCATGGTCTTCTTCCTGTGCCGCGATGCGGGTGATTACGCGTGACGCCCTTGTCGCGGCCTTGCCACGGCGGAAACAGGCAGGTCAAGCTTGCCCATCGGGGAAACGCGAACCATGACGACCAACACAGGCTCTTATGACTACATCGTCGTCGGCGCCGGCTCGGCGGGCGCCGTCATCGCCGCCCGCCTGAGCGAGAGCGGCGGCGCCCATGGGCCTTACAGGGTGCTGCTGCTCGAGGCCGGCACCGAGGGTTCTGGCTACTTCTGGTCGCGCGTCCCGGTCGGCGTCTCCAAGATGATCGACCTGCCAGCCGTCAACTGGTGCTTCTCCGCGGAGCCGGACGAAGGCTCCGGCGGCCGCCGCATCGAGGTGCCGCGTGGAAAGATGCTGGGCGGCTCGAGCTCGATCAACGGCATGGTCTACATCCGCGGCCAGGCGCAGGACTACGACCACTGGGCCCAGCTCGGCAATCGCGGCTGGAGCTGGCAGGACGTGCTGCCGGTCTACAAGCGCATGGAAAACTACGATGGCGGATCGGAAGAGCTGCGCGGCCGCGGGGGGCCGCTGCGCGTCACCGACACGCCGCGCCATCGCATCCCGCTGCTCGAGAAGATGATCGAGGCAGCCGGGAAGATCGGGCTGCCCTTCAACCCCGACCTCAACGGGGCGACCCAGGAGGGCATCGGCATGTCGCAGGTGACGATCGCCAAGGGTCGCCGCCAGAGCACCGCCTTCTGCTACCTCGATCCCGCGCGCGGCCGGCGCAACCTCACGGTCGAGCAGGGGGCGCTGGCCGAGACGCTTGTTCTCGAAGGCAAGCGCTGCGTCGGCGTGCGCTATGCGGTCAACGGCCAGAAGCGCGAGGCGCGGGCTGCCCACGAGGTCATCGTCTGCAGCGGCTCCATCAACTCGCCCAAGCTCCTGGAACTCTCCGGCATCGGCCAGGGCCAGCGCCTGCGTTCGCTCGGCATCATGCCGGTGCACGAGCTCAACGGCGTCGGCGAGAACCTGCGCGACCACTATTCGCCGCGCGTAAAATTCGCCATCACCGAGCGCAACGCCACCTTCAACGACAATGCCCGCGGCTGGCGGCTCGCGCGCGAGGCGCTGAAGTACGCGCTGTGGGGCGAGGGCTTCCTGGCGACAACGTCGGTGCCGATCCGCATGTACTTCCGCACGCGGCCGGGCCTCGAGACGCCGGACGCCACCATCTCGATCCTGCCGTTCCTCTACGAAAGGGTCGGTCACGAGCGCCGCATCGCCAAGCGCCGCGGCATCACCATGAACGTCAATGTGCTGCGCTCGGAGAGCACCGGCTCGGTGCACGTCAAGTCGGCCGACCCCGCCGAGCCGCCAGCGATTCGCTTCAACTTCCTCTCTGCCCGCGCCGACCGCGAGGGCCTTCTGGCCGCCCTCGCCAAGGCCCGCGAGCTCATGGCCACCGTGCCGCTCAAGGAGCTGACCGGCGAGGAGATCGCGCCGGGCGCCCATCTGACGACCGACGAGGAAATCCTCGACTGGGTGCGCAACAACGCCGAGACCACCTACCATCCGGTCGGCACCTGCAAGATGGGCGGCGATCCCATGGCGGTCGTCGACAACGAGCTCAGGGTGCACGGCCTCTCGGGCCTGCGCGTGGCCGACGCCTCGATCATGCCGACGCTCACCAGCGGCAACACCAACGCGCCCTGCATCATGATCGGCGAGAAGTGCGCCGAGATGGTGCTGGCCGCCGCGGACACGAGCGCGCGCCGGGCGGCGGCGTAGCTCTGCGGCCCGAGTCTAGCGGCGAACTCCGCAATAGCACGCGGTGAAGGACGGTCGGTCCATATGACCCACGGCGCACGAATAGGCCGTGACCGTTGCGGCATCGAGCGCGCCGCGTCCGACAGTGTAGAGCCGCCGATAGGTATCCCGTACCGCGCCGTCGTTGGACATCGCCTTCCATACGGTCCTGACCGCGTCAGGCGAGTACTCCGGCTGCCCATAGGCCTTGGTGAAGGTGTATTCGAACTGCCAGTCGGCGGCGCGCGGTGCCGCGCCGGGATTCGCGAGGTACCAGGTCGAGAAGTCCCTCGGCGCACCGGACCATCGGTCATAGGTGAAGATCTGAAAGCCCGGATTCTGTCCGAAGATCGGGCTGATGGCCGGCGTGACCTTGTCTGCACCGATGACCGTTCCGCGTTCGTCGATCAGCACCCGGTAGTCGTCGAAGTGGGTATGACCTGAAAAGCTCGCCTGAAGCATGTCGCGGTGCTCCGCGAGGAGCGCCAGAAATTCGGAGGCGAACGGCTCCTTCAGGAACGGGACGACCTTCGCCGGACAGGTCGCAGCCCTGGCATTGATCGTGGAATAGGCATCGATTCCCCAGGGGATGTGATGCACCATCCAGACGCGCCCGCCGGCCGCGCGTTGCCGCGCGAGCCGGCCGCGGAGCCAGTCGAGCATGGCCTGCGCGGCGGCGAGTCCGTCCGTCCCACAGGCGTCCCGGTACTTCGTCGACCACAGCACGTCGTTCAGGACCACGATCAGCGCGCTCGGCACGGTCGGATGCCGCATCGCATAGTAGCCGCCGGCGGCGTAGGTCTCGTCGAAGTCAGGCTCCAGCCGCTCGGCGCCGACAAGACGTCGAACCGTCTCCCTCGTCGCGGCGAGGTAGCTCCCGCCAGGCTCGATCCGATAGTCGCCGCAGCTCGAATCGTTGTTGCCGAGGGCGATGATCGCGGGCTTGCCGGCGAGCGCATCGGCCAGGGCGTCGGCAACGAAAATCGTCGCCTTCACGGCCATCTCGCCGGCGGCTTGCGACGTCGGGGCAACGCCCAAGGCCTTCGATGCCTTTTCTTCGAACCCATGAGCCAGAAAATCGCCCGGCACGATGGCGAAGTCCGCGCTCGCCGCAGCCTTCGCGAAGGCGGCGAGGCTCGAGGCCAGCAGCGCGTGGTTGGTGTCCTCGCCGGTTCGCGACATCGCCTGATCGTTGGCGGCGGCGAAGATCGCCGGCCAGGCCGTCGGGGCCGACTTGGCCAACGCCGCGGCGAGATCCGGCGGGTCGAACGGATTGAAATGAAGATCGGCGATGACGGCGAAAGTGCCGCTTCCCCCGGCGCCGCGCACTGACGGGACCGACGCGACCAGGACGACAAGGGCAAGCGAGGTCAGGTTGACGAAGAATGCGACTCGATTCGCCATGATCAAGTCTCGCGGAACTCCTCGTTCAATCGGTCGGCGACCAGCATGTGCCCGGCCTTGTGGGTAATGCAGAACGGCGGCTTGGCCGCCTCGATCACCGCCTGAGGCGTGACCCCGCAGGCCCAGAACAACGGCACCTCGCCGGGTCGGATGTCGGGCTCGCCGCCGTACTCGGGCCTGTCGATGTCGGCGATGCCGATCGCCGCGGGATTGCCGAAGTGGATCGGCGCGCCGTGCACCCGTGGAAAGCGCGAGGTGATCTCGATGGCGCGGATTGCGTTGGGGACGGTGAAGTTGCGCATCGACACCACCATGCGGCCATGCAGGCGCCCGGCCGGCACGGTGTCGAGTGCGGTGCGATAGGTGCAGACTTTCTTGCCTTGCTCGATGTGACGGATCGGTACACCGGCATCGAGCAGCGCCGCCTCGAACGAATAGGAGCATCCCAGGGCAAAGGCGACCAGATCGTCGCGCCATAGGGCGGAGATGTCCGTTGCTTCCGACACGGCCACGCCGTCACGAAACACGCGGTAGCGCGGCACGTCGCGCCGGACGTCGATATCGCCCAGGCTCGGCAACGCGGGATCGCCGGGCTCGCTCCGCGCGAGCAGCGGACAAGGCTTGGGGTTCGCCGCGCAAAACTCGGCGAATTCCTCGGCCCAATCGGCCGGCAAGATCACCAGGTTGGCCTGCACATGGCCCGGCGCCATGCCCGTCGTCGCCATGGTGTGGCGTCCGGCGCGAATCTTTTCGCGCAGGAGCCTGGCCGGATTGACCGTTGGCGCGTTCATCTCCGTCCTCCGACAGATTTCTGGCACCCGGACCATCTTGGCCCCAAGATGCGCGCAAAACCAGTGATGGCGGGATGATCAGGGCTGAGGCGATTGCATTGGAGGAGTTCCGGCGCGCGCACGTGCCGCTGTACAACGAGCAGAAGCTCAAGCTCGGCGTTTTCGGCGCCAACTGCAGCTACGGGGTCAACATCTCGCACGCGCCGACCACCTACAAGGTGACCTGGGAACACACGTCCGAGATCGTCAGGCGCGCCGATGCCATGGGTTTCGAGCTGGCCTTGCCGGTGGCGCGCTGGCGCGGCTTCGGCGGCACGACCGACTTCAACGGCGAATCGTTCGAGACCTACACCTGGGCGGCGGGGCTGGCTCAGGCGACGCGGAACATCATGGTTGCCGCGACCTCGCACGTGCCGACGGTGCATCCCATCGTCGCCGCGAAGCAGGCAGCGACCATCGACCATATCTCCAACGGCCGCTTTGCCCTCAATCTCGTGATGGGCTGGTTCACACCGGAGATGGAGATGTTCCAGGGCACGCAGCGGGCGCACGACGATCGCTACCGTTACGGCGCCGAGTGGCTCACCGTCGTCAAGCGCCTGTGGACCGACGAAGCGCCGTTTGATTTCGAGACGGCGGATTTTCACATCAAGCAGGCCCAGGCCCATCCGAAGCCCATCCAGAAACCGTATCCCGTCTTGATCAACGCCGGTCATTCGCCGGCGGCCCGGGATTTCTCCGCCCGCGAGGTCGACTTCAGCTTCGTGGGCTTCGACAGTGTCGAGGCGGTCAGGGCCGTGGCGGCACGGGTGCGCGAGATCGCCCGCACGGATTATCGGCGCGATATCGGTGTCTGCACCTCGGCTCTCGTCGTTTGCCGGGAGACCGAGGCCGAGGCGCGCCAGGTCTATCGCAGCGTCATCGAGCATGGCGACTGGGTGGCCGCGGAAAATCTCATGAAGGTGCTGGGCATCGAGAGCCAGTCGTTCAACGAGCGCATCGACAAGTATCGCGAGCGCGTCGTCGCCGGATGGGGAACCAATCCGATCATCGGGACGCCCGAGCAGGTCACTTCGCAGCTCGCAGAGGTCTCGGCGGCCGGCGTCGATGGCATCGTGTTCGGCTTCCTCGACTACAACGAGGAGCTCAAATATTTCGACAGTGCGGTGATGCCCCTGCTGCGCCAGGCGGGGCTTCGCAAGTAGAAGGCCGTATCACACGGTGAGAAAGCGCGCCCGGATCGTCTCCTCCTCGGCCCGGAAGACGGCCGGGCTCGCCCGGTAGACCATGCGGCCCTTGACCATGATGTGCAGCTCGTCGGCGACCGCTTCGGCGAGCTTCATGTTCTGCTCGACCAGCAGGATCGTGACGCCTTCCTCGCGCAGCAGCCGGATGACGCCGGCGAGCTCGCGCACGACCAGGGGAGCGAGACCCTGGCTCGGCTCGTCGAGCAGCATCACCTTGGGGTCGGAGACGAGCGCCCGGGCGATCGCCAGCATCTGCTGTTCCCCGCCCGAGAGCTGCGAGCCCCGGCTGGCGGCGCGCTCGCGCAGCGAAGGGAACAGGTCGAGCAGCCGGGCGAGCGGCCAAGCGGAGCCGGGCCCGCGTTCGCCGACCTTTATGTTCTCGATGACGGTGAGGTCGGGAAAGATCAGCCGTCCTTCGGGCACGTAGGCCACGCCCTCGCGCGCCACGCGGTGTGGCGGCCAGCCGGTGATGTCGGTGCCGCCGACATGCACGCGCCCGCCGCTCAGGACGACCAGTCCCATGATGGTCTTCACCATCGTCGTCTTGCCGACGCCATTGCGGCCGAGCACGGCGCTGATGCGGCCCTGGGGCATGTCGAGGTCGACGCCCTGTAGGATGTGGCTCGCCCCGTAATGCGTGTTCATGCCCTCGATCCGGAGCATCAGTCGAGGCCTCCGAGATAGGCGTCCTGCACGCGGGCGTCGGCCTTCACCTCGTCCGGCGCACCGTCGGCGATCACCGCCCCGCGATGCAGCACTGTGATCCGGTGGGCGAGCCGGAACACCACCTCCATGTCGTGCTCGACCAGAAGGACCGTCATCCGCGAGGCCTGCAGGAAGCGCGCCAGCGTGTCGACCGCCTGCGCCGTCTCCTCGACCGAGAGCCCCTGCGTCGGCTCGTCGAGCAGCAGCACGCGCGGCTGCTGCGCCATCGCCATGGCGACCTCGAGCAGGCGCTGGTCGCCGTGCGAGAGCAATCCGGCAGGTCTGTCGGCGATGCCGGAGAGGCCGAGCTGCTCGAGCGCGGCATCGGCGAGCGCCTGGGCCTCCTTGAAGATCCGTGCCCCGGCGAACGGCTGCCAGCGCCGCGGATGGCGCGCCTGGGCCGCCAGCCGCGCATTCTCGCGCGCCGACATCTCGGGAAACAGCGCGGTGATCTGGAAGGTGCGCGAGATGCCGAGCCGGCAGATCTGGTGGCTCGGCAGACCGGTGATCGCCTGGTCGGCGAACCGGATCAGGCCTGCGGTCGGCTTGACCGTGCCGGTGATGACGTTGAACAGCGTCGTCTTGCCGGCGCCGTTGGGACCGATGACGGCGCGGACCTCGCCTTCCTCGACCCTCATGGCGACCTGGTCGAGCGCGACCAGGGCGCCGTACCGTCGTGTCACGCCGTCAAGATCGAGCAGCGCCACGTCAGGGGCCCGATGCACGCCGCAGCCGCCCCATCTGCAGCCGCCCCGTCGCCAGTCCCCAGATGCCCTGGGGCGCGAACAGGACGAAGGCGATGAAGATCAGGCCGAAGTAGAGGGCCCAGGCCTCGGTCCACGAGCTGAGCTGGTGCTCCATCAGCATGAAGAACGCCGCACCAAGGATCGGGCCGACCAGCGTGCCCGAGCCGCCGACGATCACCATGATGAGCACCTGGCCACTGAGCAGCCAGAACAGCAGCTCGGTGTTGGCGAAGCCCGCGAACGGTGCGTAGAGCGCGCCGGCCAGTCCGCCCAGCGCGTAGGCGACGGCGACCACGGCGATCTTGTAGAGACGCGTGTTGTAGCCCAGCGCGATCGTCTTGGCCTCGTTCTCGCGAATGCCGCGCAGCACCGCGCCGAACGGCGAGCGCACCAGGGCGAAGCACAACAGGAAGGCGCCGACCAGGCAGGCGAGCACCAGGTAGTAGAAGCCGATCTTGCTGGTGAGCGCGGCGAAGCCGAACGGGCCGGGCGTGCGCGGAATCCCCGCCAGGCCGTCGGATCCGCCGGTCACCGAGGTCCACTTGAACGAGATGGCATAGAGCAGCTGGGCGAAGGCGAGCGTCAGCATCGAGAAGGAAACGCCGGTCGCCAGCGTGCACATCCAGCCGATCCCGATCGCGACGACGCCGGTCAGCAACGCGGCGCCGAACACCGCAAACAAAAGGGGCATGCCGGTATGCAGCAGCAGCCAGCCGCTGGCATAGGCCCCCAGGCCGTAGGCGGCGGCATGGCCGAACGAGACCAGCCGCGTGTAGCCGAACATGAGGTCGAGGCTCATCGCGAACAGGCCGAGGATCAGCGCCTCGGTGAGCAGCGTCATGGCGAAGGGCGGCAGTCCGAACGGCGCCAGCGCCAGCACCAGGACGACGACGATCAGCAGCGGACGCAGCGCGGCGGACACGGCTTCAGGCCTCCTTGCCTAAAAGGCCGCCCGGACGCACCATGAGGATGGCCAGCATCACCAGGTACATGAAGGCGAGCGCCAGGTCGGGAAGGTAATAGTTGCCGAACACCTGGACGAAGCCCACCAGCAGCGCCCCGATGAGCGAGCCAAGGAAGCTGCCCATGCCGCCGATGATGACGATCACGAAGGCGTCGATGATGACGGTTGCCGCCATGCCGTTGGAGGCGGTGACGAGCGGCGCCGCCAGCATGCCGCCGAGTGCCGCCAGCCCGCATCCGATGCCGAACACGCTCGACCGCACGCGCTTGACGTCGACGCCGAGCGCGCTCGCCATGTCGGCATTCTGCGACGTCGCGCGGATCAGGAGGCCAAGCCTCGAGCGCTCGAGGAACTGCCAGATCGCCACGGCGACGACGATGCCGGTAGCGACGAGGAAGAGGCGATAGAGCGGGAAGGGCTCGTCGAGCAGGAAGATCACGTCGGCCAGCAGCGGCGGGGCAGGCACCTGCAGCGCGTCGGATCCCCATGTCAGCCGCACGGCCTCGCCGACCACCAGAGCCAGGCCGAAGGTCACCATCAGGAAGGCCGGGGCGTCGCGGCGGTAGAGCCGGCGCAGGATCGTGAACTCGAACGCGGCCCCGAAAAGCCCGACCAGCACCGGCGCCACGACGAGCGCGATCCAGAAGTTCCCCGACCAATGGCTGAGCGAGTAGCCGACGAAGGCGCCCAGCATGTACAGCGCGCCATGGGCGAAGTTCACGATGCGCATCAGGCCGAAGATCAGCGTGAGCCCGACGCCGAGGAAGAACAGCAGCGCCGACTGCGACAGCGCGTTGACGACCTGGGTCAACAGGAAGGCGACGGTGCTCATCGTGAGCGCATCGGGGAGAGGCGTGGAACACAGCACACCTCATCCTGAGGAGCACGCCGCAGGCGTGCGTCTCGAAGGATAGGCAACAGGCGGGGTGCGCCTTCCCATCCTTCGAGACGCCGCGCTTCGCGCGGCTCCTCAGGATGAGGTCGTCTGTGAATCAGCGTTCGACACGAAGGCAGAACTTAATCCTCAAACGTCATGGTGTTGCACTTCGGCGTCGTGCTCGCGCCCGGGAAGGTGGCGATCACCTGCGGTATGGGCGTGTCGAAGCCCGCCGGCTTGACCACCTCGACCATGAAGCCCTGCTGGACGCCCTGGTGATCGCACTTGCGGATGTGCACCTTGCCCTTGACGCTCTCGATCTCGATGTCCTCGAGCCCCGGGCGCAGCTTGCCGGCCTCGATGCCGCCCGCCTTGGTGATGCCCGCCTCGAACACCTTCATGCACTGCCATTGCTCGCCCTCGAAGGTGTCGGGAACGGTGTTGTGCTCCTTCTTCCACAACTCGACGAACTCGTTGTTCAGCGGATGGTCGTAGGTGAAGCTGTAGCGCGAGGAGCCGATCAGCCCGAGCGACGCATCGCCCACGGCGCGGATGCTGGCGAGATCGACGATCTCGGTCAGCAGCTTGACCTTCTCCGGCAGGCGGTACTGCCGCGACTGGGACAGGAAGGCGTTGTTGTCGTCGCCCTGCATCACCAGGAAGACGGCATCGGCGCCCGACTGGCGGATCTTGGCGATGTACGACGAATAGTCCTTGGTGCCGGTTGGCGCGAAGACCTTGCCCAGGAATTCCTTCTTGGACTTCTTCACCTCGTTCTCGAACACCTGCACGCTGTTGTGTCCCCAGGCGTAGTCGAGCCCCAGCGCATAGAACTTCTCCAGCTTGGCCGTCCGCAGATAGAGCGACACCGCGCGCGTGCCCATGGGGCCCGAGATGTTGGCGCGGAAGAAATTCGGCACGAAGCTCTCGGCGGTCAGCCGACCGTCACCGTTGTCGGACGAGATGAAGATCGAATCCCATTCCGCGAGCTTCGGCACGATCGCCAGCGCCTCCGACGACAGCGTGATGCCCGTGAACAGGCGGCAGTTGTGGCGCTCCACCATCTCCTGCGCCTTGCGCACGCAGTTCGCCGGGTTGCCCGCGGTGTCCTCGATCAGGAGCTCGATGGGCCGGCCGAGGATGCCGCCCTTGGCGTTCTGCAGCTTGGCGTAGAGCTCGGCGCCGCGCTTCTGCTGCTGGCCCACCGAGCCCAGCGCGCCGGTCAACGCCAGCGGCATGCCGATCTTGATCGGGCCGGCCTGCGCCTCGGCGCTGAGACGCAGGATGGCAGGCGCCGCGACGGTGGCGGCTCCCGCGAGGCCGACCTTGAGCATGGCCCGTCGCGACGGGCGGAACTGTCCGGACATGTGCTTTCCTCCCTGGGCACGACGGTTCGCCGCCTGCCTGTTGTTCGTTGTTCCAGCGCCCCGGCCTCGAGACTCGGCTGAACGCTACTCCGCGGCCTGCGCCTGCGTGTCCGGCGCTTCGACGACCCTGGTCTTGAAGTCCGCCGGCGCCACGATCTCGAGCACCTCGAAATCCTCGGAGCATGCGATCTCGCGATGCGGGATGCCGGGCTTTTGGTTGATGCAATCGCCCTTGCGAATGGTCTTCCGGCCATGGCCCGCGTACTCGAACGTGGCCCATCCGTTCATGACGTAGACCATCTGGAACGTGCAGTCGTGGACGTGCCACTGCTGCACTTCGTCCTTGGTCTTCTTGCCGTTGTGGCGGATGAGGTGAGCGACATAGTCGCCCCTGGTCGAGTCCTTGATGGCGAGGTCGCGATACTCGAAGATTTCCCGCAGGCCCGGTGTCCACTTGGCGGCGGTCGCGAGGTCGTGGCTGAACGCCCAGTCCTTGGTGTCGGACATGATTTCCTCCCGTGCAGATCGCACGCGACATTATTCATCCGGCGGCGTTTCGTTGTCGAGGAGGGCAGCGGCGCGCCCGCCGCATGGCTGTCAGCGCGCGGTCGCCTGCCGCTAGCAGCCTGTCGGACTTACAGCATTGAAGGTCGAATCGTGAAACAAGCGGAAT
>WHTW01000020.1 GCA_009377525.1 Rhodospirillales bacterium
CGCAATGGCGGGCAGTTGAGCTGTGCCGTGCTGGACACGGTGACGGAGGAGGTCGTGGTGCGCGATTTCCCGACGCCGCCCGTCGGTCGACAGCCCGAGCGGGCATAAAACCTCAGTTGAAAACTTCGCCACCGCCGGCGGCCGGCACAAAGCGGGCGTTGTGGTTTATGATGTTGGCTGACCTGAGGCCGATCCGGAGGCCAGGCCTGATTGCGCGGCCGGTCGCGCACCGATTGTCCGCCGCAGGCACCGGGGCCAGCCAAGGCGCCTGGTCCGGTCCGTCAAGATTCCGAAAGGAAAGCACCATGGATCAGGGTTCGGGCATTCGCGAGGTTGCGTGGATCGATATCGCCGGCGGCGGGCAGGTCGTCCTGGACGGCAACTACGCCTATGTCGGGCACATGCAGCCCCCGCACGGGACTTCGGTCCTGGACGTGGCAGATCCGGCGCATCCGAGGGTCATCGCTTCGATCGACATTCCGCCGGGGCTGCATTCCCACAAGGTACGGGTGGCGAATGACGTCATGGTGGCCAACCGCGAGCGTACGCGGGGCGAGAAGCCGGCCGGCGATTTCGTCGGGCTGCGCATCTTCGACGTCAGCCGACCGGGCAAGCCGCGCGACATCTGCCATTGGCAGTGCGCCGGGATGGGCGTGCACCGTTTCACCTTCGATGGCCGCTACGCCTACATTTCCACGGAGCAAGAGGGCTACATCGGCACCATCGTCATGATCCTCGACCCCGGCGTACCCATCCAGCCGACCTCGTCCTTTCCGCGCTTCATCAGACGGCCGTCAGTTCCGCTTGGCCAGCGCCGTCAACATCTGGGCCCGCAGCACCAGTGGACGCTCGATAATCGATCAGCACCGACGTGCGGTGCGGGTACGGTAGCCGTCGTAGTACTGGCTTCCGCAGACGACCTGCTGCTGAACGACGTCGTCACGATACCCGTTCTGGCCGCGGTTCGTCACGGTCACCGTGGTATAGCGACGGCCGTCAGCCTGGTTGTACCGGCCGTGATTCCCCCGCTGATTGGCGTAGTTGTAGTTCGGCGCAGGCTGCGAATAGCCATACCGTGGAGCAGGTGCGGGACTGTAGTAGCCGCTGTTGTAGTAGTAGTAGTACGGGTTGCTGTAGCCCGTCGGTGCCGGCTGATAGTAGCCGCGCGGTGCGCCATAGCCGTCGTCCTGGCACGCCGCTCCGGTCATGCCGATGCCCACAACGAGCATCAGTCTCGGAAAGAGTCTCAACATCTCTATTCCTCCCAGCCAAGATGTTTGATCGCCCGCACTACTCGATCATTCTGTCCTCAAAGAGGCACAACGGTCTGGGGATCGAATAGGTTCCTGTCTACCGCTTTGGCGCAGCCAGGCCTGGAAGGGCCCGTTAGCGCCTTCTCGGCGGATGCGGAATCAACCGCACCACCTGCCGCGCTGGCTTGTCCTCCCGCTGCCGCGGGCTTCTTGCGCTCTGCCATCCTCAACGTGACAATCCGTTCACCTAAAGCATGATGGGTCCGGCTGGAATCAGCCGGACCCATCATGCCCTGTGGAACCGCGATCACCCGGACGCGCGAATGAGATGAGATGGAACCGCATGCGGTTCCATCTCATCTCATTCCGCTCTAACCAACCTCCTCCAACGTCGAGCACGTTCCGCTGACGCGGGTCTGGCGCATGTAGCGGCGGTGGCGGTCGGCGTCGTAGCCGCTTCCGGCGTGGAGGAGGCAGCGGTTGTCCCAGAGGACGACGTCGCCCGGTTGCCAGGCGTGGACGTAGACGTGTTCAGGCTGGATCGCCGCTTCGGTCAGTTCGTCGATCAGGGCGCGGCCGGCGGCCTCGCTCATGCCCTCGATCTCCCGGACGTGGGAGCCGAGGAACAAGTTCCTGGCACCCGTCGTGGGGTTGGTCCGGACGAGCCGCTGGCGCACGGGCGGCAGCGAGGCTGCCAGCTCGGGCGATACGGCATCGGGGGCAACCTTCGAGCGCGAATAGACATAATCGTGGATCGCGATCAGGGGATGGAGCTCGGCCTTGCGCTCAGGCGAGAGGCGATCGTAGGCGGCGCGCTGGGAGACGAACATCGTCGTTCCGCCCTCGCCGGCGTTTCGTAGGCGCACATGATCGAGAGGAACGCCGGCACCGGTTTGAACGAGGCATCGGAGTGCCACATGTTGTTGCCGGTGAGGAAGATGGTTTTCTTGTGCGAGCTGCCAAGCACCGTGCCGTCCTTCTGGACGTTGCCGATGGTGCCGAAATATTCGACCTTTCCGACACTGGTATGGCTCGGCTCGGGCTTGCCGAATTGGCGCGTGAGGGCGAGCTGGCGGTCGTCATCCGATCGACTGATCGGGGAAGCAGACGAACGAATACCGATCGATCGCCGCGTCGATCTCCCGGATCAGGTCGGGTGCGAGCGGCTTGCCGAGGTCGATGCCACGGACGCTGGCGCCGAACTCGGGATGCAGCTCTTCGTATCGCAGCTGGTACATGGCTTCTCCACATGCCTTACGGTCGGGCAGTTACCATCAGGTCCACTGTAATCTTCAACGGCGGCGCCAGCTACTGCGCTGCGCTCCGCATCGGAATGTGCGACTTGAGGAACGTGCGCACGCGGTCGATCGTGCGTGCCTTGAGCTCCGGCGGCTCGCGCCACGGGAAGACCGTGATCTCGGCGTTGGGCGCCAGTGACGCCACGTCGACCGAGGTCCCCAGCGGATGCGACGGCGTGTCGTCCGGCAAGACCAGGATCGGCGTCCGGCAGTTGCTGATGAACGCGCGCGGCACGCTGTAGAGGAAATCGGGCTGCACGCGAAAGAGGCTGTGAAGATATTTCTCGATCGTCTCCGTCGACACCTCGGGTCGCCGTGCCCGGAAATCCGCGAGCCAATTCTGCTGGCTGTGTCGAACCATGACGTCCGGGTCTTCGGGCCGATGGCCCACGGTCTGGCAGAACACGGCGGCCACGACGCGTTGAGGCGCTCGCTGCAGCAGCTTGCCGGCGAAGCAGCCACCGATGCAGTAGCCCATGTAGAAGAATTCGCGGATCCCGAGATGGTCCATCAGCCCAAGCTGGTCGTCGGCGAATGCGTCCCACGCGTTCTCGACCGGCACCGGACCGGCGGAATCGCCGCCATTGGCATTGCGCTGGTCCATGGTGATGCAGCGGAAGTCGTGCTTGAACTCTTCCATCGCATTGAAAACGGCGGTCTGCCAGTTACTGACGCGCGAATTCAATCCGCCGCCAGGGATGACCAGCAGCGGGAAGCCGGAGCCAATCTCCTCATAGCGAATGCGAACGTCACCCCTTTGATGGAACGGCATGGAAATCTCCTCCAGACTGCTGGAGGCCAGTCTATTTGAGTCCCGCCTTCAATTCGATCTCGACCTTTGCTTTCGTTGGAGCCGAGTGGAACGACGAGGTTTTGCGCGACACAGACCGGCTGCGCCATCGCTGCTGGAATGCACCACACAGCCGAAAGCAACTACGCACGGAGACGTCAGCACGATATACGGCTAACTGAGCCCCTCGAAGCATAGGGAGGAATCCGATGAAAGAACTCTCCGGCAGGATTGCGGTCGTCACCGGTGGCGGCTCGGGAATGGGACGCGAGCTGGTGCGCCTGCTGGTGGCCGAGGGCTGTCACGTCGCCATGTGCGACGTCTCGATGCACGGCATGGCGGAGACGCGACGACAGTGCGAGGCGACGGGGCTGCCGCAAGGCCTGCGCGTCACCTCGCATCTCGCCGACGTGTCCAACGAGGCTGACGTCATGCGCTTTCGCGACGAAGCCGCGAACCAGCACGCGACTGACCGTATCCATCTGCTGTTCAACAATGCCGGGATCGGCGGCGGTGGCAGCATGGTCGTCAACAGCCGAGACGAGTGGGAGCGCACCTTCAACATCTGCTGGGGCGGCGTCTACTTCGCCACCCGCGCTTTCCTGCCCCTGCTGCAGGCGGCGGACGAGGCGCACATCGTCAACACCAGCAGCATGAACGGCTTCTGGGCCTCGGTTGGCCCCGGCGCACCGCACACTGCATATTCGGCGGCGAAGTTCGCGGTGAAAGGATTCACCGAGGCCCTGATAACCGATCTCCGGCTGAATGCACCACACATCAAGGTCTCGGTTGTCATGCCCGGACATATTGGCACCGGCTTTCGCCTCAACTCGCTCAAGGTCCAGACCAGCAACGATTCGGATGAGCTGGATGCCCGGCAGATCGCCCATGCACGGGCGCGGCTCACCTCGATGGGCAAGGACGCGTCGGCGCTGTCGGATGAGGAGATCAAGGCCATGCTCGCAGAACGCGCCCGGCGTTTTCTGGCGGATGCGCCTACCAGCGCGGCCGAGGCGGCGGCGATCATCCTGGAAGGGGTCAAGGCGGACAGGTGGCGCATCCTGGTCGGATCGGACGCCCACCTGATGGACCGGATGGTGCGCGACGACCCCGATCACGCCTACGAGGAGCAGTTCTTCGCCCGCTTCGCAGCCGCGGCAGGGTGGCATCCAGGACGCTAGAGCGATTTTCGACTTGATGGAACAGCGTGCGCACCGGCGGGCGAGCCCTGCGCCAGCGCAGGCGCTTCAACAGACGCTCGGCATCAACGAACTGCCGGCGCTGACCGTGGCCTCAACGTGCCGAAGGGATGCCGAGAACGAGCGCTCTCACCACGCGTTGAGGTTGCTGACGAGCTGCTTGTCCAGGGACAGGCTTTCCAAGCCACTGGAAAGCAAAATACCGCCCCGGTCATGGTGTCCACTCCCGGGCATGTTCCGCTTGTGGTGCAAGAAGTGACCGACCTCGTGCGCCATGACGCCGATGAACGCTTCGCCATGGTCGAACACGGGTGGATTGCCCTGGTCGACAACCACGCATACCTGCTCATCAGGCAGATACTGCCCAGCCGCCTCAGTAGCCATTGCATCATAGTCGCCGACGAGAAAGCACGTGAGATCGGCGCCGCGCTTCTTGAGTGGAACGATATCCTTTCGAAAGACATCCCGCGAGATTTTCGGCCCCAGGGCTTTCTGGACCGTAATCCATGTGGCATCGACCAGGGTGAAAAAGATGTTCGTCTGAGCCCCGAACGTCCAGTTCAGCCTGGTGAGGAACCACGGCACGTCATCCGGCGTCCATTTCGTGGCGTTGATCACCTTGCCCGATTGATCGAGGTGCCTGAGGAATTTGAACGCGATCGTGAAGTCCTTGCGCGGCAGAATGGCGACCTCCAGCCTGATGCCTATGTTGCCGCGCGTGGCTTTGAGTTCCGGAATGCCGACACCCTTGGCCGAGACCTTGAGGCCGCGCGCAAGGCCCTGCGGCCGTGCGGTGGCATACAGCGCCGTGCGCAGACGCAGCAACTGATCGTCGCGCTCCTGGCTTTTTTGCTTCCCATAGCGAGTGTCGATGTATTCCTGAGCGACGCGTTCGACGTGCTCGAGGCGCACATCGTCAACCTGCAACCGACCGCGATCATACGACAGGCGAACGTCCTTGCTGTCGCGGAGGCAGACCAGGTTGAAGCCTCCCCGAGGAACGATCATGAAGCCTTGCGCAGCGTACACACCAGAACGCTGCAAGAACTGAACGAAGCTCGCCATGGCTTTGCCCAACCTCAATCCACGATGGTGTCGCGCCCGGTCCATCGCGCCGGGGACAACCATCCGTGATCATTGCTGTCCGGTTGAGCGCGCAACATAGCGGAAATCAGCTTTGCGAGGCAATGCGATTGCGTGAAGCCCTCGGCGCGCAGCTCTCCCAATCTAGAGCATGATGGGTCCAGCTGGAATCAGCTGGACCCATCATGCCTCCTGCAACACGCATCCCCGGTGCGCGCGAATGCGATGAGATGGAACCGCGCGCGGTTCCATCTCATCGCATTCCGCTCTAGCCGGGAACGATTTGCAGCTGTCGCAACAGCGGTACCCTCCGTTCCAGGGCCGTGTGCATGAGTTCCCGCACAGTGCCGAGCTCCTCCGGGCGGAGGTCGCCGCCCAGCGCCGCGACCCAGGCGTCGGCGTCCTTTTCACTCTCTCCGTTCAGCAGCCGGCCGGCGATGAACTTGAGGAGCGTGGACACGCCGAGGCCGGTGCCGAGCCTGCCGCAGGCCAGCGCCAACCCCCGCCCGTCGGCCACCGACGCAACGCGCCCACCCAGCAGACGGTTGAGCCGATCGGCCCCCTCCGGCTGCCCGCTCTGCGGCCACACCGAGGGCTGGCATTGGTGACTGCCGATCATCACGCTCGCCAGCTCGGCCGCGCTGCCGTGCCCTGGCGCACGCGCCAGCAGCTCGCCCACCGTGGCCGGCCCCTGCAAGGCCGCGCCCATCATCTCCTTGAGCGGTTCGCTCATCTCGGCCTTGCCGGCGGGGAGGTCCAGCGTCGTCTGCAACTCGTCAGGGCAGACGACCGGGATGAGGGTGAGCCGGGAAATAGCGGCTTCGCGCTGCCGGATGCCCCCGCGTCGCGCACCGCGAACATAGATGTCGTGACGCAGTCCACGCTGCAGGCAGATATCCTTGATCAGCTCGTGCATGATGGGATCGCTGTAGCGGTCCATCACCTTGCGCTGCTCCGGCGTCATCATGAGGCCGGGAAAGTTCTCCAGCGGATTGGCGGAACCCACCCAGTCGAGTTTGGCCTCGGACAGCGCGTCCGCGACATCGGCGTGGAATTCGGGCGCCCAATGGACGTTCATGTACTCGTGGGTAAGATACTGCGTCGCGACTCCCTCTCGCTTTTCGAGGACCCCGCGCACGAGCTTGCTTTCCACGAGATGGTGGGCGCTCAAGCCGTTCAGCTCGCGGGCCAGCTCCATGCCCGCTTCGATACGCTCGTCGCTGCGGCCCGGTACGCGCATCCCGGCTTCGTGGATCAAGCGCTGCATTCCGATGGCGCCCTGCCAGGCGGGCAGCGAATTGTAGCTGATGTGGACGATGGCGCCCGGACGGGTTTTCGCCACCAGCAGTCGCACGATGCCGGCGCGCACCTCCGGGGCGACCCACGACCACAGGCCGTGCAGCGTGACGAAGTCGGCCGTCGGCAGCGCGCTGGGAGAAAGCTGCGAGACGTCGGCCTCCAGGAACTCGATATTCGCGAGCCGGGCCGCGCGTGCCAGTCCGACGCCGACGGCGATATGCGCCGGATTGTAGTCGATGGCGACCACCTTCCAGCCCGGGTTGGAGGCCGCGGTCATCAGCGCGCCGAAGCCCACCCCGCAGCCAAGCTCGATGTAGCAAGCATCGTCCGTCGGCGAGGGCAGGTCCGCGACGACACCGAGCAGCAGGCAGGTCAACACCATGCGGGCCGGCGACTGCTGGACGTAGAAGCCTTCCGGATAGGGCACGTCGGCGACATAGCCGCTGCTCCACGATTGGTTCATGCGAGTCCCTCGACAATGTCGCCTTCGAACAACGGCTCGCCGGCGTCGGTCCGCCGTGGCGTGATGGGTGACATAAGCTGCGGGCGGAACTCGATAGCGGCCTGTGGGACCGCATCCTACCGGCAGCGGAGATGCAGGGCATGCTCTGTGTGCCGCCTGCCGCTACTTGTATAGGTTTCAGTCTTCTTCCGTCGTTGCGAGAACCAGAAGCTCATCCTGATTTTCGACGCCATAGTCACGTGTTGCCCCGTCGGGTGTCACGTAGCCGTCGAGGAGATCCCGGCCGATCGCGGCAGGCGCACGCCTGGCCGGCACACCAAAGCCGCCGGAGCCTGGCGTGATCATATCGATCACGGAGCCCGCCGGCGCCTGGAATGCCCCTTTGCATGGGAGCTTGCGTGATCTGCCATCCGGCGTGGTCAGCGTGACGACGGCAGCGGCGCCGGCCTGGCCTCCCATCAGTCCGAACGGCGGCGACGTCATCCGCTCCATGCAGAGCGAGCCCACGGCATCGGCTCCCGGCAGCATGCGCCACGTGCGGACGGCGCCGCAGCCGCCGCGAAACTGTCCTGCACCGCCAGAATCCGGGTTCACTGCATAGCGCTCGACACGAAGCGGGAATGCCATCTCCAGCACCTCGACCGGCGTATTCATGGTGTTCGAGATGCCGCTGGCGATCGTGTTGATGCCGTCCTTGTTCGGGCGCGCGCCAAAGCCACCCTTGATCGTTTCGTAGGAGACATAGCGCGTTGCCGAGCGGGGATCGACGCCACCGAACGTAACGACTGCAGACGTACCCTGACTGCAGGCCATGACGCGATCCGGCCAGATCGCGGCCAGCGCGCCCATCACCATGTCGGCGACGCGGTGCGACATCTCGTGGTTGGCGTAAACGACGGGCGCGGGAAACGCCGCGTTGACCACGGAGGCCTGAGGGGCCTCGACGGAAATCGCGCGCCAGCAACCGGAGTTCGGTGGAATCAGGCTGCCGGGGTCCACGGCCATTTTCAGACCGCAGTAGACGCCCGATGCCGTCACCGATAGCGGGGCGTTCATCGGACCTTTCACCTGCGGGTCGCTCCCCGCGAAATCGACCACGAGCCGGTCCCCCGACTTCTCGATGTGCATGCGCACGTCGAACCGGGCGTCATTGCCGTCCGCGTCGTCGGCAATGCCATCGCCATCACAGAAATCCTCGAACGTGCCCTCACCATCGGGCAGATCGAGAAGTGCGACGCGCATGAGGCGCTCGGAGTAATCCATGACTTCCGCCATGGTCGCCACAAGGTCGCGCGCACCGTAACGTCGCGCCAGTTCCTGCAGTCGTTGAACGCCACGAAGGGTCGCGGCCAGCTGCGCGGCGAGATCGCCCCGTCGCTCGGCCGGCGTGCGGACGTTCGCCAGGATTACCTTCTCGAGATCGGCATTCATGACACCTTTGGAAACGAGGCGCAGCGGCGGCAACCGCAAGCCTTCACCGTAGATCTCGGTCACAGCGCCATAGCTGCCAGGTGTCGCAGATCCCACGTCCGGCCAGTGCGCACGCAGGCACGTGTAACCGAGCAGCAGTCCGTCGTGGAAGGCCGGACGGATGACGTTGACGTCGGGCAGGTGACTGCCACCGAAATAGGGGTCGTTGTGGATGAAGACGTCGCCGTCGTACACGTCGCTGCCAAAGGCGGATACGATGGCACGAACGGCATCCGGCATGGACCCGAGATGGATCGGAAGGTCAATCCCCTGGGCCACCATGGCACCCTCGGCATCGAACACGCCGCAGGAGAAATCGCCGGCTGATTTCAGGATCGGCGAGTAGGCGGTCTTGCAGAGGATGACGCGCATTTCCTCGGCGATCTTGAAGAGTGCATTCTTCGCGATCTCGAAGGCTGCCGGATCCTTTTGGCGTCGGCCGATTTTTGTGGGGCTCGTCATTGTGCGGCTCCCTGCTTTGTCCGCGCCATCAGGATGAACCCGTCGCCATCCATGCGCGCCTGCCAGCCGGGCGGGATCAGGATGGTCGATTCGAGGCTCTCGACCACGGCGGGGCCGTCGACGACAGCCCCCTCGGCCAGGCGTGCGCGATCGTGCACCTGGGCCGCGATCGTGCCCGTGCTGCGAAACCAGACTTGCCGGGACGGCTTCGCAGACCGCGTGCCGGCCGCGGCCGGATGCTGGCGAATGGTCAGCGGCGGAATGATTCCAATCGCCGCGAGACGCAGGCTGACGAACTGCACCGGCTCGGCGCGATTATCATGACCATAGGTTTGCGCGTGCCGGGCGTGGAAGGCTTCGGCAATTCCGCCGATCGCGGCGGCATCAATCGCGCCGCCGGCAACAGGCACATTCAATTCATACGACTGGCCTGCATAGCGCGCATCGACGGAGCGATCGAAGCGGCGGCGACCGGCGTCTACACCGGCACGCTCGAGCATGTCACTGCCCTGGGCTTCCATGGCGCGGAAAGCCGCCTCGAGGACGGATGGGTCGGCGGTCGCCGCCGTGGCGTAAACGGTGCGCACGTAGTCGCGCCGCAGATCCGTGCCAACGAGGCCCAAAGCCGAGAACGCTCCGGGGATTGGCGGGCAAACGACGGTCGCAATGCCAAGCTCCTCGGCGAGGGCGGTTGCGTGCAGGGGCCCGGCGCCACCGAATGCAGCCAGAGCGAAGTCACGGGGATCATGGCCGCGTTGCACCGAGACGATCTTCAACGCTTCCGCCATGGCGTGGTTGACGACATCGATGACGGCGGCGGCGGCAGTCCGCGCATCGACGCCGAGCGGCATCGCGAGCTGCCCGCCGATTGCGGCCTCGGCTGCCGCATGATCCAGCCGCATGCTGCCGGCAAGCAGCGATTGCCGCCCGAGATAGCCGAGCATCAGGTTGCAGTCGGTTACAGTCGGTTCCGTGCCGCCGCGGCCATAGCAGACAGGGCCGGGCTCGGCGCCCGCACTCTTCGGGCCCACACGTAGCGCACCAGCGCGGTCGACCCAGGCGATGGAGCCGCCGCCGGCGGAAACCTCGGCGAGATCTATCACCGGCACGCGGATCGGATGCCCGGCGCCGTTCATGAACCGCGTCACGTTGGATCCGCCGCCAACCTCGTATTCCGGCGTGGTTTCGTATTTTCCATCGCGAATGAGACTGGCCTTCGCGGTGGTGCCGCCCATGTCGAACGACAGGAGATCGAGCTTGCCGGTCTGGCGAGCCACCAGGGCCGCACCGACGACGCCGGCCGCCGGACCGGACTCCACCGCCATCGCCGGCATGGCGACGCCCTCCGGCGTTTCGAATACGCCACCGTTCGAGCCCATCAGGTAGAGCGCCGGCAGACCCATCTGTCTTGTCGCGACTTCGAGCTTCGCCAGATAGGAGCCCAGGATTGGCCCGACGTAGGCGCAAACGGCGGTCGTGCTGGTGCGCTCGAACTCGCGGATCTCCGGCAGCACTTCGGATGAGAGATAGACGGGAATGCCCGGAAATGCCGCACGCAGCCGGTGGCCCAGGCTTTGCTCGTGAGCCGGATTGAGGAAGCTGAACAGCAGCGAGACCGCAATCGATTCCACGCGCGCTGCCTCGAGATCGGCGACGAGCCCGTCGATTTCCGTCTCCGCAAGCGGCGTCACGATCTGCCCGTCGGCGCCGATGCGTTCGGTGATCTCAAACCGCCGGCGGCGCGGCGTCAACGTTGCCGGAGGGTCCTGGAAGAGGTCATAGAGATCGCCGCGCGAGGAACGTCGCAATTCCAGAACATCGCGAAAACCACGTGTCGCGACGAGACCAACCCGGGCTCCCTTTCCCTCGAGCAGCGCATTGGTGACGACCGTGGTGGCATGGCAGAGCAACCCGACCTCGCCCGGTGCGATGCCATAGGCCCGCATTGCCGACCCCAGGGCCTCGAGCACCCCGGTCACGAAATCACGCGGTGTCGTCAGCGTCTTGGCGGCACCGATGCGACCGCTCGTGTCGTCCACCACAGCGACGTCCGTGAATGTACCCCCGATATCAACCCCGATCCGCCAGGTCATGGGATAGTACCCTTGCCGGTTCTTCCTCTGCTCATTGGCAAAGTCTAGAGCGGAATGCGATCAGACGGAACCGCGTGCGATTCCATCTGATCGCATTCGCGCGCGCGGGCGGTGCTTGTTTCACGGGGCACGATGCGTCCAGGTGATTCCACCTGGACGCATCGTGTTCCAGGTACGTCGCAATCCTTTTGCGAGACATTTGTCCGCCTTGTCCCGCTCTCGGACCTGATGCGAAGTCTTACCTGAGGCCGAAACGCACCCAAAAGCCGACTTTACCGCACGGCCACCGTGCAAGCACGGCGGTTCCGCGCCTTCAGGCTTTTGCGTATTCCAGGCGGAAGCCGTCATCCCAGCGCTTGATATGGCCGACCGAGGGCGACGGGAAGTGCATCGTGCAGCACAACGTGTCGGTGTCGCAGTAGCGCTCGAGGAAATTCCGGCGCGTCCGAACAGCCTGGTCGCGGTCGGTGTCGACGCGCATGACCAGTTCGGGATAGCGGGCCTGGATCGGCGAATGGATCAGATCGCCGGTGAACACCGCGGCGTCGCCGCCCTTGCCGGCGCAGACCGCGAAATGGTCGGGCGTGTGGCCCGGGGTCGGGCTCAATCGGATATGGTCGTTGAGCGCATGATCGCTGCCGACCAGTTCGGCCCGGTTGGCCTCGATGATCGGCAGCACGCTGTCGGTGATCTGGTCGAGCGGCGTCTTCCGATGGATCTCGCTCCAATAGGTGTATTCCTTTTTCGAAAACAGGTAGCGCGCCTTCGGAAAGGTCGGGACCCAGCGGCCATTCTCCAGACGCGTGTTCCAGCCGACGTGATCGCCGTGCAGATGCGTGCACATCACGAAATCGATGTCCTCGACCCCGAGGCCGGCAGCCTTCAGCGCACTCATCCAGTTGCCGTCGTTCTTCTTGTTCCAGGTCGGCCGCAGCGGGAAGTTCTTGTCGTTGCCGATGCAGCTGTCGACCAGGATGTTATGGTGCGGCGTCCTGACGACATACGACTGGAAGCACAACACGATATTCCCGCTCGCGCTGTCATAGCCGCCGGGCGCCAGCCAGGCGAGGTTCTCGCCGAGGGTCTCTTTCGACAATGTCGGCAGGAAGTCGAGCATCGGCGTGAAGCCGCTCTCCTGCTCGACGATCCGGTGGATGGTCATGTCGTTGACGGAAAAGCTCGTGCGCATCGCTCGCGTCTCCTCACCCGTGGGCTATCCGAACTTGGGGCTATCCGGACTTGCCGCGCCATCGTAGCCCAGCCTGGAGCCGATGACGAACGACGCGTTCAGACGATCAGACGATGCGCTCACCATCCGAGACGGACCTTCGCCTGACAAAAGATCCCTCGAGCCAGGAAATCCGGGTTGGTTGTCGTGCGGACTTCAATCAGGATGATCCCTCGTTCTCAACGAAAGCCACACTCATGACCGTCACCATCACGCCGCTCACGCCCGTATTCGCCGGCGAAGTGGGCGCGATCGACCTGCGCCAGGTGCACGATCGCTCCTCGCTGGAGGCGATCCGCGCCGGCATGGACAGGTACGCCGTGCTGGTGTTCCGCGACCAGAATTTCTCCGACGAAGATCAGCTCGACTTCGCCCAGCGTTTCGACGGCACGCTGCATGCCCGTACTTCCTCCTCGGCCATCGGCAACAACCGGTTCGGCAACGAGGCGCTGGCCGACGTCTCCAACGTCGGCCCGGACGGCAAGATCCGGGACGCGAACAACCGCATGCGCGCCTCCTCGGTCGCCAACCGCCTGTGGCACACCGATGCATCGTTCGTCGATCCGCCGGGCCGCTACTCGATGCTGTCGGCGCGGGTGGTGCCGCCGGTGCGGGCCGATACCGAGTTCGCCGACATGCGCGCCGCCTACGATGCACTCGACGAGGAAACCCGCGCCTCGATCGAAGGGCTGCGCGTCCATCATTCCATCGTCTATTCGCGCCACGTGCTGGGCTTCGACTTCAACGAGGACGAGCAGGAAAAGCTGAAGGGCGCCGTCCACCCGCTGGTACGCACGATCCCGGGCTCCGGCCGCCGCGCACTCTATCTCGCCTCGCACGCCGCCCATGTCGTCGACTGGCAGGTGCCGGAGGGCCGGCTGCTGCTGCGCGACCTGATCGACCATGCCACGCAGCCGCAATTCGTCTATCGCCACGTCTGGCGGCCGCATGATTTCGTGATCTGGGACAATCGCTGCACCATGCATCGCGCCCGGCCGTTCGACGACAAGACCCACCGCCGCGAGCTGCGCCGCACCACGACGCTCGACCTGCCGCTGCCGGCTTCAGCTTAGGCGTCCGAATCAGAGACGTCTGGTGAAGCTCGGTATCGTCTCCGACCTGCACTGCAACATCGATGGCCTCGATCGGGCCCTGGAGACCATGGGGCCGATCGATGCGCTGCTGTGTCTCGGCGACAGCATCAACGAGTACGGTTTCTCCAACGCAGTGATCGGCCGGCTGCGCGAGCTCGATGCGCTCACCATCCTGGGCAACCACGAGGAGGTCTTCCTCGGGCCGGCCGGCGTGCGGGCGCGTTCCCGGGCGGACATCGACCGCCCGTTGCTCGATTGGCTCGCCGAACAGCCGCATCGGCGCGAGCTGCGGATCGGCGGCAAGCGCATCCTGATGGTGCACTCGACGCCGTGGGAGCCGCGCGGCAGCTATGTCATGCCCACCAGCTCCGAGCTGCACCGCTTTGGCGAGGCCGACGCCGACATCGTGCTCTACGGCCATACGCACCAGCAGGTCGTCCGTCGCGTCGGTCGGGTGCTGGCCTCCCTTCGCTCCTGCGGAGCTTCGGGGGGCTGGGACGGCCGGTGTAACTTGGGCCACCCGAAGCTGCTCTGCAGCGTAGGGTGGCTGGTGGTCAATCCCGGCTCGGCCGGCGATGGCCGCGACCCGCGAAACGGCCGGCAATTGACCTGCGCCGTGCTGGACACGGTGACGGAGGAGGTCGTGGTGCGCGATTTCCCGGCGCTTCGGCATGAGGGGTGACTCCGGCTTTTCGCCCCGCAGGAGGAGAACGTCATGCAGATCGGCTTCAATGCGCCCACCACAGGTCCGCTGATCGAGCCGGACAGCCTGGCCCGGATCGTCACGGAAGGCGAGCTGCTGGGCTTCGACTACGTCACGATCAGCGACCACATCATGGTGCCGCGCAATCTGCAGTCGAAGTATCCCTATACCGGGACCGGCGAGTTCCCGGCGGGCGCCTCGGCCGCGTGGCTCGAGCAGCTGACCACCACGGCCTATGTCGCCGGGCTGACAAGCAAGCTTCGCTTCGTCCTTTCGGTCATGGTGGTGCCGCACCGTCCGGCGGTGCTGACCGCCAAGGTGCTGTCGACCATCGACCACCTCTCCAAGGGCCGCCTGACGCTGGGCATCGGCGTCGGCTGGTGCCGCGAAGAGTTCGAGGCAATCGGCGCCGCCCCGTTCGACGATCGCGGCAACGTGACCGACGAATGGATGGCAGCGTGCCAGGAACTGTGGTCCGCCGAGGCGCCGAAATTCAACGGCAAGTACGTGAGCTTCGACGATGTGGTCTTCACACCCAAGCCGGTGCAGAAGCCGATTCCGATCTGGGTGGGTGGGGAAAGTGCGCCGGCGCTCCGTCGCACCATCCGCTATGCCCACGGCTGGTATCCGGTCGGCACGAACCCGCAGCACCCGATGAACACGGTCGCGACCTTCAAGCGGGGACTGGAACGCTTCCACGAGTTCTGCAAGCGCGGCGGCCGCGATCCGAAGGAGATCACCCTGGCCTATCGGGTCCTCTCCGGCCCAGGCGTGCGTCCGCGCGGGAGCATCGACAGCGAGGCCGAGCTGTTCACTGGCGGCGACTCCGACTGGGCCGGGGATATCAGGCGGCTTCAGGATCTCGGTGTGAGCTCGGTCGATGTGCGGCTGTTCGGCTACGGCGAGGCGCAGACCCTGCAGGGCACGATCGACAACATGCATCGCTTCCGCGACGGCGTGCTGTCGAGGCTCGCCTGAAGCCCGGCGTGTTCTCCCGGATGCTGGTCCAGGTGACCTTTCCGCTGGCCGCGGCAAACTTCCTGAACCAGGCGGCGCGCACCGTGATGGCGATCGTCGGTCCCGTGCTCGCCGTGGAGCTCGGCCTGTCCGCCATCGAGCTTGGCGTGCTGGCAGCCTGCCTGTTCGCTGCCTATGCGGCCGCGCAACTGCCGCTGGGCGTCGCGCTCGATGCGTTCGGCGCGCGTCGCGTGCAGGCCGTGCTGATGTCGCTGGCGGCGATCGGCTTCGCGATATTCGCGCTGTCGCCGGGCTTTGCCGGGCTCGTCGCGGCGCGGATCGTGCTCGGCATCGGGATCTCGGCCGGCCTGATGGCGCTCATCAAGGCGCACGCCGACTGGTTCGAACGCAGCCGGGTCGCGCACGTGACTGGCATCGCGACGGCGATCGGCGCGCTCGGCAGCACGCTCACCACGTCACCCGTCCAGGCAATGCTGCCCGCGCTCGGCTGGCGGGGCGTCTTCTGGGTTCTGTGCCTGCTGGCGCTTGGCGTGGCGACCTGGATCTTCCTGTCGGTGCCCGACAAGCCGCGCGCCCCGGGTCCGACGCGAACCCTGCGGGACGACATTGCGTTGAGCGGTCGCCTTCTCGCCTCGCGGACCTTCTGGCGTTTCGGTCCGGCGGTTGCGACGCTGTCGATGTTCAACTTTGCCTACCTGGGCCTTTGGGCAGGCCCCTGGCTGAGGGACGTGGCGGGCATGGATGGGCCGGCCCGAGCCGGCGTGCTGTTGCTCTACACCTTCGCGATGGTCGTGGGCAGCGTGCTCGCCGGCAGCGCCGCCAGCCGGGCGAACGCGGCCGGCCTCCCGCCTTTTCTCGTTCCGATCGTGTCGCTTGCCGGCCTGGTGCTGCTGCAGGCCGGCCTCATGCTGCAGCCGAGCCAGCCCTCGGTCGTGCTCGGGCTTTGGCTGGCCATCGCGGTGTTCGGCGCGGCGGGACCGGCGGGCTATGTCGCGATGTGCCAGATGTTTCCTCCCGAGCAGACCGGGCGGGTCTCGACTGCCGTGAACACGCTGACGCTTGGTGGTGCGTTCGTGGTCCAGGCGGCGATCGGCTGGATCCTCGATCTTTGGCCGCGCACCGCGTCGGACGGCTGGGATCCGGACGGCTACAGCTGGGCACTGGCGTTGACCGTGGCGCTTCAGGCGCTCGCTGCGCTGGTGATGGCGACTGCCCAGCGACGCGGGCATGGACGATTGCGGTGAGCGACCCTTGACCGCTTCAGCCGACCTGGGCGAGGCCACGCGTCATCCTCGCTTGTCTGAAACCACCACGCCTTCCTTCAGCACGAGCTGGAGCTTGCGCACATTCTGGATGTCCTCCAGCGGATTGCCGCCGACCACGATCAGATCGGCCAGCTTGCCGACCTCGATCGTGCCGAGCTCGTCGCCGACGCCGCAGACCGCCGCGCCGTTGCGGGTCGCCGCGACCAGCGCCTGCCACGGCGTGGCGCCATCGCGGACCCACAATCCCAGCTCGAGCAGGGCGGCGTCCTTGAGCGGCCGGATGTCCGACCCCAAGGCCATCTTGACGCCGGCCTCGAGCGCCTTCGCGAAGCCGTCGCGATGGACGTCCGCCGCCGCGTCGGCGCGGCAGCACAACGCATGCGCCATGTTGCGCTGCCTGACCCAGCGCTGCTCCCAGTCGTTGTTCGCCTGGTCGGGCGTGAGGTGGCTGATCGCCAGGGTGGGGACGTACCAGGTGTCGTGTTCCAGGAACAGCTCGATGCATTCGTCATCGAGGATGTAACCGTGCTCGACGCTGTGCGCCCCCAGCCGGATGGCGTTCTTGACCGCTTCGGGGTTGGTCGCATGGGCCATCACCTTGAACTCGCGCAGGTGACAGATCTCGAAGGCCGCCTTCAGCTCGTCCTGCAGCAGGAAGGAGTGCCGGTGGAGGTCCCAGGCCGGCCCCAGGATGCCACCCGACAGGTTCAGCTTGATGTGGTCGACGCCATTCTTGATCTGCTCGCGGATCGCCTTGACGAAGCCGTAGGGTCCGTCGCACTCGAGCGCATGGCCGGAGGTCAGGAAGTGGCCGCCGGTGGTCGTGAGGAAGTGGCCGGAGGCGAACAGGCGCGGCCCGACATACTGGCCCGAGTCGAAGGCGCGCTTCCAGGCGACATCCATGTAGTGGTGCGCGCCGGCGCAGCGCAGGCCGGTGATGCCGGACTCGGTGAGGGCCGCCATCAGTCGATGGCCGAACAGCGTCACCTGGTCGGCGAGCGGCATTTCCGTCGGCAGGTAGTAGTCCGGATGAATGTGGACGTCCCACAGTCCCGGCATCAGCCAGGCGCCGCGGAGGTCGATCCCGGTGGCGTCCCCTGCCGCAGGCACGCTGCCGTCGGTGCGGATCTCGCGGATACGTCCGTTCTCGATCAATACCGCCGCACCCTCGACCGCCGTGGGCCGGACGCAGTCGATCAGCGTGGCGTTCGTGAGGAGCGTTCGCACAGGCCGGTTACTCGCGTTCCCCGTTCGCAAGTTCCTCGATTGCGTCCCGGCTCAACTCTTTCATTCCAGTCTGCAGGTCCGCGACGGTGACCCCTTCGGTATTCTTCAGATCATTCAGCGCGTCGAGGACCTGATCAGCGGTGTCGCAGCCGATGTCGGTTCTTCCCGGGACGTGGATCACGAATCGTGTCTTTGGCGGCATGTCTTTCTCCTCTGTCATGGCCAGTCTACGCTTGGGACGGACGGCTCCCTAGCCTCTCGATCATCAGGAGGTGGCCGAATGCGAACGGCCCGAGACAACCACATCGATGCCGGCCGCCGCGGGAACGCCCACGTCTCGCAGGACCTGCCAATCGCCCGTCGAGGCCGGCCGTTGACGTTTCGCCTGCCCGCCCATAGAGCGGAGAGCGCATGCTCATCACCTTCACGATCGACCACAAGGCCCGCACCGTCGAGGCGACGTTTGACGGCCATCTCGTCCTGAAGGACGTCGAGGACTTCTGCGATGCCGTGGTCGGCCAGGACGCGCTGCCCTACCGCAAGCTGATCGACGGCCGTACCGCAACCGGCACCTACACGGACGCCGACGTCATGGCCCTGGGGGGCCGCCTTGCCGCCTATGCGACGCTCGGCAAGCGCGGCGCCCTGGCGCTCGTGCCCGCGCCCGCGCCCGACACGTCCCTTGAACTTGCGGACCGGCTCCTGAACCTCGGCAAGGACGGCCGACCGGCCAAGGCTTTTCTGTCGATCGACGACGCCCGCAAGTGGCTCGCCGCGCAGCCCGAGACCTAGAGCATGATGGGTCCAGCTGGAATCAACCGGACCCATCATGCCCTGTGAAACCGCGATCACCCGTGCGCGCGGATAAGATGGCTCGCCCGCGCTTCAACGGAGACTCTTCGTGGTCTCCCGGCACCGCATGGCGGCTGTCATGCGCAGCTGGTCGGCCCAGTTCTGGATGCCAAGCCAATAGTCCATCAGCAGCTGCGCCCGCAGGAAGAGCCGCATCTCGTCGTCGATCCTTTCGGCCCGGAGCTTCGGATCGTCGCGCAACCTGGCGCTCACCTGCCCGTCGAGATGGGCAATCATCAGCCTCACATCGTCGTCGGAGAGAATCAGGAGCGCCTTCTTGTCCTCCGGCATTCCAGCCATCAGCGTCGGAATGATGGCCTCCGACCTCGCGAGCGTGAGGCGCATCTCCTGATCCTGCTCATTGGAAGACGTGGCCAGGTGGTGAGCCGTGCCCATCGCGCCACGAGGCCTGTTCTGCGTCCCCATCTCGCTGTTCACGTAGAGGTGCGCGCCCGCGAGCGGCAGAAAGCGGAAGGGTGCCATCATCACCGTCATCCACTTCTCTTTCCAAAGCTGCTGCGGAACGATCTCGAGGGCCTTGATGAGCCACTGCGGGGGCGTCAGCAGCATGCGGCCGCCGGCCACCGCCGCCTGATGCTGGGCCTGGCGCGCCACCACCTGCTGCGCAACGGTCGCCGCCGCCTGCGCTTCCGCCGCCGCGGCCCGGGCGGCCACGTTCGGCAACAGGCGCTGCATCACCGTGTTGGTCAACAATCGCCCGGTTCCCCGCATGACCGCCTGGTTGACCAACGTGCCGATGCCCAGCGAAAGCGGCGGATGCGATTGCCAGCCCGGCATTGAAGATATTCTGCGCCTTCGCACGCAACTGGGATTTCATGTCCAGGCTCAGCAGGATGTCCTGGTATTCGCGCACGCACTGGTTGCTGCGCTGGTAGAGCCGCTCGGACTGGGCGCCGAGCCATACCCAGGCTATGAATTGAGCCAGGCTTTCATTGGCCGCTCGCCCCACATTTCCGGCCATAGCCACCTCCCCAAAGGTCCCACCGCGCAGGATACTTTCGCAACGCTCCTCGACACGAGCAGCGCTTGCGACGCCATGACTTGTCTTCCGGCCTGGTTTTCCCTGCGGCGGCGCCGCAATGGGCGTCGTCCCGGTACAGCGCCAAGGCCGCAAGGCTCTCGTGCGTCGTGCTTTTCCCCCAAACCCACCCACGGGCCAGTGAGCGAGACTACACGTCAAGCGTGCGAACGCCTAGCCCGGAAGGCCGCGTCTCCGCCCCTCGGCCGACGCGCAAGGGCGGCCGACGCGGTTGCGGCGGGCAATCCATTCGGCCGCCTCGTCCTTCAGCCCGAGATGGCCGCAGCAGCTGATCGGGGTGTTGCAGTGGCCGGCGAACTCTGCGTCGGCCACCGAGGCGCGCAGGTGCGGCAGCGCCTCCTCGTCACGTGCAAGGCCGGCCGGCGTTCTCCCCGCAGCAGCCGTCCGATCTCCTCGATGATCTCCATCTCCTCGGGATCACTCAAGCGGCAGCGGCCGGATCTCCGCCTTGGCGACCGCGCCAAGCGTGAGCATGCGCCGGGCGACGACCAGGGCCTCGCCGGCCGTGCCCACGACGGCCGCGGCCAGGCGGTCATGCGCCGCCCTCATGGCGAACTCGACAGCCGTGCTCATGAGCGCGGTCGTGGAGGCCAGGAACAGCGAGCGGGTCATCACCCGGAAGAGGCTGCGCAAGCCGTGCCGCAGGCCATAGACCGCCATGAGATCGCGGATCAGGACCAGGCTCAGCACCATGACCACGACGGCGTCGAGCGCCGGATGCGGACACGACGACACGCCGAAGGCGGCGCGCAGCGCGGCCTTCTGGATCTGCTGATCGGCCTGCTGGTCCATCGCCCCGAAGATCTCGCGATTGAGCAGCTCGATGACGTCGCGGTCCGAGTGATGCGGCTGCAGTGCCAGGGCGGCGGCATTGAGCCTGCCCAGGATCAGCGGCTTGTCCGAATACACCGCGCGCAGGGCGGCCAGCAGCCGCATGCCGCTGCCGGCACCGTCCAGCTTGGCGAGCTGCACCGCCATCTCGCGGGCGCGCTCGGCCGACTTGAGTTTGCGCAGCGCCCGCATCTGCTGGGCGACCAGCCAGAACAGGGAGGCGACCAGCACGACCAGCGCCACGAAATAGAGTCCATCCACGACGCTGCGCTCGCGCAGGGCGCTCAGCGCCAGCGTCACCGCCGAACTTAGGGCGATCAAGGCGAAGATCAGGGCGGCCGAGCCCAGCGCCAGCCAGGCGGCGAGGCCCACGCGGCGACCACCCGAGGGGCCGCCGCCCGGCTCCTCGATGACCGAAGGCGTCGGTTCGGCGACCGGCAACTCCCCCGGCCTGAACTCCCTGTCCACGAGCTCCCTGTCGGCGGCGGATACCGTCATGTCTTGCCTCTCATTGGCCTTTCAGGCGATCAGCGATTGCAGGACCTTGTCGAGATTTATGTGCGGCAACGGCCTGTCGAAAGGGGCACCAAGCCGCGGCGGCGCAAATTCCCGGATGTTGAACACGAAGCTCGCCCAGCTTTCGCGGTCGGGGATCTGCCCCGGGATCTCGCCCGGCCGCACTTCGACGGCGTCCGACCGTCCGTTGGGAACGCCGCGCACGAATTGCAACGCCTCGCCCTGCCACAGCCGCGTCTCCTGCGTGGTCGCCCGCACCGAGGCGATCGCCAGCAGGCCGGATTGGCGGGCATTGGCGCGCATGAACGGCTCGCCCAGCATGTCGCGCAGCAGGCCGACGAGATTGTTGAGCTGGCCGGAGGTGATGTGGTCCGCCTTGGTCGCCACCAGGGACAGGCGATCGAGCCGGCCCACCGGCAGGACCGCGGCCAGCGGGTGGCGCAGCTCCTCGAAGGCCTCGACCACCGTGCGGGTCGCGAGCGCGAGATCGGCGAACGATTCCTGGCCGCGTTGCAGCGCGGTCAGCAGATCGACCAGCACGACCTGCCGGCGCAACCGGCCGAACACCAGGCTGTAGAAGCGCCGAACCAGCTTGCGGTACGCCTCGTAGCGCCGCGCCAGCACCCCGCCGTTCGTCCCGGCCCGCGCCCCGCGCGCGCGGCTGAACGGAAAGAACAGCGACTCGAGCGGCGTGGTGCCGGCGAGGAACCGGCCCGGCTGCAGGTAGGACAGGCCTTCCGCGCGACACCGCTTCAGATAGTCGACGTAAGCGCCGCCGATGCGGGCCAGCGCAAAAGGATCCTCCGCGGCCGTGGGATCGAGCGCCTGCGCCTGTGCCTGCCAACCGCCCGAGAGCGCCGCCCGCTTCCCTGAATTGGCCAGCTCCTCCATCTCGGCCGACCATTGCTCGTAGTCGAGCGACAGCAGCGGCAGGTCGAGCAGCCACTCGCCGGGATAGTCGATGAGATCGAGATGGAGCGTCTGCGGCTCGAGCAGGCGCCGGTCGAGCCGCGGCGCCGGCGCCAGCCGCAACCGCACCCTCACCCCGCTCAACCCTTCCGTCGGCGCCGGCCAGCGCGGCGGCTCGGCCACAAGCTCGGCAAGGCGCTCGGCGTACGGAAAGCGCGGCAGGCCCGGGAGGTCCTGCAGCTCGACCGCGCGCACGCGCTCGCGCCAGGGAAAGAACGGAAAGGCCTCGACGGGCGCATCCTTGGCGTGCAGCAGCGCATGCACGAAGGACGTCACGAACACGGTCTTGCCCGCGCGCTGCAGGCCGGTGACGGCGATGCGATACGAGCCGCGGCTCAGCGGCGAGGCACTGGCGAGCGCAGAAGCGATGGCATCGAGGGAATCGGCCGCGAGGCCTCCCAGCCGGGGAAACAGCGTCATGGGTTGGCTGGAATGCGCGGGCTAGAGCGGAATCCGATCAGATGGAACCGCGCGCGGTTCCATCTGATCGGATTCGCGCGCACGGGCGATGTTTGTTTCACAGGGCACAATCCGTCCAGCTGATTCCAGCTGGACGGATTGTGCTCCAGGACGCGGCGGGTGCGGAACACATGGCGCCAGTGTAGTCTGGTCTGTGGCAATTTGCCGGCTCTGACCGTCATTCCGCCCATGAAGGCGGGGCGCACCTGTTCACGACGATCCAGAGCCACGGCGAACCAAGGACCTTCGCCTGCGACGGCCCGATGCTGGGCCCGAGCCTGGGCCCGTGCCCGGCCCATGCCTTGCTACGGCGTGCTGGCTACCCGCGGTCGTCCGTTCCACGGTATTCGAGGCTCAACACGATGCCGCGTGCGGCGGTGTCCTGAGGTTCGTCCTTGCCAGCGTCGTCATCGAAAAACAGGTCGTTCTCGGGGACCTGCAAGGAGGCGCCTGCCTTCACGGTCGATCGATGCCAGCCCTGGCCCGCAGTGCTGAAGACGTGAATCACCAGCCAGAAGCTGGGGAGGCCCACCGCGGGAATGTCCAACTCCACCCTTTCCTGATGAGCGGGACGCAATTCACGATCCTCGAACCACCAGACCTTCGACATCTTGCTGGGAACCTCGGCGGCAGAGATACGCACGAGTTGCCGGCGTCGGGACTTCGCGCAGGCCGTTACCCGCAAGGGTCGCCTGCCGTCGGTCACCTTCACGTAGACCGGTCCCACCGTCATGCCAGATCCCGGAATTTCGTTCGCGGAAGAATCACCGTGTCAGCTGGTATCGTCGACGATGTCAAGCAAGACTGCGATGTCCGCTCCCCTGCCGAGCCGCCGGCGCGATCCTGCGGCAGGGTGGGAGCAGGCGCTGTCATGGCTAGAGCGGAATCCAATCAGATGGAACCGCGCGCGGTTCCATCTGATCGGATTCGCGCGCACGGGCGATGTTTGTTGCACAGGGCACAATCCGTCCAGCTGATTCCAGCTGGACGGATTGTGCTCTAGTTCGATCCCGGGCAGCTCGGCGCGTCGCGCATCTGCAGGTCCCGCAGATGTGCCGCCACCGTGACCACGCCCGCATCGACGATCAGACCGCCCAGGACACCCGAGTCGAAGAGGCGGCCACGCAACGCCAGGAGGGGCTTCTCGTCGCGCTGGCCCACCCGCGTGACGGCCATGGTGAACGGCCAGGATCGCGTGCCGGGCACCTCGACGCGGCGTTGCGACGGCGGCGTCGCCTCGGCGGTCGCGGCAGTCGACCATTTCACGTCGAGCAGGAAGGCATCACCCTGGGCCTCGGGGACGAACAGGAGCAACGGGAACGACTCGCTTTGCCGCCCCAGCCGCCTCAGCAGATAGTCCACCGCCGCGACGGGCATCAGGGTGAGCGACGGCAGGACCGATTGCTCCCGGCCATCCGGCGTCGTCCTGTCGACCCGCCAAGCGCCCTCCTTCCTCTCCACCGTGCCCCGCACCTCGCGTTCGGCGCCGTTCACGACCTGGACGGCGCGCCAGGCGAAGCCGTTGCCACGCGGCTCCTCGCCCTCCAGGCGCGAGGTGAAGCTCACCCTGAGCGACGGGGTGAGCGACGCATCGATCGAAAGCTCGCGCCGGATGCGCCACCCGTCGCACTCCAGCGCGACGTCCTGGACGATGGTGCCGATGCGCGTCGCATTGAGAGCGGTGCCGAGACGCAGCGTGTACTCCGCGCGGTGCGGCTGCAGTTGGGCGCCGGCGAGGCCCGGGACCACCAGCGCCGCAGCAGCGGCCAATGCAGAGGCCAGCCTGGCGACGCCCTTCATGGTTTCGCGGCCGGCGGCACGGCGAGCAGCGCCGGACGGAACAGCAGGGTCACCAGGAGCTCCCAGCCGAGCGAGATCATCAGCAGCCGGCCCATGCTGGCCGTGCCGGGATGACTCGACAGCCAGAGCGCGCCGAACGCCGTCGCGGTGGTGAGCGCGCTGAAGACGACGGCGCGCATCAGGCTCGACTGCAGCGGCGCGGTCTCGCCGGCGCGCCATGCCATGACGAAGTAGATGTTGAAGGCCACGCCGATCCCGAACAGCAGGGGCAGCGCGATGATGTTGGCGAAGTTCAGCGGCAGGTCGAGGACCGCTGAAGTCGCGAAGGTCAGGAGCCCGCTCAGCAGCACCGGCACCATGGTCAGCACGACGTCGCGCACGCGGCGCAGCGTGGCCGCCAGGATCAGCGTGATGGCGACGAACGACCAGGCACCGGCCTGCAGGAAGGCCGCGACAACACTGTCGCCCGCCGCGCGGATCGAGATCGGCACGCCCGTCGCATCAGGGGCGACGGCCTGGACGGCCCGGGCAAAGCGCCAAAGGCCGTCGTCGGTCTCCAGTGCCGGCCGCGGGAACACCTGGATACGGGCGCGGCCATCCTTGGTGATCCAGTCGGAGACGATATCGGCCGGGAGCTGCTCGATCGTGACCGGACCGGCCTGCAGCGACGCCCGAACCCGGTCGAGCATGACACCGAGCGGCAGGACGATCGCCGTCGCGGCGGCGGCACGGACATCGGGCGCGGCCTGCCGCAGGCGATCGAGCGCGGCGGCCAGCCGCAGCGCCGCCTGCGCCGAGGCTGGCGACGCCGGTCCGGCGGCAGCCGTCGCCACCTGGCGCAAGGCCAGCACCGTGACGCCAAGCGCCTGCCGCAGTTCCTCGTCCGACGGTGCCTCATTCGCCGGCGGAGGGGCCGCAGACGCGCCGAGCGCGGGGGCAAGGCGCTGGGCGGCGGCGCGGATGAGGGCGAGCTTCTCCGGCTGACCCTCGGGCACGAAGCTCTGCAGCGTGACGGTGCGCGACACTTCCGGCAGGGCAGCGAGCCGGCGCTCGATCGGCTGGGACGCCGCGAGCGAAGGGGCGATGACGCTGATGGTGTTGGGCGTCCAGTCGGGATCGGAACCGAGATCGCCCAGCGTCGCCATCGATTCCACCCTCGGGCTCTTGAGATGCAGCGGGTTGAAATCGAAGCGCACGAACGGCAGCGCCGCCGCCGACACGGCAGCGACGACCAGCCCGACGGCAAGCACGCCGCGTCGGTTGCAGCGCAGGAAGGCCTCGACAGGCGCCAGCCGGGCATAGCCCACCTCGTCCATCGCGCCGGCCGGCGGCCGCAGCAGCGCGAGCAGGGCCGGGAGCAGGGTGACTGCGAGACCGAAGGCGATGGCCATGCCGAGGCCCGCGATCAGGCCGAGCTCGGCCACGCCGATATAGTCGGTCGGCAGGAAGGCGAAGAAACCGACGCCGATGGCGGCGGCGGCCAGCGCCAGCGGCAGGCCGACGCCACGGCCGGCGGCGACCAGGGCTTCGTGGAGCCCGGGATGGAAGTGCCGCTCGGCGAGGAAGCGCACGCTCAGCTGGATGCTGAAGTCGATGCCGAGGCCGACGAACAGCGGGATGAAGGCGACGGAGATCAGGTTGAAACGGCCGGTCACCAGCAGTCCGAGGCCGGCCGTCATGATCAGGCCCATGAAGGTCGTGAGCAGGATCGCGCCCACGACGCGGACCGAATGGACCGCCCACCACAGGATTCCCAGCAGCGCAATCACCATCGCCGCGGCGACCAGGTGCCAGTCCTCGGCCAGCGAGGCGAACTCCTCGTCGGCCAGCGGCACCGGTCCCGTGAGGCGGATGCTGACGCCATGGGCGGGGTCGAGACCGAGCGAGCGGGCCGTCGCGCGGATCGCGTTGCTCGCCGCCTCGCCGGGCTGCAGGGCGCGGTAGTCCATGACCGGCTGGACGACGAGGATGCGGCGTATCCGGCGCTCTTCGCCTGGTGCGCCGGCCAGGAGGTTCAGCCAGGAGAAATATGCCGGCCGCCCCGCCGCCGCGTTCTCGAAGGTGTCGGCGAGCGCCGTCATGAGCGGCTGGATATCGTCGAGCCTGCCTTGCCCGTGCTGGACGCCCTGAAGCGCCCGGGACACGGTGGCCAGCACACCGCGCAGCGACGGATCCGCCGCCAGCGACGCCAGCAGGAACTGCGAGCTCAACAGCCCTTCGGTGGCCGCCTGCACTTCCGGCAGGGGAAGAAACAACAATCCGTTGCGGTCGAAGAACGGACCGCCATCGGGACGGCGCACGCCGTGGATGACTTCGGGCTTCCGTGCGAGCGCCGCCGCCAGGCGGCTCGCGGCATGCTCGGCGAGCTCCGGCGTTCGGCCGTCGATCACGACGATCGTCAGCTTCTGCAGCGACGGGAAAGCCGCCTCGTAGGCCAGTTCGCGCTGGCGCCATTCATGCCTGGTCGAGATCAGCTCGGCAGTGTCGGCGGTCATGGCGAAATGACCGGCCGAATAGAACAGCGCTGCCGCCGTCAGGGCGAGAGGCAGGAGCAGTACGATGAACGGATGACGGGCACTGGTCGCAACGACGCGGCCGATCCACGAGGCCATGCATCAACTCGTGCGGGCGAGCATCGGCTTGCGCAATGTGTCCTGACGGCCGTCCTGCCGATCCAGCGCCCCCAGCACGGCGGCGACGATCTGCGGCGCATTGAGTCCCGCCTCCTCGTATTGCCTGGGCTGGCTGTCGTGATCGATGAGGCGGTCGGGCAGGGTCATGGGACGGAACTTCAAGCCTTTGTCGAGAAGGCCGCGCCACGCGAGGTGCTGCATCACCAGCGATCCGAACCCGCCAGCAGCGCCCTCCTCGACCGTGACCAGCACCGCGTGCTCGCCCGCCAGGCGCTCGACCAGCGCCGCGTCGAGTGGCTTGGCGAAGCGGGCATCGGCCACGGTGCACAAGACGCCCAGGGTGGCAAGGTCTTCGGCTGCGGCAAGGCACTCCTTGAGGCGCGCGCCATAGGACAGGATGGCAACGCCCAGTCCCTGGCGCAGGACACGCCCGCGCCCGACCTCGAGCGGCGTGCCGCGCTCCGGCAGCGCCAGGCCTTGGCCGTCGCCGCGCGGATAGCGGAAGGCGGACGGCCGGTCGTCGATCGCGGCTGCCGTGGCGACCATGTGCATCAGCTCGAGCTCATCGGCCGCGGCCATCAGCACCATGTTGGGCAGGCAGCCGAGATAGACGATGTCGAAGGCACCGGCATGCGTGGCACCGTCGGCGCCGACCAGGCCGGCGCGATCCAGGGCGAAGCGTACCGGCAGGCTCTGCAGCGCCACGTCGTGCACGACCTGGTCGTAGGCGCGCTGAAGGAACGTCGAGTAGATCGCGCAGAACGGTTTCATCCCTTCGCTCGCCATGCCGGCGGCGAAGGTGACGGCGTGCTGCTCGGCGATGCCGACATCGAAGGTGCGGGCCGGGAAACGCTTGGCGAAAAGGTCGAGCCCCGTCCCCGACGGCATCGCCGCCGTCACGGCAACGATCCGTTGATCGGCTGCAGCCTCGGCGGCCAGCGCCTCGGCGAAGACCCTGGTGTAGGACGGCGGGCCGGGCGGCCCCTTGGACTGCTCGCCGGTGACGACATTGAATTTCACGACGCCGTGGTACTTGTCGGCGCTGCGTTCGGCGGGAGGGTAGCCCTTGCCCTTCTGGGTCACGACATGCAGCAGGATCGGGCCCTGATGGTCCGTGTCCCGCAGGTTGCGCAGCACCGGCATCAGGTGGTCCAGGTCGTGCCCGTCGATCGGGCCGACATAGTAGAAGCCCAGCTCCTCGAACAAAGTCCCGCCGGTCAACAGGCCGCGCGTGAACTCGTCGGCGCGCCGCGCCGCCTGCTCGAGCGGACGCGGGAAGCGGCGTGCCATCCTGCCCATCAGCTCGCGCAGGGAGAGGAAGGGCCGCGAAGAGATCAGACGCGACAGGTAGGCGCTCATGGCGCCGACGGGCGGCGCGATCGACATGTCGTTGTCGTTCAGCACCACGATCATGTTGGCCCGGCTTGCGCCGGCGTTGTTCATGGCCTCGTAGGCCATGCCGGCGCTCATGGCGCCGTCGCCGATGACCGCGATGACCTGGCGGTCCTCGCCTTTCAGCCCGCGCGCCACCGCCATTCCCAGCCCGGCCGATATCGAGGTCGAGGAATGAGCGGCGCCGAAAGGGTCGTACTCGCTCTCGGCGCGGCGCGTGAATCCGGAAAGGCCGCCACCCTGGCGAATGGTGCGGATGCGATCGCGGCGGCCGGTGAGGATCTTGTGAGGATAGGCCTGATGGCCGACATCCCAGATCAACCGATCGCGCGGCGTGTCGAACACCGCATGCAACGCCACCGTCAGCCCGACCACGCCGAGCGAGGCGCCGAGGTGGCCACCGGTGACGGAAACCGCGTCGATCGTCTCGGCGCGCAGCTCTGCAGCGAGCTCCTTCAGCTGATCCGTCGACAGATTGCGCAGATCGGCCGGGCGCCGCACCCGGTCGAGGAGTGGTGTCTTGGAGGGTACGCTCATGGACGATCCTTCACTGCACCCTATGCTGCACGGCGTTCGCGTTCGTGCTTGTGCTTGTTCACCGCGCATTTGAAGCAGCAATCGCGCGACATCTTGCCGCCACCACCGGCTGCATGCATGGCCGCAAGGAACTCAACGTCCAATTCGCTGTCGGGTTCGATCGAGAGGAATCCGCATCCGGAAGTGCACGATCCTTGCATGCAACTGCAAAGGCTTGCGCACACGGTCACAGTAGCGGACAATCAACTGTGTCTGCAAATGTGTTCAAGACTGCACACGGGCGATTCGCCCATGCTTTGTTTGCCAGACGCAGGTTGTGTTGCCTCCCTGGCAAGGCAGTCCGCGAATGCCGATATCCGATACTGGCTTCCGCCTTCGAGGAGTAGATCTGGAATGCGGGTTATTTTGGCTCAGCCTCGAGGGTTCTGCGCCGGCGTGGTGCGCGCGATCGAGATCGTGGAGCGGTCGCTCGAGAAGTTCGGCGCGCCGGTCTATGTGAGGCACGAGATCGTGCACAACCGCCATGTCGTCGAGCGGCTCGAGCGGATGGGCGCGGTGTTCGTCGAAGAGCTGGACGAGATCCCGGACGGCGCCGTCACGATCTTCAGCGCCCATGGCGTGGCCCAGTCGATAATCGACCAGGCGAAAGCACGCGGCCTGCCCGTGCTGGACGCCACGTGCCCGCTGGTGTCGAAGGTCCATCTCCAGGGCAAGCGCTATGTGGCGCGTGGCCGTGCGCTGATCCTGATCGGCCATGCCGGCCATCCCGAGGTGGAAGGGACCATGGGACAGATCGGCGGGCCCGTTCACCTGGTCTCGACGGCTGAGGACGTCGCCCGGCTCGCGCTGCCAGACGACGCGCCTACCGCCTACGTCACCCAGACGACGCTGAGCGTCGACGACACGCGCGGCGTGATCGCCGCGCTGCAGGCACGGTTCAGCGACCTCGAAGGGCCCAACGTTTCCGACATCTGCTACGCCACGCAGCATCGCCAGTCGGCGGTCCGCGACCTGTGCGCGGTGGCGGACCTGCTGCTGGTCGTGGGCAGCCGCAACAGCTCCAACTCCAACCGGCTGCGCGAGATCGGGACCGAACAGGGACTGCCCAGCTACCTGATCGCCGACGGCAGCGAGCTCGATGCGGCGTGGCTCAGCGGCGTGCAGACCGTGGCGCTCACCGCCGGCGCCTCGGCGCCCGAGGAACTGGTCCTCGATGTCATCGAAGCCCTGCGCCGGCACAGCGAGGTCAAGGTCGAGACGATGGACGGTGTGCGCGAGAATATCGAGTTCCGGCTGCCCTCCGAGCTCAGGTCGGGCGAGGTCAGGGCAGAAACCGAGCGCAAGACCACTGCCACGACGGCTCGATAGGGGCGACGCGCCATGGGAATCCCTCTCCATCAGGCGGCCCGTATCGGCGCCTACCTGCTGCGCCAGCATCTCAGCGGCCGCGAGCGCTATCCGCTGGTGCTGATGCTCGAGCCGTTGTTCCGCTGCAACCTGGCCTGCGCCGGCTGCGGCAAGATCGACTATCCCGCCGAGATCCTCGACCAGCGGCTGTCGTACGACGACTGCATGACGGCGATCGACGAATGCGGCGCGCCCGTCGTGTCGATCGCCGGCGGCGAGCCGCTGCTGCATCGCGAGATGCCGAAGATCGTGAAGGGCTTCCTGGCGCGCAAGAAGTTCGTGATCCTGTGCACCAACGCGCTGCTGCTGGCCAAGAAGATCGACGACTACCAGCCGCATCCCTCGTTCACCTGGTCGATCCACCTCGACGGCAATCGCGCGATGCATGACAAGTCGGTGTGCCAGCAGGGCACCTACGACAAGGCGGTCGAGGCGATCAGGCTGGCGAAGTCGAAGGGCTTCCGCGTCAGCATCAACTGCACGCTGTTCAACGACGCCGATCCCGCCGAGGTGGCGACCTTCCTCGACGACATGAAAGCGCTCGGGCTGGACGGCATCACGGTGTCGCCCGGTTATGCCTATGAGCGCGCCCCGGACCAGAAGCACTTCCTCAATCGCAACAAGACCAAGGAGCTGTTCCGCGGCATCCTGGCACGCGGCCGGGGCGGCCGTGCCTGGCCGTTCAGCCAGTCGATCAACTTCCTCAATTTCCTCGCCGGCAACGAGAGCTACCAGTGCACGCCGTGGGGCAACCCGACGCGTACCGTGTTCGGCTGGCAGAAGCCCTGCTACCTGCTGGGTGAAGGCTATGCCAAGACCTTCCGCGAGCTCATGGACACCACCGAATGGGACAAGTACGGGGTCGGCAAGTATGAGAAGTGTGCCGACTGCATGGTCCATTGCGGCTTCGAGGCCTCGGCGGTGAAGGACATGGTCCGGCGTCCGCTGAAAGCGCTGGGCGTGGTGCTGCGCGGCGTGCGTACCGGAGGCGCGATGGCGAAGGACATCCCACTCGACGGCCAGCGGCCGGCGGAATTCGTCTTCTCAGACCATGTCGGGCGGAAGCTTGCCGACATCCGGGCCGCCAAAGCCGGGGCCCAGCAGCCGGTGGCCGCGGAGTAAGGCGCGAAAGGCCGTCTCGGCCTCCAGGCCCGTGCGGATCAGCGCCGGAAGCTGCCACGGCGCCGCCAGCAGCGAGCGCAGGACAGCCGCCAGATCGACGCCGCCGTCTGCCCGCATGCCGACGCGCGCGGCCGGCGGCAGCGTACGGTGCGCCGCATCGGAAATGACGCGCGCGGCGGCGAACGGCAGGCGATGGCGGCGGGCAACGCGGGCGGCGACATGCGATTCCATGTCGACGGCGAGCGCATCGCTGGTGCGGCGCAACTCATCCTTCTGCACGGCCGTCGACGCCACGGTGCCGACGCCGAGCAACACGCCGCGTTCCGCTCTGGGCAACCGCGAGACCAGCCAGTCGGTCCAGTCGGGATCGGTCGGCAGCGCTGCACCACGATCGCTCACCGCCGTGGCGACCACCCATCTGCCGGGCCGCAGTCCCGGCGCCAACCCGCCCGCGATGCCGATGCTGATGACGCCGCGCATGCCTGGCGCCAGGCGCTCCAGCACCGTCTCCAGTCGTGCCTGATCGCCGCCACCGGCAACGACCTCGACGCCCGGGGCGGCGAGGATCCGCCGTTCGCGCTGCAGCCCGGTGACGGCGAGGATCATCACATGCCGTAGGCCACGCGCCGGTTGTTGGCGCGGCGCCGATTGCGATAGCGGGCCAATGCCCACAGCGGGAAGTATGCCGGGTAGCCGTGGTAGCGCAGGTAGAAGACGCGCGGAAAGCCGCCGCCGGTGTAGGCGTCCTGCTGCCACAGTCCCGTCGCGTCCTGGCGTTGCCTCAGCCAGGCGATGCCGCGCTCGACGGCGGGATGGTCGACCCCTTCTGCCGCCATCAAGCCCAGCAGCGCCCAGGCGGTCTGCGAGGCGGTGGATGGCGCGGGTTCATAGCCGCGGTAGTCGAGCCTGTAGCTCGTGCAGTCCTCGCCCCAGCCACCATCCGCGTTCTGGATCGCGATCAGCCAATCCGCGGCCCTGCGCACGCTCGGAGTCGTGCCGTTCAGGCCGGCGGTGCCCAGCGCGCACAGCGCCGACCATGTGCCGTAGATGTAGTTGACGCCCCAGCGGCCGAACCAGCTGCCGTCCGCCATCTGCTCGCGCTCGAGGTAGTCGAGGCCGGCCCGCACGACAGGGTTCGCCGGCGTCTCGCCCAGCTGGGCCAGCATGCTGATGCAGCGGGCGCTGACATCCGCGGTCGGCGGATCGAGCAGAGCGCCATGGTCGGCGAACGGAATGTTGTTGAGATAATGATCGACGTTGTCGACATCGAACGCCGCCCAGCCGCCGTTGCCGCTTTGCAGGCCGCCGATCCATTCGACGCCGCGCGCGATGGCCTCGTCGTAACCGGAACCGGCGTCGGCTTGACGCCGGGCGCGATCCATCGCCATGACGACCACGGCCGTGTCGTCGAGATCGGGATAGTGCGCGTTGCGGTACTGAAACGCCCAGCCACCGGGACGCACATGCGGCCGCCGCTCGCTCCAGTCGCCGCGTGTGTCCAGCTCCTGCAGCGGCTGCAGCCAGCCCAGTCCGCGCCGAGCGGCAGCCTCCGCCTCGCCCCCCACTTCCAGCATGGCCTGACTCGCGAGCGCGGTATCCCACACCGGCGAAACGCAGGGCTGGCAGTACGCCTCGTCCTCGCGCACCACCAGCAGCCGGTCGATCGCCCGGCGCGCGGTCGCATAGTCCGGGTGATCGGGCGGATAGCCGAGCGCGTCGAACATCATCACCGCGTTGGCCATGGCGGGATAGATCGCGCCGAGACCGTTCTCGCCGTTCAGCCGCTCGCTGACGAAGCCGACGCAGCGCTCGACGGCGCGGCGGCGCAAGGTCGTCGGCCAGAGGCCTTCACCTGCTTTCAGCAGCCTGTCCAGCGCCTTGAAGAACAGCGCCCAGCCGCGGCGCTGGTGCGCGGCCAGCCTGGGCTCGGACCGGCTCGTTGTCGCAAAGAGTTCCTGGATGTCGACCCCACGCGGATTGCGGGCACGCTTTCGCAGCGCCGCCAGCACGAGCAGCGGAACGATGACGGTGCGTGCCCAATAGGACATCCGCGACAGATGGATGGGGAACCAGCGCGGCAGCAGGATGATCTCGACCGGCATGGTCGGCACGCGCCGCCAGGACAGCTGCCCGAACTGGGCCAGCAGGATGCGCGTGAAGACGTTGGCCTGCTCGGCTCCGCCATGCGCCAGGATCTCGTTGCGCGCCTTCGCCATGTGCGGTGCGTCGGGGCCGTCGCCGATCATCTTCAGGCAAAAATAGGCCTTCACCGACGCGCTGATGTCGAAGGCGCCGCCATGGAACAGCGACCAGCCGCCATGCTCGCCCTGGATGCGGCGGAGATAGGCGCCGATCTTGCGCTCCAGCTCGGGCTCGTCCGGCTCGCCGAGATACTGGCGCAGCAGAACGTACTCCGACGGGATCGTGGCATCGGCCTCCAGCTCGAAGACCCAGTGGCCGTCGTCGCGCTGCCGGCGCATCAGCGCCTGCACGGCGCGATCGATATCGTCCTCGAGCCGGTCGAGATCGGTCCGGTCAGGGATGGCTGCTCTTGTCGACATTCGTCAGGCACCGCCGAGCGCAAGCGTGGCCGCCCTGTTGCCCGAACGCAGCGCGCCTTCGATCGTCGCCGGCAGGCCGGTGTCGGTCCAGTCGCCGGCAAGAAACAGGTTGGTCCACTCGGTCCGTGCCGCCGGCCGGCGCGCATCCTGCGCCGGTGTCGCGGCAAAGGTGGCCCGTTTCTCCTTGACGATACGGCAGGGAGGAACCGGCCCTGTGAGGTCATGGACCACGGCGACATCGCGCCACAGCAGCAACGTCAGGGAATCACCGTCGGTATCCATGAGATGATCGGCAGCGCTTACAGTGACGGACATCCGGTCCTCGAAGGCGAAGACCCATTCTGCCGTGCCGCCGATCAAGCCGACCATGGCCGGTGCATCCGGCGGCGGGACGATCTGAAAATGCGCGTTCAGGATGGCGCTGAACGTCTGTGGAACGATCAATCCGGGCAGCAGTTTCTCGGCGGTCCAGGGTGGCACCGCGACGATCACGCGGTCATCAGGCTGCAGGGTCTCCTCTTCCCCATCGAAAGCCAGCGCCACTGCCCTGCCGTCTGCGAACCTGACGGCGCGCAGCGGGCGGCCGAGCCGAACGTCCGCGCCACCGCGACGCAACCGATCAAGAGCGGGGTCGACGAAGGCGGCGGCGAGATTGGGCGAGCTGACGAGAGGACGCATGTGGCGTCCGCCCCTGGCGAAGGTTTCGCGCACGATGGCGCCGGCAAGATCGGCCGAGGCGCGCTCAGGGGCGGTGTTCAGGGCGGACAGGAACAGCGGCCGCAGGAACTTCTCCCACAGGACGGTATCGCAGCGAACGACTTCCTCGATGCGGCGCCCGGGATGGCGCCACATCAAGGCGAGCAAGGCGAGATAGTCGCGCAGGCGCGTGCCGGGCACCCGGCGGCCGGCATGGAGGACCCACCAGGGCACGCGACCGTCGTCGGGCCGCAGGGTCCAGCGCTGACCCAGCTGAAGGTCGACGAAGTGGAACTCGGGCCGGTCGGGGCCCGTCAGCCGGCCTTCGGCACCGATGTCGCGAAGGTAGCGATCGACCGCCAGGTTGCCCGACAGGACGAGATGGTTGCCGTTGTCGATCGTCATGTCGAGTTGGCCGTCGTGATAGGAGCGGCATCTGCCGCCGGCGTGCTTCGCCGCTTCGGAGAGGATGACGGGCTCGCCGCGGCCCGCCACGGCAACCGCCGCCGACAGCCCGGCCAGCCCCGCGCCGATGACATGAACCGTCATCCGAACACGCTGCAGCGCGCGACGAGATAGAGCAGATGCGGTTTGCCGATGCGCACGCGCCGGCGCGGCGGTGCCCAGCCCTCGGCCAGCATCCGCTGGAGCAGGGCGCGATAGACGGCCGCCATCAGCCGCGGCGCCAGGAGGCGGCCGCGCGGCCTGGATCGCAGCAGCCGGTCGGCGGCGGAGAAGTGATCGAGCGCCTGCGCGGCCAGCGTCCGGCAAGCGCGATCGACGCGCGCGTCGCCGATCACGGCAGGCGGCTCGGTTGCATCGATCCCCGCCTGGATCAAATGCTCGCGCGGCAGGTAGAGGCGGCCGAGCGCGGCATCCTCGTCGAGATCACGCAGGATGTTGGTGAACTGCAGGGCATGGCCAAGCCGGTGGGCCAGCTCGCGGCCCGGCCCCTCATCCATGCCGAAGACGCAGGTCGACAGACGTCCCACGGCACCGGCCACGCAGTCGCAATAGCGATCGAGGGTCGCAAGATCGGGCGCATGGATGTCCGACACGACATCCATCTCCATGCCGTCGAGCACGCCGAGGAAGTCGGCCTTTTTCAAGCCGAAATCGCGCACCGGTCCCTGCAGGAAGGCTGCTTGCCCGGCCGGCCGGCCGGCGTACAGGGCATCGAGATCCTGCCGCCAGCGGGCGAGCTCTATCGCGCGCGCATCTCGCTGCCGCGTGCCGTCGTCGGCAATGTCGTCGACCAGGCGGCAATACATGTAGATCGCGAACATGGCCTCGCGCTGCGCCTTGGGCATGAGGCGCATCGCCGTGTAGAACGAGCTGCCGGAGATCCTGTTCCGGAAATCCGCGGTATCGGCGTGCGTCACGCTCGTCATCCCTGGCTGCCGTGCAAGCCAGGCTGCCGGCTGGCGACGATCCGCACCAGTCGTCGCATCGCCACGACGAAGCCGCCGCGCAGGGCAAGGCCCGCGGCCTCGACGGCGTGGTGGTGCACGCGCTCCGACAACGGATCGCGGCGTTCCAGGCGGCGCACGAGGCTTACCGCCAACGCCTGGATGACACCGACTTCGAGCGCCAGCCGGCGATCGGCGATGCGCTCGGCAAAGGGCCGCGACCGGTCGAGCAGGTCACCGGCCCGCCGCGCCAGGCCGGCAATCGCCCGGCGCAGGCCGGGCGATCCCCGCCGGGCGGAAAGGCAGTCGACGTGCAGTCCCTCGACAGCCAGGCAATCGATCGGAATGTAGACACGGTCGAGGGTACGGTAATCCTTCGCGCAATCCTGCAAATGATTGATCACCTGCAGCGCCGCGCATAGCGCGTCGTTGAGCGGCCACAGCGCGTCCGACTCGCCGTGCAGGTCGAGGACGAACCGGCCGACCGGCGCAGCCGACAAGCGGCAATAGTCCATGAGCTCGGACCAATCGGCGTAGCGCCGCTTGGTGACGTCGCTTCGGAAGGCCTCGAGGAGATCGAGCGCATGCCGGTCTGGAAGACCCCTGGCCTGCAGGGCCAGTCTCAGCATTTCACCTTCCGTGCTGGCGCCCGTCTCGCCGCGCAGTCCCGCCTCCAGCCGATCCAGGTGCTCGAGCTTCTGCTCGGAGGCAGCCGTTTCGTGGTCAGCGATATCATCGGCCGCCCGCGCGAAGCGATAGAAGGCGAGAATCGTCGAACGCAGCTCGGCGCGGACGAGGCGCGAGGCCACGGGAAAATTCTCGTCCCGATGCCCCTTGCCGGAGGCGAAGTCGGCAGCGCCGGTCACGCGTCGCCCGCCATGGCCTGGACGCGGCCCTTCCACAAGCCGCCGCGGCCGCGCCAGAAGTCGACCGCCGACTGCAAGGTGAAGCATGCATAGGCCGCGCCGATGGCGGGCAGCGCCAGCCCCCAGAGCGGCGACCGGCGATAGAAGCGCAGCATCGGCTGGAAGGTGAGCGCCATCGCCAACCAGGCGCACAATCCCAGCCAACGCGCCGGTCCGTCGTGAAGAACCACAAGCAGCGGCGGCGCGAGATAGACCAAAGCCATCGCGGCAACCGTGCCTGCCAGTGCGAGCGGCGAGTAGCCGAGCTGAGCGTAGGCCGAGCGCGAGATCATGCCGCCGATCTTCACGAAGCCGCCGTAGGGCCGCAAACTCGTGGCGCGCCTCGTCAGGCCGAGCCAGATCGGTCCCTGGTCCTTCAGGCGACGCGCCAGCGCACAGTCGTCGATGATTTCGGAGCTGATCGCCGCAATCCCGCCGGCGCGGTCCAAGGCGTCCCGCCGCACCAGCGTGCATCCGCCGGCGGCAGCGGCCGTCCTGCAATCCCGCCGCGCGACCCAGCCGAACGGATAGAGCATCTGAAAGAAATAGATGAAAGCCGGAATGAGGAACCGCTCGGCCCAGCTCGTGCAGGAGAGCTCGGCCATCAGGGAGACCAGGACGCTGCCGTCATGTTCGGCGCGCGCGACCAGCGTGCCGAGATTGTCCGGGGCGTGGCCGATATCGGCATCGGTCAGCAGGAAATAGTCGACGGCGTCACCCTGGGCATTGGCATGCCGAATCCCCTGTTCCAGAGCCCAAAGCTTGCCGGTCCATCCAGCCGGCAGCTCCGCGCCGGAAAGCACATCGAGGCGTCGTCCACCTTCGACGGTCGGCGCGACGGCAGCAGTGCCGTCGCTGCTGCCATCATCGACCAGTACGACGCGGAACGGCCCGGCATAGTCCTGGCGCAGCAGGCTGCCAAGGGATCGCACGATCACATCTGCCTCATTGCGGGCAGGAACGACGGCCACCACGGCGGGCCAGCGTGCCGGCGGCGCAGGCACGCCGTCATCGCGTTCGCGCGCCAGCCAGAACCCGCCGCGGGCGACGACCAGGTAGACCCAGATCACCAGGGCGATGAGTCCCACGGCGGTCCATAAGCTCATGTCAGGTACCCGGCAGCACGGAACCACGACAGCGCGTCGGCGACACCTTGCTGGTATGGCCGGCTGCGATAGCCGAGCTCGCGTTCGGCCTTGGCGGAGGTGAAGAACATGCGATGTCTCGACATCCGCAGGCCGTCCAAAGTCAGTAGCGGCTCCCTGCCAGTCACGCGCGCGGCGGCCTCTGCGGCGTAGGCCAACGGCACCAACGGCGCACGCGGCAGCCGAAGCCGCGGCGCCTTGCGGCCGGCCAGGCCGGCGATCGTCGCGAGCAGTTGTTGCAGGGTAAGGTTCTCGCCGCCAAGGATATAGCGTTCGCCGATGCGTCCCCGCTCGAAGGCCAGCAGATGCCCGGCGGCGACGTCGTCGACGTGAACGAAGTTCAATCCCGTGTCGACGAACGCCGGAATCCTGCCGCGCGCCGCGTCGAGCAGGATACGGCCGGTCGGCGTCGGCCGGATATCGCGTGGCCCGATGGGCGTCGTGGGGCTGACGATGATCGCCGGCAATCCGTCACGCAAGATCATCTCCTCGACGGCGCGCTCGGCCATGGTCTTGCTGCGCTTGTAGACGCCGATCGCCTCGTGCGGCGAGAGTGCGGCCGTCTCGTCGACCGGAACCGTGGCGCCCGCCACGCGCAGCGCGGCAACGCTGCTGGTATAGACAATGCGTTCGACGCCGGCAGCCAACGCCTCACGCTTGAGGTTCAACGTGCCTTCGACATTGGCGCGCATGATCACGGAAGGATCGCGGGCCCACAGACGATAGTCGGCCGCGACATGAAACAGGTATCGGACACCCTTCAGCGCAGCCTTGAGGGACTGCCGGTCGGTGAGATCGCCGACGACAACCTCGCAGTCGAGGCCGAGGAAATTGTCGCGCGGGCTGGTGGCGCGAACGAGGGCGCGAACGCGCGCACCACGTCCGGTCAGGGCGCGCACGACGGCCGATCCCAAGAAGCCCGATCCGCCGGTTACGAGGGTCAAATCGCCCGGCCGCAAGGAGACACTCATGACAGGTACCTTCGGCGCCGCGAATTAGTGCGAAGTATGACAATACCCGATGATTTCGCAATTTGCAGGGGTGCTATTCTGCCCTGTCGAGCGCCTAACGCCCGATCCGCAACCAGAGTTTGCCGATAGCGAGCACAAATCGTGCTGCCGCGGGTATCGTGGTCGGCCGGCACAAACGGGGGTCATATCCCGCCAGGCGGCGATCGTTCTCCTGCAAGCACAACTGCATGAGGTCGAGGATGCCGATCTTGACGGGCGTGACCGCTTGCGCACCGTTGACGGTGAAGTTGGAGTCCTGCTTTACACCCTTGCCCTTGGTGTCCATGCCGCGGGCCAGTCCGACGCGCAGCCAGGCGATGTAGACCCAAACGGCCACCGACACGCAGCTCGAAACGGATGCGACGCCACCAGGGCAGGTTGGCGCGATGCCATGCCAGCCAGTTCGCGAAGAACAGGATGTGACGGCATTCCTCCTGGATGACGGGTTCGAATGTCTCGACCAGCTCCGCCGGAAAGAAGCCGGATCGCCGCGCCAGGTCGAAAAGTCCGAAAGCGAAGAAGCTGTCGATCGACTCGGAATAGCCCGTCACGAGGAAGGCCCATTGACGATCGCGTGGCGGCTCGCAAGGCAACTCTTCCGCCAGCGCGATGCCGTACGCGCTCACCAGATGGCCGAGCACCTCCTTATGGCGATTCTCCTCCCAGGCATTCAGCATGATGGCACGGCGGAACTCCGCATCCTCCAGGCCATCGGCATAGGCAGCGAAATTCAGACGCGCCCGGCCCTCCGTCTGCACCGCTATGTCCCAGATGGGCGGCGCTTTCAAACGCTGCAGCTCGTCAGGACTGAGGGCCGGCCAGGCAATCACTGAAGGGCGATATGGGTTGAATGTCTCCTGGAACATCGCGCAGGTCGCCCGTTTGTGGGCTGCGGATCCCGGATGCAGGGGGCCTATCTCCACGCTTGTCCAATGGCGCGCGATCCGATCGGCCGCTTCAACGTTCGCCGATGTGACGGGATGCTTGGCGCTTGCAGGAGGAACGAAACGCAACACCAATTCCTCAATGAGTCGCGCGGCGCCACCCTCGAGCACATCGCTCGCAATTGACTTCGTTACGGACATTGACGCGAGCCTTTCCCCACTTGCTCATCGCGGCAGCGAAACAGACATAAAATACCGGCTTTGCCCTGCGCATGATAGCGACCGGCGTCTTGCCGATATCAACAATGTCGGGCTCACGTCGGGCCGGTCTCAACGGGAACGTCGAGAAGTCCGTCACCGAACTACCCCATACACAGGTATGTCCCCCCACCCGCTCACAACTGGAGCGTTTTCCCTCGCAACGTGTTGCGGACGGCGACATTCACCCAGTGTCACACCTTGGAGGGGATGCGATGTACCTCGCTCGCTTTTCGTACGACGTACTGCCCGTGAACCGCCAGCGCGCGATCGACTTCATCCTGCGCGAGGTCAAGGCCGCCCGCAGCGACGGTCTCAATGCCCGGCTGCTGGTGCCGCTGACGCGCCACCACGACAGCGCCGCCCTGCAGTTCGAGCTCGAGCTGGCGCGTCTCGACCAGCTCGACCAGTTCCGCGAGCGCGGCGTCGGCACGGGCGAGGAGACCGGCAACTGGATGCGGGCCTTCAGCGAGATCCTGGTGTCTCCGCCGGTGGTCGAGATTCTTCGGGTGGCCGAAGCGCAACAGGCATCGTAGCAGCCATCACTCAGACGGGCTCGGCGCGCGTCTCGCCGAGCCGATGCGCCTTCAGCTTCTCGACGTGCTCCGTCAGGTGGCGGTGGAAATGGCCGATGGCCTGTTCGTAGTGACCGAAGGTGAAATGCGTATTCGCGCCCGAAGCCAGTCCGGCCTGGATGGCACACGCCGCCTGCCGGTCTTCCGTCAAACCGGCGTCCTGCACGAAACTGGCGTCGCGCCGGGCCTCGGCGATATCGAGCGGCTTGCCGTTCTTCAGTCGCGGGGCGAGCTGATAGATGACCCAATGCGTTTCCGAGGGTGTCACCGGCTCCAGGATGATGAGCATCGCGTGACTGGACAGGAAACTGACATGCATATTGGGGAAGAGCTGATGCACATCGGTGATGCGCTCCTGGACGCTCCACGCCTCGCGCGGCATCTGGCGCAGCTTTTCGATGCGGCGGAACGGAAAGACGATGCGTGAATTGCGGCCGTGCAGCTCGACCACGTTCAGGTTGTCGTAGCCGTAAGGATAGAAGGACTGATTGTGGAGCGCCTTGATGTGATAGCCCTCCATGGACGTCTCGCCGAGCAGCTTCCAGTTGGCCTTGTCGTCGAACTCGATGTTGTTGAAGAGAACCCAATCGGGCGGCAGCAGGTCCGGCACGTCCGGCAAAGCACCGTCGGAGAGCGGCGTCTCCTGCGTCACGAAGACGAGACCGCCTTTCTCGTGCACCGGCACCGGCACGAGGCCGTGCGCTTCCTTGTCCAGTCCGGGAAAGCCCTCCTCGCCGGGAACATGGCGCAACGCACCGTCGAGACCGTAGGTCCAGGCATGATAAGGGCAGGCGAAGGCGCGCTTGCAGCCCTCGCCTTCCTCGAGCTTCATGCCGCGGTGACGGCAGGCATTGCGGAAGCCCCGGGCGATCCCGTCGGTTCCGCGCACCACCAGAAGCGGCGTGCCGACGCTCGTGCGCGCGATGTACGAGCCGGGTTCGGCCAAGGCCGCGGAGGGACAGAAGGCCATCGGCACGCGGCGCAGCACGTCCAGCTCGGCCGCAAAGCGCTCTGGGCAGGTATAGTTCGCGGCCGGCTCGCGCCACACCGACGTGCCCTTGTCCGTCGACTTGCCGTCGACATGCGCCAGAATGCGATCGACCAGGTCGACGTCGTTGAGAAGAGCGCTCATCTTTTCCTTCCGCTGTGCAGGCTCGAAATGCGTGGTGGCCGGCGTGTAGGTAACAGAATGCGTGCTGGGACGGGAGCCGCGGCTCTGCCCGTGGCGCCAAGTCCGATGCCCGCTTGTTTGACAGGCGGGCCTCCGGGGCCTGAAAATTCTCCGGCAGGCCAAAAGGCCGATGCGATGAATTCGTTTCTGCCGCGCCGGCTGCCGCAGCGGTCGGACAAGGTCACCGGGCTTTCGTTCCACTTCCTTACCTGTGTTGCAACAAAAGGGCGTCTCCCTCCTTACCGCTCCTTACCGGTAGCCATGACACGTTCCGAACGGCGACTGTCTGCAATCCTGCATGCCGATCTTGCCGGCTTCGTGCGCCTGGTGGAGGCCGAGGAAGACCTGACTTTCGAGCACCTCCGGTCAGCGCGCAGCAAGATCTGGCAGCCAGCCATTGAAAGTGCCGGGGGCTACCTGGTTCACAGTACGGGCGACTCCCTGCTCGCCGAGTTCGGCTCGGCGGTCGCCGCCGTCCAGGTGGCCATCGACATCCAAGAGCACATGGCGCGGTTCAACGAGGGTCTCGCCGAGGAGCAGCGGCTCCTGTTCCGCATCGGCGTCCATCTCGGCGAGATCATCATGGACGAGGCAAATCACGATATCTTCGGCGACGGCGTGAACCTGGCCGAACGCATCCAGGTGCTGGCCGAACCGGGCGGGATCGCCGTCTCGCGCGCGGTACGCGACGTCGCCAAGCTGCGGGACGACTATGCCTATGTCGACGGCGGCGAGCATCGGGCCAAGCACGTCAGCCGCCCCCTGCACATCTACCGGGTCCGGGCCCGCGAGAGCTCCGCCACGGTGCAGAGCAGGCCGGTGCCCTTGCGGGGGATCTTCCATTTTCACGGTGTCGACGTCAGTGGGCGCAAATTCGGCTTCGACGTGCCAATGGACGAGCTGGTGAAACGGAAGCAAAGCGTGGTGATCGGCCGGGATTCCAGCCAATGTGACGTCGTCCTGTCGAATACGTCAGTTTCCAGGCGTCACGCGCGACTGAGCGTGGGCAAGAACAACACCCTGCAGATCGAGGACGTCGGATCGACCAACGGCACCGCGATCAATGGCACGCCGATCGCACCCGGGTTGTCACGACCTCTTGAGCCAGGATCGACGCTCAAACTGGGAGATATCGAACTCGTCGTCCGCTACGACTGAAGCGGTTCCCGATCAGGTTTGCTGCCAGAACGGCAGCCCTGGCCGCCGCGCAAGGACCAGCTGTCCGGGCAGATCAACGAGGGCGACTGTGACCCGAGGAGGTGCTGGCTTGATCCCTGCCGAAAGTCCGTCCCGCAGCGCACCCGGAGCCTTCGTCGTCGTCGACTGGGGCAGCAGCAGCTTTCGCGGCTGGATGATGGCGGCCGACGGCGCGGCGCTGGCGGAAAGCCGCGGCGGCGAAGGCATGCTGCACTGTGCCGGCAACGGCGACGGAGGCTTCGCGCCGGTGCTGCGCGATCACCTCGCGCGGCTCGGCGCTCCGGAAGGAGCCCCTGTCCTGATCTGCGGCATGGCGGGCGCGCGGCAGGGCTGGGCCGAAGCACCTTATATACGGACACCGACGCGGCTCGATGCCCTGCACGAGGGCGCCATCCGAATCGACACGCCCGGCGACATCCGCATCCTGCCCGGCATCGCCCAGGCGCACGCCGACCGGCCCGACGTCATGCGCGGGGAGGAAACGCAGCTTCTAGGCGTGACCGAGCCCGACTTCAGCGGCCTCGTCTGCATCCCCGGCACGCACAGCAAATGGGTGGGGATCGAAGACGGCCGCATCGTCGAGTTCTCGACCTACATGACCGGCGAGCTGTTCTCGACGATCGCCGAGCACAGCATCCTCGCCCACGCGGTCGAGGCGGCGGGTGCGGCGCCGACGGACAGTCAGCCGTTCCAAGAGGGCCTGTCGACGGCGCTGGCCGAGCCCACGGCATTGACCGTGTCGCTGTTCCGGCTGCGGGCTGCACAGCTCCTGGGGTTCGAGCAGCGCGCCGATGGCGCGGCGCGGCTGTCCGGCCTCCTGATCGGAACCGAGCTCGCCGATGCGCGACGCAGACATGGACCGCTGCGATCGGTGCGGCTGATCGCGGCCGGCGCCCTCGGACGACTCTATGAGGCCGCGCTCGTCGGGCAGGGGCTCGACGTGACGACGGTCGATGCCGAGCAGGCGTCGCGGCGCGGCCTTGCCAAGGCCGCCCTCGCGATCTGGAGAGCAAGGGCTGCGACGTGAGCGACCCCGTTTCGTGGCCGCAAGCGACCGAGCGGCTCGGCCGGCGTTTCGGCAAGGATTGCCTGATCGGCGCCGGCACGGTGCTGAGCGCCGCCGACTGTGCGCGGGTCGCCGACATCGGCGGACGATTGATGGCCGATCCGAACGTCGACGCCGACGTGCTGGCGATGGCGCAGGCGCGGCGCATGGTGACCATGCCCGGCGTCTTCACGCTCACCGAGGCCCTTCTCGCGGTGCGCCGCGGCGCCTCGGCGCTGAAATTCTTTCCGGCATCGATCCTGCGGCCGTCGGGCATCGCCGCGCAGCTTGCCGTCCTTGCCGCCTATGTCGCGGCAGGAATCCGGGTGTTTGGCCTCGGCAGCAGCCTCTATCGTCCGGGAATGACGGCAGCCGAGGTGCGCGAGCGGGTGCCGGCCTCGGTCCGCGCCTACGATCAGGCCTTGACCGAGGCGGCAGGCTGATCCGGCCACGGCTTCGGCGTTGCCCCGTGACGGCGGCACTGGCAGGCAGGCTGCTTACCGGACAGATACGCGTCCCAGGATCCGGTGCATCACGCTGTCGAAGTACACCTGCCTGCCAATGACGAAGTGCTTCTTGTCGGCATTGGGGAACGGACGCTCGACCCCATCACTGAAGGCATGCGGCGCGGGCCCGATGACCTGCTTGAACGCGTTGATCGGCACAACGCGAATGGGAATGAGCTGATCGATCGTCACCTTGGCCGGATCCGACGAATCGGCTTGCGCACTTCTGGTCGTGGCGAGAATGAGGGCGACACCGGCGGCGGTTGCCATCTGTTGAGCAACAGGCGAAGCCAGCACTGCCGCGTGCGAAGCTATCGTGGCTGCTTCGGCCGCCGTCGCGGCGGCCGCCGTGCCGCCGGCAACCTTGGCCGCAATGCCAGCCGGAACGACGATCGTCGCTTCCGCGGCGGCCGCCGTCCCTGTTGCCGCAGCCGTTCCCGCCTCGGTGAGCGCGGCGACTCCCGCCGCCAGTCCTTCAACGATAGCGGCGGCCCCAATCAGCGCAACGACGACCAGTGTACCTGCGATCGCCGTGACCAGGGCGAACATGAGGACGTTCTCGGGCGTGAGCCCCGGTATCGACGACGGACGAATGCGGTTTCGAGAGAATTCAGACTGCACGCGAAACGGCTCCCATCTCCGTCTCGTGGCCTCCTTCTCCACCTGCTTCACGTAGTCCAATGAGAAGAAGTCGTACGGGGCTATGATGACGTACTCGGGACTGTCCGGATCATGGACGGGAATGGCTTTCGGCAAGCTCGCGCGAGCGGCCGGGTGCATGAAGTTGTATTGCGACCAAAACTCCTGCACCCGAATCTCGCTGGTTCGCTGTCGCCGGCTTCGTACAGGCAGCTCACGCACCTCGTACAAGATCATCCCGGGATACCGGACATGGTCCGTCTGCTGCGTGCACACGACAAGCTTGCGGCTCTGTGGAGTCGGGCTGAGCATTGAAAGGACGTGATCCGGGTACCACGGCGGGGCCGTATCGAGTCTCCAGGGCGGTTCGGACTGGCCATGCTGCCGCAGGATCATCTCGGTGATCTTGTAGTAACTCCGCAACTGGACGGATCCGCGGTCCTGGTAACCGTTGCTCTTGATCTCGTAGAAGGCACGATTTGTGAAATCGATGATGTCCGGCCTGCGCTGTCTTTCGAGCCCGCGCAGCTCCTGCAGCAACAGGTTTCCGAACCTTTGATTCGGTACGCCTTTCGGCAGCCTGACCTCGGCGACACCAGGGCGCGACGGGCGCCGGTTCGGCACACGAGTCGGCATCTCAGGCCCGATCTTCAGCAGACTGTTCTCGAAATCAGATCCGAAGAACATGATGTGGTTCACATGCTTTGGATCATTCTTGTACACCAGCTCGATCGCCTCATTGGCGGCCATCCAGATCATCGGCTCGCGACTGTCGTAACGCCGGCCCGGGCATGGGGGACCATCGTGGCGCTGAACCACTCCCCGCGGCGCGACTCCGAAGCGGAAGCCTGAGGGCAACGCGGCCCCGGCAACGACAATTTCGGCAGCCTCATCGGCAATGCCTTCAAGCAACTCTCTCTGGCCGTCAGCCATAGGGGCCGGCGTCGCGCCGCCAGCCTGCTGGATGACGTGGACAAGCTCATGGGCAAGCAATCTCGAGCCCGCCGGCGTGTGCGGATCGTACCAGCCGCGGCCAAAAAAGATGTGCGACCCGACGGTGAATGCCTGCGCCCCCAGAACACGCGCGGCCATCGCGGCAAATCGATCGGTGTGGATGCGGACACCGCCAAAGCGCCGGCCAAAGCGTTCCGCCATGGCAGCCCGGATGACGGAGGCAATGGGTGAGCCGCCGCAACCTATCGATTTGCGGATGTTCGCGTTCAGATGTGCCCGTTGAATGAGGGATGTCATGGGAGCCTCCAACAGGACCTGCAAAAGCTGGATGCTTCGATATCCTATGCGCAGGGATGTCTCGGCCACGGCAAGTGCATGGTCATCTGCATGAGCTTCATGCCCATCTCCGCGAGAGTACGTCTGCTGCGGCAGTGCTGAAGTCTAGAGAACCGCACCTGGCCGACATCCTGCCGATTCAGGTGGTGCACGACTGTGACATTCGCCACATATCGCGGCCGTGCCCTTGCGTCTGGCTGCCCGTGATACGGGGGACCGATCGCCGGCCAACAATGCTGCACCACATCACGCATGAGGAGCCGAAATGTCCCTCATCGAAAACGGGCCGATGGCGGCGCTCCCGCTGATCTCCTTCCGGCCGCCACCCGATGTCTTCACGGTCATCGGCGACAGCGTGAACCTCGCTGCCCGGCTGTGCGGCGCGAGGCGAAATCGTCGTCGACGTCGATACGGTGACGGCCACCGCAGACAGGACATTCGGTCCGGCAGAATCGGTCTCCGTCAAAGGCAGGCGCCACCGGCTCACGATCCGCCGATGGCGGCTGCATGCTCGCGAGGGAAACCCCGCTCGATCAGGGGACGCCGCCGGCCGAGATCCGCCGGAACGCCGCATCGCCCTGCCGCGCCGCCTCGGACTGCCGGACAAGCTTGCGGAAGCGCTCGAGATCGGCGCCCTTCAGCCTGGCCCGCTTCGTCCGGGGAAACGTCATGGGGTCGATCGCCTGACCTTTGTCGATGACCTCGAAATGGAGATGCGGGCCGGTGGATCGACCGGTGTTGCCGACGAAGCCGATCACCTGCCCACGCTGGACCTTCACCCCGGCGCTGACGCCCGGGGCAAACGCGGAAAGGTGGCCGTAGACCGTCGCAACATTCCGGGCGTGCGCGATGCGGATCCAGTTTCCGTATCCGGCGTTGGGCGCCGCGCCAACGACCGTTCCGCTCGCCGCCGCAAGAACCGGCGTGCCGGCCGGAGCGACCAGATCGACCCCGTTATGCATCAGGAACGCGGCGCCGCCCCGGCTGGCGCTCCTGCCGGGGCCCGGTGCAAGCCCCAGGGCGATGCCGCGGGCCGTCGCCGTGTTGATGGTGGCGCCCACGGTGCCGAGCCGGCTGGGTGCGCCCAGGCCGTGCCGTGGCTGCTCGAACGGATCGGCGCGAACGCCGAAGGCCGACGACACGCTGACCGTCTCCAGCGGCAACCGCATGGCCGGCGCGGCCAACGATTCGCCGCTGGCGAGCCACAACTGCTCGGCGCCGCGCGTCGGGCGAAAGCCGTGGACGGCGATCCTTCCCCGGGCGGCCGTCATGACGTCGGCGAACACGATGCGACCGGCGCCGATCTCCCGACCATCCGTCGCGAAGGTCTGCCTGTAGCGAACGTAAAACGTGCCGCTGCTGTCGAGCTGGTTCGCATCCCGATGGCGCCGATCGAGGGCCGATGACAGGGCGTCCTTCAGCTTGAGACTCAAGTCCGGGGGCGCCCCGGCTCTCACCAGCGAGGCTTCGAACGAGTCTTCGACGAAGCCGCTGAGCGTGATCTCGCGACTGACGAACGGATCATCGGGTGCCGCGGCGACTTCCGTCGGGCCGCCCAGCATCTGTCCTCCAGCGCCGAGGCCGCCGGGAAAGTCGGCGTCGAGGGCCAGGCCCTGCGACGCCGGTCCGCAGACCAGCAAGGCGGCGCAGGCCGTGGCCAGCAAAGCCCGCGACAGCCTGGCCGGACACACCTCCGCATTCGAAGCAGGCATGATCGCCTCTTGCGACGTTGAACAACCCCCACCCGGCATCCAGACGAACAGGGCTCAGTTGCAGAGGCCAGTGCCAATGCTGTGACGAGGCGCGACCGTTCCGATCCGCGGGCAGGTGCAACTGCCTGGACAGGTAAATGTCACAGCACGCGGTCTCACGGCGCGCCGCCGACTTGACAGTCGCGCAGCGTTCCAATGAACTTCGTTTCAATAGCAGAACGAAGTTCATGTACATGAACGACAATGTGAAATCCGCGGCCAGGGTGCTCGACATCCTCGAGCTGCTGTTCCGCAACGAAGAGCCGATGGCCCTGAAGGACCTCGTCTCGATCCTGGCGCTGCCCAAGAGCAGCGCGCACGCGTTGCTGCGGACGCTGCAGGCGCGCGGCTATGTCGAGCGCGACGCCGCCGACCGCTACGCGCTAACTGAGTCCCTGCGCCGATCGTCGGGCTGGATCGGCGGGCCCGAGGCGCACCTGGTGGCGGTGGCCCGCCCGGTGATGGACCAGCTGCGCGATGGCCTGGACGAAACCGTGTTCCTGGGAGCCCGCGCGGCGCGCGGCGACGTCAAGGTCCTCGCCAAGTCGGTCAGTCGCGCGCAGATCCGCTACGATTCCGACAATCCCGGCCTGCGCCCGGCCTACTGCACCGGGATGGGCAGAATTCTGCTGGCATTCTGGGACAAGAAATCGACAGATGCCTATTTGATGCGCACACGGCTGCGCGCCCACACGCCAAGAACCGTCACCGACGCTGGCAAGCTGCGCACGATCCTCACCAAGGTGGCGGCCGACGGCTACGCCGTTCTCGAAGAGGAATACGTGCTCGGTGGATCGGCGACGGCGGCGCCGGTGTTCGGCGGCGATGGTACGGTCGTTGCTGCGCTGAACGTGGGAACGGTGTCGGCGCGGTATCCCACCGCCAAGTCGCGAATCATCACCGGTGTCGTCCGCGCGGCCGCCACCATCAGCCAACGTCTCGGTCATCGGCGGGCGGCATAGACCTTACAACGAGGGGATCCAGCGGTGAGTTATCGGATCGGCGTGGACATCGGTGGCACCTTCGCGGATTTCTGCGCCCTGGACGAGGCGACCGGCCGCCTGGTGACGCTGAAGGTATTGTCGACGCCGCAGGAACCCGGGCGCGAGGTCATTGCCGGCCTGGCCGAGCTCGGCAACCGCTTCGGGATCCAGCCGCAGGACATCGGCTATTTCACGCACGGCACGACCGTCGGCATCAACTCGGTGATCCAGCGCAAGGGCATTCGCCTCTGCCTGTTCACGACGGAGAATTTCGTCGACGTGCTGGAACTGGCGCGGCTCAAGATGCCCGATCCGTATCACCTCATGTCGAAACGGGCCGAGCCGCTGGTCACGCGCGAGCGCGTGCTGCCGGTGCGTGAACGGATACTCGCGGACGGAACCGTCGACAGGCCGCTCGACCAGGCCAGCCTGCGCCGCGCGCTCGACCAGGCGATCGCGCTGGGCGCCGAGGGGATCGTCCTGGCCCTGCTGCATTCCTATCGCAATCCGGCACACGAACGGGAGGCTGAGCGGCTGATCGGCCAATGGGCGCCGCGGATGCCGGTGTTCTGCTCCAGCGACGTGTGGCCGATCATCCGCGAATATGAGCGCACCGCCACGGCCACGATCCACGGCTACGTGCAACCGGTCGTGGCGCGCTACCTGGCGGCCCTGCAGACGGCCCTGCGCCAAGCCGGCGTTGCCGCCGAGGCCATGGTGACCAAGTCGAACGGCGGGGTCATGACGGCTGAGCTCGGCAAGTCGGCATGCCTGCAGATGCTGCTCTCCGGCACGGCCGCCGGCGTCATCGGCGCCGGCTTCGTTGCGCGGCAGGCCGGGCTGGACAAGGTCCTGAGCCTCGACATCGGCGGAACCTCGGCCGATGTCGCGATCATCGTCGACGGCACGCCGACCTACGGCACGGGCGAAATGGTGGGGGATTTTCCGATCTACATCCCGACCGTTTCGGTGACGTCGATCGGCGACGGTGGTGGTTCCATCGCCGCGGTCAGCGAGTTCGGCATCCTGACGGTCGGGCCCGAGAGCGCGGGATCCACGCCCGGCCCGGCCTGCTACGGCCGCGGCGGCACGCGGCCCACCATGACCGATGCCTTCGCCGTCTGTGGCGTCATCGGCCACGGCAACATCGGCTATGACGCGGTGGCCGTCGATGTCGACAAAGCGCGCGCCGCCGTCGGCACGGTCGCCGCGAAGCTCGGGCGCGGCCTCGAACAGGCCGCCGAGGCGATCATCCAGGTGGCGGTCTCCGGCATGTACCGCGAGGTCGGCAAGCTCGCCTCGCGCCAGGGCCTCGACCCGCGCGACTTCACGCTGCTGGCGTTCGGCGGCGCCGGACCGATGCTGGGCTGCTTCCTGGCGCGCGAACTGGGCATGCGCCGGGTGCTGATCCCCACCGCGCCGGGCGTGCTCTCGGCGCTGGGCGGACTGGTCGCCGACGTCAAGAACGACTTCATCAGCACGGCCTACTATCCATTATCGGCCACCGAGCTGCCGCGCCTGAAGGCGGATTTTGACAATCTCGCGTGCCGCGCCACCGCCTGGATCACCGAGGAGCAGAAGATCGCCGGTCCCTACATGCTGCAGTCGGCCGCCGACATGCGCTACCAGGGCCAATCGTTCGAGATCGAGGTGCCGCTGCAACTGGACTGGATCGCGGTGGGCGACTGGCAGCGGATCGCGGCCGCCTTCCACGCGCAGCACGATCGCCTCTACGGCCACAGCTCCGCCAGCGCGCCGGTGTCCCTGGTCAGCCTGCGCATGGTGGTGGTGGGCACCTCGCCGCAGCCGCAGTTCCCGGCGCAGCCGCAGCGCACCGACTCGCCCAGCCCCGCCAAGCAGATCGACGTGTACCTGGACGGCGCCTGGCGCACCGTGCCGCTCTACCGGCGGGCCGACCTGGGGCACGGGCACCGTCTCGGCAGCCCCTGCGTCGTGGCGCAGGAGGATACGACGATCTGCGTTCCGCAAGGCTTCATCGGCGCCGTCGACGCGTACGGCAACATTCTCCTGTCGCTGGATTGAAGGGACACGCGATGCGCATCGACCCGGTCACGCTGCAGATCTTCGCCAATCACGCGCAAGCGGCCGCCGACAGCATGGCGTTCACGCTGTTCCGCACGGCCTACTCGACCTTCGTGAAGGAAACCGAGGACTTCACCACGGGCCTCGCCACGCCCGACGGCATGACCTTCGCCAGCCCGCGCGACCTCGGCGCCACTTGGTTCATCGGGCTCGACTACGCCAATGCCCTCGGCATGGTGGGCGACTACCGGCCGGGCGACATCTGCATCACCAACGATCCCTACAGCGGCTTCGTGTGCACCCACACGCCCGACCTGCATATGTGGAAGCCGATCTTCTGGGAGAACGAGCTGGTCGCCTTCTCGGTCAGCCACATCCACAACACGGACGTGGGCGGCGCGGTGCCGGCATCGCTGTCGCGACAACTGACCGAGGTTCACCAGGAGGGCATCCGCATCCCGCCCAACAAGCTTTACGACCAGGGCAAGCTGAACCAGGCGCTGCTCGACGTGATGCTGACCAACGTGCGCATGCCCGATCAGAACTACGGCGACCTCCAGGCGCAGATCGCGGCCATGAACACCGGCGAGCGCAAGGTCCACGACATGGTGCGCAAGTTCGGCGTGGAAGTATTCCGCCAGGGCGTCAAGGATCTGCTCGACCTGGGCGAACGGCAGGCCCGCGCCCTGTTGAGCCGCATTCCGGACGGCGACTATTTCTTTGCCGACTACCTGGACGAAGACGCGCCGGGCGGGGTGCCCGTGCGGCTCGCCCTGTCGCTCAAGATCCGCGGCGACGAGGCGATCCTCGACTTCTCCGGCTCCGACTCCCAGCTTCAATCGTCGCTCAACGTGCCGACCGGCGGCGCCGAGCGCCACATCCTGCTGATGGTCGGCTACACCTACTGCCTCTACAGCATCGATCCGACGATCCTCCTGAACGGCGGCATCACGCGGCCGGCGCGCTGCGTCATCCCCCAAGGCACGATCCTCAACCCGCAATTCCCGGCCGCCGTCGGCATGCGCAGCATGACGTGCGGGCGCCTGCAGGGTGTGACGATCGGCGCGTTCCAGGCGGCGGTGCCCGACCTCCTGCCCGCCGGCCCCGCCGGCAGCAGCGCCATCATGAACGTCAAGACGACCGACAACCGCAGCGGCCGCACGATCATGGCCTCGATCGACCCGATCACCGGCGGCGCCGGCGGCTGGTCGGGCGGCGATGGCGCCGACGGCTCGGGCGCCAATTCGAGCTTCCTCAAGAACACGCCGGTCGAGATCAACGAGACCGAGGTGCCGATCAAGGTGCTGCGCTACGGCCTGGTGCCCGACACCGGAGGCGCCGGCAAGCATCGCGGCGGGCTCGGCACCCTGCTCGAGTTCAAGGTGTTCGCCCCCAACACCGTGGTGACGGCGCGCAACCGCGACCGCACGCGCTTTTCGGCCTGGGGCAGCAACGGCGGCAAGCCTGGCGCCACCTCGAGCTTCTGGCGCAATCCCGAGACCAACGGCGCCATCGATCTCGGCAATACCGATGTGGTGGCCCTCGACCCCGGCGACGTGATCCTGACGACGGCGTGCGGCGGCGGCGGCTGGGGACCGCCCTGGGAGCGCGACACGCAGGCGGTGCTGTTCGACGTGCAGCAAGGCAAGGTCTCGGTCGGGTCCGCCGCCGACGACTACGGCGTGGTCATCCGCGACGGAGCGATCGACGAGACGGCGACGGCAGCCCGCCGCGCGCGGCTCGCGGCGAACGCGAAGCCCGGCGTCTTCGCCTTCAACGAGCAGCGCCAAGCATACGAGCGCGAATGGACCGACGCCAACTATGCCGTCCTGACCGAGGTGCTGGCCATCCTGCCCGTCAATTGGCGCCACTACATGAAGAAGCGGATCTTCGCCGCCCTGGAGCAAGTGCCGGCGCATCAGCGCCGCGGCGACGGCAGCGAGGTGCGGCGCGCCTTCGATCTGGCGGTGGGCGAGTTCCCGCAGCTCAAGCCCGCGCAAGCGGCGGAATGAGCGGCTGATGGACATCCAATTCGACAACCAGGCCGTCATCGTCACCGGCGCCGCGCGCGGGATCGGCGGCGGGATCGTCGAGGGCTTCGTCGAACGCGGCGCCAAGGTGTGGGCCTGCGATGTCCTGGAAGACGAACTGGCGGCGCTGAAGGCGCGGGCCACGCCCCAGCGCAGCGGCGCGCTGGAGATGCGCAAGGTCGACCTGACACAGTCGGCCGAGGTCGATGGCTTCGTGCGCGAGGTCGAGCGGGCCTGCGGCGCGGTCGACGTGCTGGTGCACGTCGCGGGCGGCGTGCGCGGCCAGGCCAAGCGTCCGGTCGAGGAGGTCAGCGACGACGATTGGCGCGCGATCCAGGCGGCCAATGTCGACGGCGCGTTCTTCGCCAGCCGCGCGGTGGCGCCGGGCATGAAGAAGAGGGCCAAGGGCCGTATCATCGTGATTGCCAGCCGCGCCGGCCTCGGCGTCAGCCTGACCGGAATCCAGTCCTACGCCACGGCCAAGGCCGCCCAGCTCGGCCTGGTGCGCCAGCTCGCCCACGAGCTCGGGCCGAGCGGCGTCACGGTCAACGCCGTGGCGCCGGGCTTCCTGCGCACCAGCCCCGACTACGAGCGGCAATGGCAGTCCTACGGGCCGGAAGGCCAGAAGGCGATGATCGAGCGCGTCGCCATGCGCCGCCTGGGCGAGCCGCAGGACATCGCCCATGCCGTGATGTTTTTGGCCTCGTCCTACGCATCGTGGATCACGGGCCAGGTGCTGCCGGTGACCGGCAGTCCGATCAGTTAGCTCTCCTCTCCCCCGATAGGGGGAGAGGCTGGGAGGGGGGTTGCACGAGCCGTCGAAGCCCCCTCTCCTAACCTCTCCCCCTAGCGGGCCCTAGCGGGGGAGAGGAATTTGAGGAGAACAGGGGGGAGGAGGAAGACCATGTCTGCTGCGCACCCGACCATCGTTTCCAGGCAAGACGAGCAGGAGCAAAAGCCGGAGCAGCCCTGGCAATGGTCCGAGCAGCGCTGGCGCGGCATCGTCGAGCGCGTGCGCGCCGGCCGGACGCTGCGGCCCGACGTGTGGCCGGACGGCGCGCGCTGCGCCGTGGCGATCTCGTTCGACTCCGATCACGAGACCGGCGAACTGCGCGAAGGCGGCGAGTCGATCGGCCGCCTGAGCCAGGGCCAGTACGGCAACCGCGCCGGCATCCCGCGCATCCTGGCGTTGCTGCAGAAATACGCGATCCCCGCGACCTTCTACGTGCCAGCCGTCTCGGCCATGCTGCATCCCGACGAGCAGCGCCGCGTCGCCGCCGACGGCCACGAGATCGGCATCCACGGCTGGATCCACGAGCGCAACTCGATCCTGCCCGAGCAGCAGGAGCGTGACCTGCAGATGCGCTCAGCCGACATGCTGGAGAAAGTCTCGGGCCAGCGCCCGGTCGGCATCCGCACGCCGTCGTGGGATTTCTCGCCGCACACGCTCGCCATCACACGCGACATGGGCCTGCTCTACGACTCCTCGCTGATGGCCGACGACGATTGCTATGAGCTGCAGCTCGACGGCCAGCCGACCGGCGTCGTCGAGCTGCCGGTCGAATGGATCCGCGACGACGCGGTCTACTTCAACATGAATCGCTTCGCCTCGCTGCGCCCCTACACGCCGCCCTCTTCCGTGCTGGAGATCTTCCGGCGCGAGTTCGACGCGGCCTATGCCGAGGGCGGGCTCTACCAGCTCACCATGCATCCGCACATCATCGGCCACCGCTCGCGCATGATGATCCTGGAGGAGCTGATCCGGCACATCCGCGCGCATACCGGCATCTGGTTCGCGACGCACGCCGACGTCGCGCGCTACGTCAAGCAGAAGGGCTGAACGACAGAAAACGACAGAGGAGGCAAAGCATGAAACGGACAATTCTGGCATTGCTGGCCGCGATCGCCGCGGCATCGGCACCCGTCGTCGCAGGCGAGGCCTGGGCGCAGGGCAAGTACGTGCACGCCAACAACAGCGGCTACGACAATCTCGATCCGCACGCCATCTTCGACGTCGGCCGCGCCGCGTCGCGCATCAACTTCTACGACGGGTTGTATCGCTGGGTCGACAATCCGCCGAAGATGATCCCGTGGCTGGCGGAAAGCCACACCGCCTCGGCCGACGGCAAGACCTGGACCTTCAAGCTGCGCAAAGGGGTGAAGTTCCACGACGGCAGCGAGTTCACCGCCGACGACGTGATCTACAGCATCGAGCGCATGCTGGCGATGAAGAAGGGCGCCGCGTCGCTGTTCCTGCCCATCATCGCGCCGGGCAGCACCAAGGCGCCCGACAAGTATACGGTCGTGTTCACGCTCAAGGAGCCGTCCGCCATCTTCCTGGCCACCGTGCCGGAAATCCTGGTCGTCAACTCCAAGCTGGTGAAGAAGAACGAGAAGGACGGCGACTGGGGCCAGGCCTGGCTGGCAAGGAACGTGGCCAGCAGCGGCTCCTACAAGCTGAAGCGCTACGATCCGGCGATCGGCTTCGTGGGCGAGCGCTTCAAGGAGCATTTCGCCGGCTGGGGCCCAAAGGCCTTCGACGAGATCGAATTCCGCACCGTGCTGGAGACGAACACCCGCGTGCAGGGGATGATCAAGGGCGACTTCCAGGGCACCGACGGATACCTGCCCTATGACCAGATCCTGCGGTTGAAGGAGGCGAAGAACGTGCAGATCCTCGAGGCGGAATCGATGCGCGTCTTCTACTTCTCCATGCACAACGGCCGTTCGCTGATGAACGACGTGCACTTCCGCAAGGCGCTGGCCTATGCCTTCGACTATGACGGCTTCATCAAGGACATCCTGAAGGGTGCGGTTGCCCGCAACCCCAGCCCGAACCCGAACAACCTATGGGGCGCACCCAAGGACCTCAAGGGCTTCACCTACGACCTGGAAAAGGCCAAGGCGGAGCTCGCCCAGGTCAAGGAGCCGCTACGGCCGATCACGATCGGCACACTGGCCGGTTTCAGCGAGACGGAGCAGGCAGCCGCCCTGCTGCAGAACGGCGCCAAGAAGATCGGCATCGAGATCAAGATCGAATCGGCGCCCTGGCCGGTCGTGCAAAGCCGCATGCAGGATCGCGACAAGAACTACGACATGGTGCCCCTGTGGAAGAGCACCTATTACGTCGACCCCAACAACTGGGTCGGCGAACTCTACGGCTCGCGTTACATCGGGACGCGGAACTCCTCGTACACCAAGGACGCCGAGCTCGATAAGTGGATCGACGAGGCGCTCGCGACCAACGACCAGGAGAAGCGACGCGTGCTGTACGAGAAGGCGGCGACGAAGGTGGCCGAGCAGGCGATGGGCATCTTCGTCTACAACACGAAGTGGTACGGCCCCTATGCCGCCAATATCGGCGGAATCCGCTTCAGCCCGATCGGCAGCGGGCAGGACATGCGCTGGGCTTATTACAAGTAGGCTCTTCATGGTCTTCCGGACCGCGCGCTTCCAGCGCGCTCATGAGCATGAGCGAGCCGGAGGCTCGCGTCCGGAAGAGGAAGAGTGCACGAGGCGATTCGATGCGCCGTCTAGAGATGATCCTTTCGCGACTGGTCTGGTTCGTGCCCACGATGGCCGGGCTCGTCATCATCGTCTTCCTGATCTCCAACGTCATTCCCACCGATCCGGTGCGTGTTCTCCTGGGCGAGAACGCCACGGCCCCGCAAATCGAGGCGATGCGCATCAAGCTCGGCTACGACCAGCCGGTCTGGGTCCAGCTCGCGCGGCACTTCCGCGACATCGTGTCGGGCAATCTCGGCATCAGCATCTACAGCCAGCGCCCGATATCGGAGGACCTGATATCGCGCCTGCCGGCCACCCTGGAACTCACCCTGGCGGCCATTACGCTGTCGGTCGCGCTTGGCATTCCGCTCGGCGTGATATCGGCGCTGAAGCGCAATTCGCTGCTCGATCACATCCTGCGGGTGATCAGCGTTTCCGGACTTGCCATCGCCGCGTTCTGGCTGGCGCTGCTGCTGCAATTCTTCTTTGCGATGAAGCTGGGCGTGGCGCCGCTCAACAGCCGGATCGACGGATTTGGCCCCACCCCCGTGACCGGGTTTATGATCATCGATTCGCTGCTCGACTGGGACATGGAATCCCTGCACAGCGCGCTCTCGCACATCGCCCTGCCGGCGCTCACGCTGGCGCTGCCGGCGGCCGCGACGATCGTGCGCTTCACCCGGGCCGGCGTGCTGGACGTCATCAACAGCAACCATGTGCTCTACCAGCGCGCCATGGGCCTGCCGCCGGGCCTGATCGTGTGGAAATACGTGCTGCGCAACGCGCTGATTTCGACCGTCACCCAGATCGGCCTGATCTTCGGCGTGCTGGTGACCAACGCCGTGATCGTCGAGACGGTGTTCGACTGGCCCGGCATGGGCACGTTCGCGGTGCAGTCGATCCTGCAGTCCGACCACAAGGCGATCATCGGCTTCACGATCTGGATCGGCGCCCTGATCGTGATCGTCAACCTGCTGGTCGACATCACCCATTCGTTCATCGATCCCAGAGGAACGCGATGAGGGGGACACGATGATGCCGGGCTGGCGGCGGGGGTTGGGCCGGTTCGCAAGCGACCGCGCCTCGGCGCTGGGCCTGGCGCTGCTGCTCGCGCTGGTCGTTGCGGCGGTCTTCGCGCCGATCCTGGCGCCGTTTCCCGGCGACGTCGCGGATTTCCACACCGCCAACCGCCTGCGTCCGCCCGACGCCGTGAACTGGCTGGGCACCGACCGGATGGGCAGCGATCTGTTGAGCCGCATCCTGTTCGGCGCCCGCATCACCATCACCATCGCCGTCGTCGCCGTCGGATCAGCCGTCCTGGTCGGCGTGCCGATCGGACTCGTCGCCGGCTACTACGGCGGCTGGCCGAGCAATCTCCTGATGCGCGTCTCCGACGTATTCCTGGCGGTGCCGCAGATCGTGCTGGCGATCGCCATCGCCCAGACGCTCGGCCCGTCGATCGAAAACGTCATCCTGGCGCTCAGCATCACCTACTGGCCGTTCTGGGCCCGCCTGGTGTTCGCCGAAACGCGCTCGCTTAAGAACGAGGTCTTCATCGAATCGGCGATCGCGCTCGGCGCCTCGCCGTTGCGCGTGATGACCCTGCACGTGCTGCCGAACATCGCCTCGGCCATCATCGTGCGCACGTCGATCGGCATGGGCGGCACCATCCTGACCGCGGCGGCGCTGGGCTTCCTGGGGCTCGGCGCCCCGCCGCCGACGCCCGAATGGGGCCGCATGATCGCCGAATCGCGCGAATTCCTGCCCGAGGCGTGGTGGTACGCAACCGTGCCCGGCGTCGCCATCTTCATGGTCGTCATGGGCTTCAACCTGCTGGGCGACGGGTTGCGCGACTTCCTCGATCCACGCATACGGCGGGGAGCCGGCGTAAAGTGACGGCGCTGCTGGCGGTCGAAGACCTGTCGTTGGGGTTCGCAACCGAGGCCGGCTTCGCCTCGGTCCTCGACCGCGTCAGCCTGTCGATCGACCGCGGCCAGGTCCTGGGCCTGGTCGGCGAAAGCGGCTGCGGCAAGACCACGCTGGCGCGCGCCATCCTGGGCGTCCTGCCGCGCGAGACGGCCCGGATCACCGGCGGCCGGGTCCGGTTCCGCGGGACCGATCTGCTGACGGCCGATCCGGCGGCCGTCAACCAGACGATACGGGGCCGCGCCATCACCTTCGTGCCGCAGGATCCGTTCACCAGTTTCAACCCGGTCTTCACGGTCGGCGAGCAGATCATGGAAATCCTGAAATGGAAGTCGCCGCGCGCCGCCGCGCCAAACGGGCGCGGATGGCTGCCGGCCGTCGTGTCGCGGTATCCCGCCGAGCGACGGCGGGCGGATTTCGACGCCGTCCTGGAGTTGCTCGATGCCGTGCAGTTGCCGAGGCCGGCCCAGATGCTGCGCAAATATCCGCATGAGCTCTCCGGCGGCCAGCGCCAACGGCTGATGATCGCGATGGCGCTGCTGCCCGGTCCGGATCTGGTGATTGCCGACGAGCCCACCACGGCGCTCGACGTCACCATCCAGGCGCAGATTCTCGGCCTGATCCGCCGCCTGGCGACCGAACGCAACGTCGCCGTGCTGCTGACGACGCACGACCTGGGGGCGGCCTATGAAATCTGCGACGCCGTCAACGTCATGTATGCCGGGCAGGACGTCGAGTCCGCGCCGGTCGACCGCTTCTTCGCAGCACCAGCCCATCCCTACACGACGAAGCTGTTGGCGAGCCTGCCGGACGCGGACGGCACCGCCAGCGGCATTCCGGGCGAAGTGCCCGGGCTGATCACGCCGCCCGGCGGTTGCCGCTTCCACCCCCGTTGCGAGCGGGCTGCCGGGCCGTGCCGCGAGGAGCGCCCGCCCGTCGACCAGCTCGGCGCCGGACACTGGGTGCGCTGCTACCATCCGCACCGCGAAGCCACATGACGCAAGCGATCCTGAGCCTGGGTGACCTGCAGGTCCATTTCGCCGTGCGCGGCCCGTTCAACCGGCGCATCGGGTCGATCAAGGCGGTCGACGGCGTCTCGTTCGCCCTGATGCCGGGTGAAGTCTTCGGGCTGGTGGGCGAATCGGGTTGCGGCAAGTCAACGCTCGGCAAGGCCATCATGGGCATTCACAAGCCGACGGCGGGCGAGATCTGGTTCGAAGGGCAGCGGATCGACCGGCTGACGCCGGCCGCGCGGCGCGCGGTGCGCCGCAGCCTGCAATACGCCTATCAGGACCCGGGGGCGTCGCTCGATCCGCGCTGGAAGATCGGCAGCTCCCTGCACGAGCCGCTGGTGATCCACACCGATCTCGACACGGCAGCGCGCGAGGAGCGCATTCGCAGCATCCTGGAATCGGTCGGGCTGCCCGACACGCACCTCGATCTCTATCCGCACGAAATTTCCGGCGGCCAGCAGCGGCGCGTGGGCCTTGCGCGCATCCTCACCTTGCACCCCAAGGTCGTCATCCTGGACGAGCCGACGTCGGGTCTCGACGTGTCGGTGCAGGCGACGGTGCTCTCGCTGTTCCGCGGCCTGCGCGAGACCTTCGATCTCACCTACGTCCTGATAAGCCACGACCTCGCCGTCATACGCACGATGTGCAGCCGCGTCGCGGTGATGTATCTCGGCCGCATCGTCGAGAGCGGACCGACCGACGCGATCTTCGATCGGCCACGACATCCCTATACCCGCTCGCTGGTCGCGGCCATTCCCAAGATCGGCGGCGTGCGCGTGACCAGGGATTTCTGGCTGCAGGGAGAGCCGCCCGACCCGGGAAATCTTCCCTCCGGCTGCCGCTTTCGCACACGCTGCCCCAAAGCCACCGATTTGTGCGCGCGAGAGGAACCGGCCCTGTCGACGCTGGCGCCGGGTGCGGTCGCCTGTCATTTCCCGGACTGACCCTTCGTCAAGTGCTCATCCGCCCAAAAGGAGCTTCATGGCGTTGCTGCCGATCCTCGTGCTGTGAGGGCCGTTGCTCAGCACGAATACCCCATGGGATGAAGGCGCGCCCGTACCCTGCCAACTCGTGAATCCCATCCAAGAGGTGAACCCGGCAACGCCGCCGTTCTTGTTCAGCACGACGATCTTTCCCCGGGGCGTTTCGAGTTCGCGATGGAACCAGCCGTAGCTCGTTACCGGCCTCGGACCTTCGCCGGAGCAGGGCGCGGCCTGAAAGGTCTCTTTCTGCTGATAGGCGAGAGCGGGGTCCGTCAGCCCGCCTGGCAGGCGTCCCATGTTGTACAGGAGGAACTGCATCATGTCGGTGCCGTTGCTGACGATGCCGCCGGATCCATATCCCGCCTCCCGGCTCGGCTGATAGTTTCTCCTCGACGGCAGTGACGCGAAATTTTCCGTGTAACCCATCGGCAATCGCGGCTTGAGGCCGACGTGGAAGACCTGCGTGTCGGTCGCCGAGAAGCCGCCGCAGAATTTCACCAGCTTCTCGTTGTATGTCCGGGCGAACTCCTGCGTATCGTTGCTGTCGAGTTTGACCGCGGCCATGCTGAGAAGCGCCCAGCCGATGTTGGAATAGGCATAGCAGGTGCCCTGCCGAAATGGCGGCGCGAATGTCGCCATATAGGCGAAGAGGTCCTTCAGACTTGCCATCATCCTCGGCGGATAGACGCCGCCATGGTTGTCCTGCGCCAATCCCGGCTGATAGATGGCGAGATTCTTGAGGCTGATTTCGGCAACGGCCCGCGACATCGTCATCTTGTTGCCAAGCCAGGTACCGAGCGTACCGCCATAGGGTCCGTGCAGCATGTAGTGGATCCCCGAGGTGAACACCTTGGAGGTCGAACCGATTTCAAAAGGCGTGTGCTCGTTCAGCTCCAGGCGTTTGCCAAAAGGATTGGTCAGTGTGTCCTGGCCGGCGTAGACGATTTGCCCCTTGCCTGTGGCATTGTCCGGCGTGACGACGCCAACGACGACACCGATATTCGCACGATGATCGTTCAACGCCATCCTGTGGTAATCTTCGATTCTGGCCTGGATGAGCTGGATCGGATTCCCATCCTTGGCGCGCACCCGCGTTCCGACGAAGAGCGCTCCAGCCAGACCACCGGTCATCTGCAGGAAGATGCGTCGAGTGGCCATCGTCAACTCTCCACTGTGGGCATGTCCAGCCGCCCATCGCACGGCTTTGTTCGCCGAAAACCTAAACCCGAACGTAGTGATGGTGAAGTCCGCCAAGCAGGAGGCGTGCGTGGACCATATCGAACGCGTGATGCATCGTGGTAAATCTGAATGCTCTCTGGAGACGGTGGTGATGGCGGAAGCGACAGGGAAGTTCGAGATCGGCGTCGATATCGGCGGCACTTTCACCGACGTCGTCTGCCGCGATGCCAAGGGGGCGATGCGTCTCGTCAAGATCCCGACGACACGGCGCAACCCGAGCGCCGGCGTGAAGGCTGCAATGGACTACATGCAGCGCGAATGGCGCGTGTTGCCGGACGAGATCGTCCGCTTCGTGCACGGCACCACGGTGGCCACCAACGCGGTGATAGAGGCGAAGGGGGCAAAGATCGGCCTGCTCACGACCGTGGGCTTCAAGGACGTGCTCGAGATCGGCCGCCAGATGCGGCACAAGGTCTATGACCTCGTCCTCAAGCCCGAGACGCCGGTGTTCCTGGCACCGGGCGCGTTGCGCAAGGAGGTGGGCGAGCGCCTCACGGCCACGGGCGATGTTCTTGTCGCGTTGGACGAGAGCACGGTCGTACGCGCGGTCGATGAGCTGGTCGCTGGGGGCGTCGAATCGATCGCGGTCAGCTACCTGTTCTCTTTCCTCAATCCGGCGCATGAGCGGCGGACACGCGAGATCATCGCCGATCGCCATCCGCACATCATGGTCTCCCTGTCCTCCGAGGTCGATCCTGCCTTCCGCGAGTACGAGCGCACCTGCGTGACGGCGTTCGACGCCTATATCAAACCGGTGGTCGGACGTTATCTCGAGCGGATGGAGCAGGATCTGGCGGAGGACGGCGTCCAGACGCCGCTTCAGATCATGCAGTCCCGCGGCGGTATCAGCTCCTCCACCATCGCCCGGCAGCGCCCGGTGCGGCTCTTCCTGTCGGGCCCCGCAGCCGGCGTCATCGGTGGCCTGGAGGTCGGCCGCGCGGCAGGGATCGAAGATCTGATCACTGTCGATATCGGCGGGACGAGCTGCGACATCGCCCTGATCAGCCGCGGCCAACCGCTCATCCGTGGCGAGGGCGAGATCAGCGGATATTCGGTACGCGTGCCGATGGTCGATGTGAACGCGATCGGCTCGGGCGGCGGGTCGATCGCGTGGATAGATGGCGCCGGCTCGCTGCGCGTCGGGCCCGAGTCGGCGGGCTCGGAGCCTGGTCCCGCCTGCTACGGCCGTGGCGGCGAGCGGGCGACGGTAACCGATGCATCGGTCGTCCTCGGCTACATCAATCCGGATTATTTCGCGGCCGGTTCGCTGAAACTCTCGCCGGACCTCGCGCGCCAGACGATCGAAAAGACGATCGCGCGTCCGCTTGGCGTCAGCCTCGAACATGCGGCGCTGGGCATCCATCGGGTGCTCAATGCCCAGATGGCGGAAGCGATCCGGCTCGTCTCGATCGGCCGCGGTATCGATCCCCGTGGTTACACGCTCCTGCCGCTGGGCGGCGGCGGGCCGCTCCATGCGACCGCGCTGGCGCGCGAACTGGGCATCCGGCGGATCGCCGTGCCGCCGCATCCGGGCGTGCTGTCGGCGACAGGCCTGCTCTTTGCCCCGATCGAGCATGAGAGTTCCGTGGCCTTTCCACGGCCGCTCGCAGGCCTCGAGTGGTCGGAGGTGGAGCGGGCCCTCGCCGACCGCGACCAGGCTTGCGCCAGGCTGATGCGGAGCGAGGGCGTGCCCGTCGCGGCCACGCAAATCTTCTACTTCGCCGATGTCTGCTACGTCGGGCAGTCCTACCACCTCGAGATTCCGCTCCAGACCGATGCCGCCGACCCGCTCGAGACGCTCTACCGGGACTTCCTCGCGGCGCATGACCGCGTCTACGGCCACAGCACCGAGGGCGCGGCCCGCATCGTCAATCTTCGCAGCATCCACCGCAGCACTGTCGGCCGGCCTGCGACGGCGGCGCCTGCGCGCCCGGAAGGCGACAATGCACCCAAGGGCACGCGCGACATTCTCACCGCCGAAAGCGGCCGATTCACCCCGGCCAAGGTCTACGATCGGTCGACGATGGCGATCGGTCTCGAGATCCGAGGTCCGGCGATCGTCGAGCAACCCGACACGACGACTCTGATCGAGCCCGGCTGGCGCGCGACTGTCGTCGCCGACGGCACCCTGATCATCACCGCCGACTGAGGGAACGAGCATGACATCCCAGGGAAAGACCGAATCCCTCGACCCCATCACTGTCGAAGTCGTTCGTTACAAGCTTGACGGCATCGCCAACGAGATGCAGTCGACGCTGCTTCGCAGCTCCTTTTCGCCCATCGTCAAGGAAGGACTCGACGCTTCCGCAAGCCTGTTCACCGCCGACGGCACCACGCTCTCCCAATCCTGCTCGATCCCGATCCACCTGGCGACCCTCATCCCGGCGGTCGCGAAGGTGCTCGAGATCTATCCCGTCGACGGGATGCGAGACGGCGATATCTACATCCTCAACGACCCCTATACGGGCGGCACGCATCTGCCCGATATCGCCGTCATCACGCCGATCTTCCATCGCGGCAAGGTCATCGCGCTGAGCGGCGCCATGACACATCATCAGGACGTCGGCGGCATGTCGGCGGGATCGGTGCCGACCAACGCAACGGAGATCTACCAGGAGGGGTTGCGGATTCCGCCCCTGAAGCTGCGCGACGGCGGCGTCTTCAACGACACCCTGATCAAGATGATCCGCCAGAATGTGCGCATCCCCGATACGGTGATGGGCGACCTCAATGCCCAGGTCGCGGCCTGCACGGTGGCGGCGCGCCGGCTGGCGGAGCTCGCCGACGGCTACGGCCACAATCAACTTGCCTCGATCTTCGACGAACTCCTGCAACGGTCGGAGACAATGACCCGCAAGGCGCTCGGCGCCATCCCCGAGGGAACCTATCGGTTCGTCGATTACCTCGACAATGACGGTATCGAACTCGACAAGCCGATCCGCATCGAGGTCGCCGTCACGGTAAGAGGCGGCGACATCGAGTTCGACTTCGAAGGTACCAGTCCGCAAGTGAAGGGGCCGCTCAATTGCGTGCCGTCCGGTTCGCTGGCGGCGGCGTGCTACGCCGTGCGCGCGTTCACCGACTCCACCATCCCGACCAACGGCGGCTGCTTCCGGCCGATCAAGTTGCGCCTGCCCAAGGGCACGATCGTCAATCCGCAAGAGCCCGCGGCCGTCAACGCCCGGACATCGACCATCAAGCGCATCACCGGCTGCATGATCGGCGCGCTCGCCCAGATCCTGCCGGAGCGCGTACCGGCAGCGTCCGCGGGCGAACTCCTGGTCATCGCCTTCGGCGGAAGCAATCCAGGCGGCGGCCGCTACGTCGTCGGCGAGTTGATCGCCGGCGGCAGCGGCGCCAGCGCCGGCCTGGACGGCGTCGATGTCATCGAAACGGATGCCACGAATTGCATGAACCTGCCGGCCGAAGCCATGGAGATGGAGGCGCCGATCCGCGTCCACCGGGTCGCGCTCAGGAAGGATTCCGGCGGCGCCGGCACGTTCCGCGGCGGCCTCGGCGTGGTTCGCGAATACGAAATCCTCGACGGCGAGGTGTCGCTCTCCCATCGCGGCGAGCGCCACTTCTTCAGCGCCCCCGGTCTCAACGGCGGGTCGGAGGGCGCCAAGGCCCATTCGTTCATCCGGCGTGCCGGCGGCGGCGAGGAGGTCATCCCGTCGAAGGTGGTCACGACGCTGCACAAGGGCGACCGTCTCGTCATCGAGACCGCGGGCGGCGGCGGATATGGCGATCCGCGCGGGCGCGCCGGCGAGCATGTGCGCGAGGATGTGCGCAACGGCAAGGTCAGCGACGACGCGGCGCGTTCTGTCTATGGCCAGGCGAAACAGCAGTGACCGGGCTTGCAAGAGCAAGGAAAGGCGTCATCGCACGAACCTGATCGACAGTTTGCCGTCTTCATACGAGTCGAAGGCAGCGGCGCGCAGCCGCCTCTCGGCCTTGCCGGGGTGCATGCACTGCCGTCGCCTCGCCCGTGAATTTCTGCATTTTCGGCCAATTTCCGGCAGGCCGGCCGATGCCCGCCAAGCCATTGAAGCCACACCGCTTTTGGATTTTCTGCATTTTCTGCATTTTCTGCAGCCCTCCCGCCGGACTGCACCCCTTGGGACAGAAGGTGCGGGCATCGACTGCACGCCAGGCTGTACCGGCCCCCAAAAGTGAGACAGGAAACTGCGGGCAGTTTCTCGTAGAGAG
>WHTW01000021.1 GCA_009377525.1 Rhodospirillales bacterium
CTCATGAATCATGAGCGAGCCGGAGGCTCGCGGTCCGGAAGAGCATGAGCGGGCCGGAGGGCTGCGCTCCACTAAGTGATCGCCGGCTTGTCCGCGCCGACGAACTGAACCCGAAGCTCGCGTTTCAGCACCTTGCCCGTGGCGTTGCGCGGCAGGACGTCGACGAAGGCGACCGACTGCGGCACCTTGAACTTGGCGAGATTGCCGAGGCAATGGCGGATGACATCGCCTTCCTCCAGCGTTTCGCCGGGCTTGCGCACGATGACGGCCAGCCCGACCTCGCCCCAGCGCTCGTTGGGCACGCCGATGACGGCGGCATCGGCGACCGCCGGGATCTGGAACAGCACGTTCTCGACCTCGGCCGGATAAACGTTCTCGCCGCCCGAGATGTACATGTCCTTCCAGCGATCGACGATATAGACGAAGCCTTCCTCGTCCCGGCGCGCGGCGTCGCCGGTATGCAGCCAGCCGTCGGTGAAGGCCTTGGCGGTGGCCTCGGGCTTGTTCCAGTAGCCCGGCGTGATGTTGGGGCCCTTGATCAGCAGCTCGCCAATGCCGCCCGCTGGCACGTCGCGGCTCTCGTCGTCGACGATGCGAATGGCCGTGTGCATCAGCGCCTTGCCGGCCGAACCGACCTTGCGGATGGCGTCTGCGGCATCGAGCATGGTGCCGGCGGGGCTGGTCTCGGTCATGCCCCAGCCCTGGACCAGCGGCACGCCGCGCGCACCCCAGCCTTCCAGGATGGCCAGCGCGCAGGGTGCGCCGCCGACGCCGGCGATCCTGAGGCGCGACAGGTCGGCGGCCTGGAACTTCGGATGATGCATCATGAACTGGTAGGGCGCGGGTACACCGAAGAAGTGGGTGATGCCGAGCGCGGGATCGGAGATGCAGTCGAGCGCCGCGCCGGGATCGAAGGTGCGCATCACCAGGAGGGTGCCGCCGGCATGCAGCACGGGATTGGCGTAGCAATTGAGGCCGCCGGTATGGAACAGCGGCAGGATCACGAGCTGCACGGTCTCGGGCGTGATCATTGCCGGAATGCCGAGGTTCACGCAGTTCCAGAAGTTCATGCCGTGCGTGATGATGGCGCCCTTGGGATGTCCGGTCGTGCCGGACGTGTACATCACCATGGCGATGTCGTCGTGGCTGAGCACGACCGGCGGGGCAGCTGGGGGCGCCGACGCCAGCGCCCGCTCGTAGGCGCTGTCTGGCCGGTCGTGATCGATCTCGAGCAGATGCGTCGAAAGCTGTCGAGACTGGTCGGCGAAGCTCTTGTCGTGGATCAGGAGCGACGGCGTCGAATCGGACAGGATGTACTGCAGCTCCGGCACGGCGAGCCGCCAGTTGAGCGGCAGCATGACGGCGCCCAGCCGTCCGCAGGCAAACTGCAGCTCGAAATATTCCGCGCAATTGGGCGCCAGCAGGGCGACACGATCGCCTTTGCCGATGCCTCTGGCGGCGAGCGCAGCCGCAAGCCTGTCGATGCGGGCATGGAGGCCGGCGTAGCTGACCCTGCGATTGGTCTGCAGGTCATGGATCGCAAGCCTGCCCGGCCGACGGCCGGCGTGATGGGCGATCCAGTCGTAGTAGGGAATGGCGGGCATCTCAGATTGACTTGAATTCGAAGGGCCATGCGCCTTCAATGGCGCACCTTGCCTTATAAACGGGGGATACAGTGTTCTCACTCATCAAGGATCTCGGCCTTCGCGTTGCCGCCAAGCAGGAGGCGGTGCCGTTCCTGATCTCCTTCGCCATCGCCGAGTTCTTCTTCAAGTTCAAGAGTTTCGCGCTCGAGTGCCTGGCCTTCCTGGCCGTCTGGTTCGTGCTGAGCTTCCTGCAATCCCTCGTCTTCCCGCACACCAAGGAACAGCGCTCCTGAGCCTCCGGCTCAGTTCACCGCCTTGGTGAAGCCCTTCCAATAGGGCTCGCGCAGTTGCCGCTTCAGCACCTTGCCGGCGCCCGAGAGCGGCAACGGCGTGTCGCGGAAGTCGATGCTGCGCGGGCACTTGTAGCCGGCGATCTGGCTGCGGCAGTGCTCCATGACGTCGTCGACGCTGAGCGCGACGCCGGGCTTGGGGACAATGATGGCGTGTACGTGCTCGCCCCAGCGCTCGTCCGGCACGCCGATCACCGCCACTTCGCTCACGCCGGCCAGCAGCGATATCGCGTTCTCGACCTCGGCCGAGTAGACGTTCTCGCCGCCCGAGATGATCATGTCCTTGAGCCGGTCGACGATATAGACGAAGCCTTGGTCGTCCATGTAGGCGCCGTCGCCGGAATAGTACCAGCCGTCCTTGAGCACGGCCTCGGTCTCGGCCGGCTTGTTCCAGTAACCTTCCATGATGTTGGCGCCGCGGATCGCGAGCTCACCCGCGGTGCCGCGCGGCACTTCCTCGCGATTGGCATCGACAACCTTGATCTCGCAGCCCAAGGCCACCTGGCCGCAGGACTTGAGCCTGCCGGCGAACGGGCCGTCGAGTGTGGTGTAGCGCGGATCGAGCAGGGTCACGATAGGCGCCGCCTCGGTCATGCCGTAGGCATGCATCAGCTTCACGTGCGGCATCACCTGCATGGCCCGCCGCAGTACGCCCTCGGGCATCGGCGAGGCGCCGTACAGGATGAACTGCAGCGTGCGCATGTCGAACTCGGCGAAGCGCGGGTGGTTGACGATCATGTTGATCATGGTCGGCACGAACTGCGCGTGCGTCACCTTCTCGGTCTGGATGGTCTGCAGCACCTCGACCGGCTCGAAGCGCGGCACGAAAGCGTGGCGTCCGCCTGACATGGTGACGCCGAAGGTCGAGGCGCCGTCGGCGAGATGGAACATCGGCCCGGAGTGGATGTAGGTCGTGTCGCCGGTGAAGCCGACGCCGGCCACGCCGTTCAGCGCGTTCACCACCAGGTTGGTGTGGGTGAGCATCACGCCCTTGGAGCGTCCCGTTGTGCCGCCGGTATAGAAAAGACCCGCCAGGTCGTCATTGGCCGCGCCGACATCGAGCGCCGGATCGTAGTTGGTGAGGTCCTCGAAATGCAGCAGGCCTTCCGGGCCGGACGTGTCGTCGAGCCAGATGACCTCGCGCACGCCCGGCATCTTGTCCTCGAGCGGCGTCAGGTGGTGCGACATGGCGGCATCGACGAACAGCGCCACGGCGCCCGAATCGGACAGGATGTACTCGATCTCCGGCGCGGCAAGCCGGGTGTTGATCGGCACCATGGCCACGCCGATCCAGGGGATGGCATACATCAGCTCGAAGTAGCGGTCGCTGTTGAGCGCCAGGATCGCCACCCGGTCGCCGGGTCGCACGCCCAGCGCGAATAGTGCGCCGGCGATGCGGCTCACCCGGTCCATCGTCTGCTGCCAGGTGCGGCGGCGGCCGGCGAAGTGGGTCGAGATGCCGTTGGGCTTGGTCTGGGCGGCGCGGCGTAGTCCCTGGGTCAGTGCAAACATGGTGAGATGCTAGAGCACCGTCCGTGCAGCTTGAAACAGTTTTCCTCCGTCATCCCGACCGGAGCCTCGCGAAGCGAGGCGTAGTGGAGGGACCTGTTCTCGCGGCGCCGGCGGCAAAAAAGAGGTCCCTCGACTACGCCACCCTGCGGGTGGCTTCGCTCGGGATGACGGCAAAGGGGAAGCACCCTCGTTCGGTTCGTGCTAAGGAAATGGCCATGAACGACATGACCCCGCCCGTCGCGAATGGCACGCCGCTCGAGTTCAATCCGCTCGATCCGGCCTTCATCGCCGACCCCTATCCGTTCTATCGCCGCCTGCGCGAGACGGCACCGGTCTTCAAGACGCCGCAGGGGTTCTGGCTGATCACGCGCTACGAGGACGTGGCTTTCGCCCTGCGCGACAAGCGCTTCGGCAAGGACTTCGTCGGCAACATTCAGCGTCGCTATGGCGACATCGACCGCATGAGCGAGCCGGCCATCGCCAGCCTCGCGCGCACCATGCTGGTGCAGGATCCGCCCGACCATACGCGGCTCCGCGGCCTGGTCACCAAGGCCTTTACCGCCCGCCGCGTCGCCGACATGCGGCCGCGCATCAGGAAGATCGTCGACGAGCAGCTCGATCGCGTGGCCGACAAGGGCGAGATGGACGTCATGCGCGACCTCGCCCATCGCCTGCCGGTGATCGTGATCTGCGATATGCTGGGCATCCCCGAGGATCACCGCGCGCCGTTCCTGGCCGGCAGCAACGTCAACGGCCGCATCCTCGAGCCGGTGCCGATGACCCGCGAGGAGATCGACCAGGCCAACCTCAACACCCAGATGGCGGGTGTCTACTTCCGGCAGCTCTGCGAGCTGCGCCGCCGCGAGCCGCAGGACGATCTCACCACCGAGCTGGTCCGCGCCGAGGAGGCGGGCGACAAGCTCACCGCCGAGGAGCTGGAGGCCAATATCGGCCTGCTGTTCGGCGCCGGCCACGAGACCACCACGAACCTGATCGGCAACGGCCTCTTGGCGCTGCATCGCCAGCCCGACCAGTGGGAGCGACTGAAGGCCGACCCGTCGCTGATCGCCAACGCCGTCGAGGAGCTGCTGCGCTACGATTCGTCGGTACAGCTCACCGGCCGCGTCACCAACACCGAGGTTGAGATCGGCGGCGTGAAGCTGGCCGAGCACGAGAGCATCGTGGCCCTCTTGGGCGCGGCCAACCGCGATCCGGCGCAGTATCCCGATCCGGACCGGCTCGATGTCGGCCGCGAGCACATCAGGCCGATGTCGTTCGGCGGCGGCATCCACCATTGTCTGGGCGCCCAGCTTGCCCGCCTTGAAGCGGAGCTGGTCTTTGCCGCCTTGATCGAGCGCATGCCGAACCTCACCTTGCCGGAGAAGGACACGCCGGCCTGGCGGCGCAGCTTCACCCTGCGCGGGCTGAGCAGGCTGCCGGCGGTGTGGCACTAGAAGTGGGCATCGGACATGGCGGGACGATGGCGGGGCGAGGGCGGCCAGCATCAGGGCGCCCGGCCCTATCAGGAAGACAGTTGGGCGCTGCGCACGCTGGGTGACGGCTCGCTGCTGGCCGTGATCGCCGATGGCATGGGCGGTCATGCCGGCGGTGCGGTGGCCAGCAAGGTCGCGGTCGAGGCCTTCGTCCACGCCGTCGAGCAGGGCGGCGGCCTGCCGGACGGACTTCAGGAGGCCAATGACGCGGTCGGCCGGACCGCCGCGGGCAAGGCCGAGCTTTCTGGCATGGGCGCGACCCTGGTGGCGGTGCAGGTGCGCGGCGACGAGGTGCGTTGGATCAGCGTGGGCGATTCGCCGTTCTTCCTGGTGTCGTCCGGCCGCATCGAGAGGTTGAACGCCGACCACTCGATGGCGCCGCAGATCGACGCCCTGGTCAGGCGCGGCATGCTGACGGAGGACGAGGCCGAGCATCATCCCGGCCGCCATACGTTGCGCGAGGCCGTGATGGGCCAGCCGCTCAGCCTCATCGACAAGGGCAGCCGCACGCTCGGCCCGGACGTCAAGCTGCTGCTGTGCAGCGACGGCGTGCAGTCGCTCAGCGAAGCGGAGATCGCGGCCAGCGCCATCAAGCCGGTCGACGGGTTGATCAAAGCCGTGTTGGCGGCCGCCAAGGAGCATCAGGACAACATCACGGTGATCAAGCTGGAGCGCGCGCGATGAGCAAGCCGGTCGTCATCGAGGTGACGCGTGGGCCGGTGATCGAGAGCCGGCACGAGGGTATCGCGGCGGTCGTGAAGCCTGACGGTTCGGTCGTGGCGTCGTGGGGCGACATCGACTCTCTCATCCTGCCGCGCTCGGCCAACAAGCCGATCCAGGCCATGGCGTTCGTCGAAAGCGGCGCCGTCGAGCACTTCGGTCTCGGCGACGAGCATATCGCGCTGGCCTGCGCCTCGCACAGTGGCGAGAAGCGGCACGTCGAGACAGTGCGCGCGTGGCTCGCCAAGGTGGGCTTGAGCGAGGCGGACCTCGAATGCGGTACCCACGCGCCGCGCCTGCAGGGCACGATCGATGAGCTGGCGCGCGAGGGCAGGACACCGACGCCGGCGTTCAACAACTGCTCGGGCAAGCACAGCGGCTTCCTGACCACGGCCGTGCAATACGACGAGCCGATCAAGGGCTACATCAAGTACAACCATCCGGTGCAGCGCCGACTGCGCGAGATCATGACCGATCTCTGCGGCACGGACGCCAATGCCTTTCCCTATGGCACCGACGGCTGCGGAATTCCCACCCTGGCGACGCCGCTGAAAAGCCTGGCGCGCGCCTTGGCCAACATGGCCGAGCCGTCGCGCCTGTCGAACAAGCACGCCGAGGCGGCGGGGCGAATCCGCGCTGCCATCAGCGCCGAGCCTTTCATGATGGCGGGCACCGGCCGTTTCTGCACGCGCATCAATGCGGCGCTGCCCGGCGTGGCGCAGATCAAGACCGGCGCTGAGGGCGTGTTCTGCGGCATGCTGCCGACGCTTGGCCTGGGTGTGGCGATCAAGATGTGGGACGGCGCCGCCCGCGCCGCCGAGGTGGCGATGGCGAACCTGCTCGACCATCTTGGCGTGCTGCCGGCCGGCCAGCGCGACGAGATCGTCCATCCGCCGGTGAAGAACGTCGTCGGCCTGCTGGTCGGCGAGATGCGTCCGGCCAAGAGCTGGCTGGGATGATTCGACCGGCGGATGCGAGCGTTGCGCTCGACATCCTGGAGATCGGCGCACGCGGCGACGGCATCGCCGAGCGCGAGGGACGCCGCTACTTCGTGCCCTTCACCCTGCCGGGCGAGACCGTCATGGCCGCGCCGCGCGACAAGCGGGGCGAAGGGATTGCCGCCGATCTTCTGGAAGTCCTCGCGCCGTCGCGCCATCGCGAACCGGCGCCCTGTGCACACTTCAGGGTCTGTGGCGGCTGCGCCCTGCAGCATTGGCGTCGCGACGCCTATACAGCCTGGAAGGTCGAGCTGATCACCCGCTCGCTGGCGCAACGCGGCGTCGACGCGCCGCGCTTCGAACCGCCTCTGGTCGGCGCGCCCGGCGAGCGGCGTCGCGCCGACTTCGTGCTGCGCCGGCAAGGCAGGCGCGTGCTTGCCGGTTTCCACGAGCGCACGAGCCTGCGTATCGTCGATGTCGGGGTCTGCGTCGTTGCCCGGCCGACCCTTGGCGCGCTTCTGGAGCCGTTGCGGACCGCCCTGTCATCGATCCTGCCGGATGGCGCGGTGGCCGATGCCGTGGTCAACGAGACCGACAGCGGCATCGACCTGTTGCTGCGGCCGCACAGACGTCTCGACCTGTCGTTGGAACGGCGCGAGGCGCTGGTGGCGCTGGCCGAACGCGCCGACCTGGCGCGGCTGAGCTGGGGCGACCGGGCGTCGGCCGAGCCCGTCGTCGTGCGCCGCCCGCCGCTTCTTCTGTTCGGCGACGCTCGTGTCGAGCCGCCGCCCGGAGCTTTCCTTCAGGCAACCAAGCGTGCCGAGCAGGCCATGCGCGCCGCGGTCGCGGCATGGGCTGGGGACGCTTCGCGGCTTGCCGACCTGTTTGCCGGTGTGGGAGCGCTGTCGATCGGCCGGCCAGGAAAGGCCGCGCTGTTCGAAAGCGACAAGCCGGCCGTTGCTGCGGCTGAAGCGGCGGCGCGCCGGTTGGGCGGGCGGGTGACTGTCGAGCGGCGCGATCTCTTCCGCAATCCGCTGACAGCGGCGGAGCTCAATGGCTTCGACGCCGTGCTGCTCGATCCGCCGCGCGCCGGGGCGGCCGCGCAGTCGGCCGAGCTGGCGCGTTCGAAGGTGGCGCGCATGGTCTACGCTTCGTGCGATCCCGGCAGCTTCGCGCGTGACGCGCGCAGCTTGCAGGAGGGCGGATACCGGCTGGAGAAACTGCTGCCGATCGATCAGTTCCTGTGGTCGGCGCATGTCGAGTTGATTGCGCTGTTCGCCCACGCGCCGCTAAGGTCGGCCAAGATTTGAGAAACGTTGAAGGCGAGGAGACGGCGCGATGATGTTCGATCTGACCGGCAAGGTGGCAGTGGTGACCGGCGGCAGCCGCGGCATCGGCCGCTCGATCTGCGAGCAGATGGCGGCGCACGGCGCCAAGGTCGTCGTGTCGAGCCGCAAGCTGCCGGCCTGCGAGGAGGTCGTGAAGGCCATCAAGGCCAACGGCGGCGAGGCGACCGCCGTTGCCGCCAGCATCTCCGACAAGACGCAGCTCGAGAACCTGGTCGCCGCGGCACGCAAGGCCTACGGCCGGATCGACATCATGGTCTGCAACGCCGCCTCCAATCCCTACTTCGGCCCGCTGACCGGGCTCAAGGAGGAGGTGTTCGCCAAGATCATGCAGAACAACGTCATGTCCAACCTGTGGCTGATGAACATGGTCGGGCCGGAGATGGCCGAACGGAAGGACGGCGTGTTCATCGTCGTGTCGTCGATCGGCGCACTGATCGGCTCGGCGCATATCGCCGCTTACAACATGAGCAAGGCGGCAGACCTCTCCCTGGTGAAGTCGCTCGCCATGGAATGGGGCAAGCACAACATCCGCGTCAACGCCATCGCGCCCGGCCTGATCCAGACCGACTTCGCCAAGGCCTTATGGGACAATCCCGACATCCGCCGCGCCAACGAGAGCAAGGCTGCCTTGAAGCGCATCGGCCAGCCCGACGACATCGGCGGCGTGGCGGTGTTCCTGGCCTCGAAGGCCGGCAACTTCGTCTGCGGCCAATGCATCATCGCCGACGGTGGCGTGATCGGCTCGGGGGCGGAGTAGTGGAGCGTAGGCCTCCGGCCCGCTCATGCTCTTCCGGACCGCGCGCATCCTGCGCGCTCATGATCATGAGCGAGCCGGAGGCTCGCGGTCCAATAGAGCATGACATGAGCGGGCCGGAGGCCTGCGCTCCCTTATGCCAGATCCAGCTCGCACCACACCGGGACGTGGTCGGACGGGTCGGGGCGGCCGCGCTCGGGCTTGTCGATGCCGGCGGCGGTGAGCCGATCGGCGGCCTGCGGCGAGAGCAAGAGATGGTCGATGCGCAGGCCCCAGTTCTTCGCCCAGCAGCCGGCCTGGTAGTCCCAGAAGGTGTATACGGGCGCGTCGGGCTCGAAGGTGCGCACCGCGTCGGTCAGGCCGAGGTTGAGCAGGCTGCGCAACGCGGCACGCGACTGCGGCTGGCAGAGCGCGTCGTTGGCGAAGGCCTTGGGGTCGTAGACGTCCATCTCGGTGGGGCAGACGTTGTAGTCGCCGCCCAGCACGAACATCTCCTCGCTGGCCAGCAGCTCGCGGGCGCGCTGGTTGAGGCGATCCATCCAGGCGATCTTGTAGGCGAATTTCTCGGTGCCGATGGGATTGCCGTTGGGCAGGTAGAGGCCGCCGACCGTGAGCGGCCCCTTGGGCGTCGTGATGCGGCCCTCGATGTAGCGGGCGGGCTCGTCGGCCATTGCATCGGGCAGGGCGCGGGCGGTGATCTCGACCGGATGCTGCGACAGCATGGCCACGCCGTTGAACCCCTTCTGGCCCACGATTTCGACCTTGTAGCCGGCGGCCTCGACCTCGAGCCGCGGGAACTGCGCCTCCTGCGCCTTGATCTCCTGCAGCACGACGACATCCGGTTTGGTCTGCTCCAGCCACGCCAGGAGGTTTTCAGTCCGCTTGCGGACGGAATTGACGTTCCAGGTCGCGATCTTCATCGCAGCCGGATCAGACGCTGAAGGAGTTGCCGCAGCCGCAGGACGAGGTGGCGTTGGGGTTCTTCACCTGGAAGGACGATCCGACCATCTCCTCGACATAGTCGAGCTCGCTGCCCTTGAGCAGCTCCAGCGACGTGCTGTCGACCAGCACGGCGGCGCCGCTGCGCTCGATCACCAGGTCGTCGTCGTTGCGCTGGTCCTCGAACGAGAAGTTGTACTGGAAGCCCGAGCAGCCGCCGCCCAGCACCGCCACCCGCATCATGACGGGCTTGGCTTCCTTGGCGGCCAGGAAGGCGATCCGCTTGGCCGCACTGTCGCTCACGGAAAAGGTGGTTTCGGTCATGCCTACAAGATGTGGTTGGAAGGCCGGTTCGTCAATGCTCCAGCCGGCGAATGCCCGCAAACGGCCTGCGGACAATAGTCCCCAGCCGACAAGGCCTTGGACCCCGTCACGTCAGGGAGACCAGGGCCCGTTCGCGCGCCCGGACGCGCTCGCGGTGCAGGATATAGAGGCCCGAGCCGATCACCAGCGGCAGGCCGAACCAGACCGTCCAGGACGGCTCCTCCTTGAACCAGAGGTAGCCGAACAGCATGGCCAGCACGATCGAGGTGTAGTCGAAGGGCGCCAAAACGGCCGTCTGGGCCAACCGCCAGGCGCGCGTGTTCAGGATCTGCGCAACGCCGCCCAGAAGGCCCATCACGATCAGCCAGACCCAGTCGATCGGCGTGGGCCACACCCAGGCGGGAACGGCGCCGACCAGCGAGGCCGCGCTGGTCCCCAGCGACAGCCAGAAGAGGGCGACGACATCGGAGTCGTGGCGGCTCAGCAGCCGCAGCATCACGGTCGACAGGGCGTAGCAAAAGGTCGCCCCCAGCACGATCAGCGACATGGCATGGATCTCCATGCCCCACGGATCGAGCATGATCAGCACGCCCGCGAAGCCCACCACCACGGCGGTCCAGCGTCGCCAGCCGACCGGTTCGCCCAGCATGGGCACCGACAGCGCCACCATGAACAGGGGCGCGGCGAAGGAGATCGCATAGGCGTCGACCAGCGGCATGCGCGGGAAGACGTAGAAGAAGCCCAGCGTGCTGCCGAACGCCACGACGATGCGCGCCGCCTGCATCCAGGGCCGATTGGGGCGCACCGACTTCATGCCGCCCGAACGCCAGATGATGACGGCTACCGGCGCCATGGCGATGACGCTCCTGAACAGCATGAGCTGGAAGGCGTCGTAGGTGCTGCCCAGCGCCTTCACCATGGCATCCATGGTGCAGAACAGCACCAGCGATCCGAGCTTCAGGTAGATGCCGAAGAGTGCCGCGTGTTTGGGGATGATCGACAAGGTGCGCTATTTGGCAAGGCCCGCATCCCTAGTAAAGTGACCGCTGCAGGGGGACCACTGCCGAATGCGCATGGGATGGTTGTTTGGCCGGGGCAATGTGCGCGCGCCGTGGATCGTCGCCATCCTCGTGCTGATCAACGCGCTCCTGCTGCGCGCCATCGATCCGCCTGAGCTGTCGCGCTGGCGCGACCTCGCTTTCGACAGCTATCAGCGGCTGAAGCCCCGTGCCTACAATCCCGCCGTGCCGGTGCGTATCGTCGACATCGACGAGGAGGCGCTCGCCGAGCACGGCCAGTGGCCGTGGCCGCGCACCATCGTGGCCCGCCTGGTCGACAAGCTCACCGAGCAGGGCGCGATCGTCATTGCCTTCGACGTGGTGTTCGCCGAGCCCGACCGCTCGTCGATCAGCCGCATGGTGCGCGACCTCGTCGCCTACACTGATCCCGAGACGGTGCAGAAGCTCGCCGCGGCGGTCCAGGACAACGACCAGGTGCTGGCCGACGCGATGGCCCAGTCGCGCGTGGTCCTGGGCTTCGGCTTCGATCTCAAGGGGCGCAGCACGCCGCCCAGGCGCTACCACGGCATGGCCTTCGCCGGTGACAATCCGCTGCAGTTCCTGCCGGTGCAGCAGGGCACCGTGAAGGCCATCCCGCTGCTCGAGGCCGCGGCCAAGGGCAACGGCAGCGTCAACACCGACCTGGAAACGGTCGTGATCCGCCGCGTGCCCATGCTGTTCCGCCTGGCCGGGCAGGACGGCATCTTTCCTGCATTGTCGATCGAGACAATGAGGGTGGCGCAGGGCGCCAACAGCTACGTGATCAAGTCATCCGGCGCCAACCAGGAGGAGTCGTTCGGCATCAAGAGCGGCATCGTCGCCGTCAAGACCGGCGATCTCGAGGTCCGCACGGACGGACGCGGGCGCATGATCCTCTACGACTCCGGCCATCGCAGCGAGCGCTATGTCTCGGCGGCCGCCGTGCTGAAGGGAACGGCGCCTGCCGACAAGATCGACGGCCAGATCGTCTTCATCGGCACCAGCGCCATCGGCCTCAAGGACATGCGCAGCACGCCGGTCGACGATGCGATGCCCGGCGTCGAGGTCCACGCCCAGCTCGCCGAGCAGATGCTCGAGCAGGAGTTCCTGTCCCGGCCGGATTTCGCCGACGGCGCGGAATTCCTCTATCTCGGGCTCATCGGCATCCTGTTGGTGGCGCTGCTGCCGCGCCTGTCGGCCGGCCGCATGGCGATTGTCGCCGCGATCTTCATCGGCGTCGGGCTCGCCGTCCCGTGGTTCGCCTTCTCGGAATATCATCTGCTGTTCGATCCGATCTATCCGCCGGTGACGTTGGCGGCGATCTACGTCAGCGGCACGGCGCTCGCCTTCATGCGCACCGAGCGCGAGCGCGCCGCGATCCGCGGCGCCTTCGGCCTCTACCTGTCGCCCGACGTGGTCGAGCAGGTCGCCCGCCACCCCGAGCTGCTGCAGCTCGGCGGCGAGCAACGCGAGATCACCGTGATGTTCACCGACGTGCGCGGCTTCACGCGCCTCTCCGAGCAGTTCGATCCGCACGGCCTGACGCGGTTCATGAACCGGTTCCTGACGCCGATGACCGACGTGGTGCTGGGCAATCGCGGCACGATCGACAAGTACATGGGCGATGCCATCATGGCGTTCTGGAACGCCCCGCTGGCCGTCGAGGGTCACGCAGCGCGCGCCTGCGACACAGCGCTCGCCATGCAGGATCGGTTGCGCGCGCTGAACGAGGAACTGCGCGCAGAGGCGGAGGCCGACGGCCGAGAGCACATCCCGATCGCGATCGGCATCGGCCTCAACACCGGCAACGCCTCGGTCGGCAATTTCGGCTCGACGCAGCGTTTCACCTATTCCTGCCTGGGCAACGACGTGAACCTCGCCTCGCGCCTGGAGGGGCAGTGCAAGACCTATCGCGTCGGCATCATCATCGGTGACCGCACACGCCAGCAGGCGCCGGGCTACGCTGCCCTCGAGCTCGACCTGATCATGCTGAAGGGCAAGACCGAACCCGAGCGTGCCCATGCGCTGTTGGGCGGCGTTGCCATGGCCGAGATGCCTGCCTATCAGGAGCTGGTGCGGTGCCAGACGGCGTTTCTGGCGCAGTACCGGTCGGGCGGCTTCGCCGAGGCGTTGGAACTCATTCCGGCCTGCCAGGCGGCGGCGGATGCAATCGGCTGGAACCAGGGATACTACGAGATCATGCGTGCGCGCGTTGACGGCCTGATCGACGACTCGCCGCCCGACTGGACGGGAGTGTATGTCGCCAAGGAAAAGTGATGCCGAGCGGATCGCCGCCATTGAAGCGCTGGTCTGCCGTGACGTCGGCCGCAAGACAGCGGAGCTGATCGCAGCGAGCGCCGGTGGGCTCGCCGCCGCGGGCCGGGCGCTGGCCGGCGCCACGAGCGTCGGCCTGATCACCGGCTTCTTCGTGCCGCGCGGCGAGGTTGCCGCACCAGAGACCGACGGCCCCGTCGGCACGGCGCTGCTTGCCGCGGCGCTCTCGGCTTGCGGCTTGCCGGCGCGCATCGCCGTCGACACACCCTGCGCCGGCGCCGTGCGCGCGGCGGTTGATGCCGCAGGCGGCGGTGTGGGCGTCGATGAGGTCGGCGTCGACGATCGAGCCGAACTCGAACGCCTGGTGCGGGACTGGCGAGGGGCGGGCGTCAGCCATGCCGTCGCCATCGAGCGCTGCGGCCGCAGCGTCGATGGTCGGCCGCGCAACATGCGCGGTGTCGACGTTGCCCAGTGGACCGCGCCGCTCGACGATCTTTTCCTCGCCGGGCCCTGGGCGAAGCTCGCGGTCGGGGATGGTGGCAACGAGATCGGCATGGGCCGTTTGCCGGCGGGCCTGATCGCCCGCACGGTCCCGAACGGTGAGAAGATCGCGTGCGTCACGTCGTGCGATCATCTCGTCGTGGCCGGTGTCTCCAACTGGGGTGCCTATGGGCTGATGGCCGTGCTTGCTGTCCTGCGGCCGGACTGGTCGGCAACGATCGCCAAGTTCCTGACGGCAGAACGCGACCTCGCGGTGACACGGGCGACCGTCGAAAAGGCAGGCGCCGTCGACGGCGTGACGGCGCAGCGCGAGGCCACCGTCGACGGCTTCGGCCCGGAGATCCATGGCCCGCTGGTCGACGAGCTTGGTCGCATTGCACGGGGGCAGGCGGCGGACTAGTTTCGCGCGCCATGGAAAATCCCTACGCCCCGACACACCCTGAAATCCGCGATGCGGTCCGCCAGCTCTGCCTCAAGTTCGATGGCGCCTACTGGCGCAAGCTCGATCGCGACCGCGGCTATCCGACGGAGTTCGTGCAGGCGCTGACCGAGGCCGGCTGGCTCGCGATCCTGATCCCCGAGGAGTATGGTGGCTCCGGGCTCGGCATCTCGGCGGCGGCCGCGGTGCTCGAGGAGGTCCAGCGTGCCGGCTGCAACGGCGCTGCCTGCCATGCTCAGATGTACATCATGGGCACGCTGCTGCGGCACGGCAGCAAGGAGCAGAAGGAACGCTATCTGCCCAAGATCGCCAGCGGCGAGTTGCGCCTGCAGGCGTTCGGCGTCACCGAGCCGACCAGCGGCACCGATACCCTGGCGCTGCGCACGACGGCGGTGAAGAAGGACAAAAGCACCTACATCGTGAACGGCCAGAAGGTGTGGACCAGCCGTGCCGAGCATTCCGACCTCATGCTGCTGCTCGCCCGCACCACGCCCAAGGAGCAGGCGAAGAAGCGCACCGAGGGGCTCTCGGTGTTCCTGGTCGACATGCGCGAGACGCTGGGCAAGGGCCTCACCATCCGGCCGATCCGCACCATGATGAACCACAACAGCACCGAAGTGTTCTTCGACAACATGGAAGTGCCCGCCGAGAACCTGATCGGTGAGGAAGGGCAGGGCTTCCGCTACATCCTGAGCGGCATGAACGCCGAGCGCGTGCTGATCGCCGCCGAGACCATCGGCGATTCGCGCTGGTTCATCGAGAAGGCGACCGAGTACGCCAAGGGCCGCAAGCTGTTCGGCCGCGCCATCGGCCAGAACCAGGGCGTGCAGTTCCCGATCGCGCGCGCCTACGCGCAGACCGAGGCGGCTGACCTGATGGTGCGCAAGGCGGCCACGCTCTACGAGGCGGGCCTGCCGTGCGGCGCGGAAGCCAACATGGCCAAGATGCTGGGCTCGGAAGCGGCATGGGCCGCCGCCGATATGTGCGTGCAGACCCACGGCGGCTTCGGCTTCGCCGAGGAGTACGACGTCGAGCGCAAGTTCCGCGAAACGCGCCTCTACATGGTGGCGCCGATCTCGACCAACATGATCCTGAACTTCATCTCCGAGCACGTGCTCGACCTGCCGCGGTCGTACTGATCATCGGAGCGCGGGCCTCCGGCCCGCTCATGATGCGGGCGGAGGCCCGCGCTCCTATGAAATCGGCGAGGACCCGTTCAGCGCCCGCACGACCATCTTCTGGAAATGGATCACGAGCTGCTCGCTGTTGGTGAGGAAGCGGCCGCGCTCGGGCAATCCGCCCGTCAACCCGCGCTGGACGGAGTCGGTCAGTTCGTCATCCTCCAGGGCGACCTGCTTGTTGAAGGCGATCAGCGACTGCGCGAATTGCTCGCTGACGCCCGGCCCGAAGAACTGCTCCGAGAAGCCGCGGGTCGCGTTGGGGCCGTCCGGCAGCCAGACGTCGATCGAGAGGTTCGGGAAGCCCGGGTTGATGTTGATGGTGAGGTTCGGCCACAGAAAGTGGTACTGCGATTCGCCGACCTCGCCGCGCACGTCGTAGAGCTCGACCTTGGCCTTGCCTTCGAGCGCGGCGGTCCGCACGCGGCCGGCCTGGCTCGAGAACCAGCCGTGCGGCGCCAGGCTGTAGACGTCGGGCCGCACGTCGATCGCCGCGCTGAAGCCCGGATGGGCGACGGCGCAGTGGTAGCATTCGAGGTAGTTCTCCAGCATCGCCTTCCAGTTGGCGCGCGCCTGCCACTCGTTGCGGCTGTGGAGCTGGATGGTGGCGAGATCGATGCCGCTCCTGGCGATGATGTCGAGCACGGGCCCGAAACAGTCCCTGGCCGACGGCGCCTCTCGATCGAGGTTGACGAAGACGAACGGCCCCAGCGCCTCGGCCCGGATGGGCAGCAGCGGGAAGTCTTCCAGTCGGAAATCGGGCTCGGCCGCCGAGCGCGGCGCACGCCGCAGCCCACCGGCGAGGTCGTAGGTCCAGGCGTGGTAGCCGCATTGCATCAGGCTGGCGTTGCCGCGGCCCTTCATTACCTGGTGGCGGCGATGGCGGCAGACATTGACGAAGCCCGCCAGCCCCTTGTCGTTGCGCACGACCACCACCGGCACGCTGCCGGCATGGCCGGTGACGTAGTCGCCGACGTTGGCGAGCTCGGCGAGCGGCCCGACATAGTTCCAGCTCTTGCGAAAGACGAGCAGCGGCTCCTGCTCTGTGATCGACGGATCGGTGTACCAGCGGGCCGGCAGCGATTCGCCGCGGTCGAGCGCGCAGAGCAAATCGGCACAGGTTCGGCTGGGCTGAGTCATCCATCGATCCTAGCAGCTTGCCACAGAGGTTTTGACGGGTTGGAGTAGAATCACGCAAGGATTTACAGCTCCGTGGCCGGATGAGGATCGTGACGAAGCCGTTGCGCGGGCGGCCGCCTGTCGCGGCGTGGTGTTGGCGTAGAAAGCATTGCTGGCAACACAAGGAATGGCGTGGTCGCCCGCTCGACCCGCCAAAACGTGACCCCCTCCCTCTACGGTGCGAAAAAACTCGCGAAAACGAAATTGGCGACTTCTGCACTGAAGTGCTTGACAAGAATGCACTTGAGTTATAATATCGGTCTGTCGCGTTGCTTTCGCGTTGTCGCTTTTTGCATCGTTGATCCGAGACCAAAGGTCAGGCTAGGCACCGCGCCCGTCCCGTCCGGCCGCTTGCGTCCGGACGGGATGGGGCTCGGGGCTCGGCTCATCGATGCGGCGATTCCGGTTGCGCGTAACTATCCGAACTCGGAATGAGGCCCGACCGATAGGGAGTACGATCTCAAAGGGCCACGCACAGAGGTCAGCGCAAAATGCAGAAAATGCTGAAATTCGCAAAACCCTTGAAAAACGCGCATCGGATCACTCCCCGCGGATCCTGCCGTAAATAGCCGAAAATGCAGAAAATCGCGTCATGCTCTCCGGGCCGCCAGCCTTTGCCGCGTTCGAAAACCAATAGCTAAACTTGCGTAACTATCCGAATTCGCCGCCGAGCCCCATCGATAGCGGGTCGACTTCCGAGGCACCCCTACGACCTCTGAATGAGCTCGCCTCCGTCATCGGTTCGTGGCCGAGGAAGGGGCATTGTCGTTGCTGTCGCTGTTCAGGCGACAGCGCCCGGCCGCCGCCAGTGCCCGAAGGAGCAGAGGCATCAATGACTTGCGGCGATTTCCGGAGAGGCGCAGCGAACGCGATCCCGTTTGCCATTCAGCCCGTCAAAACCCCTGTGACGAAGATGCTAGTCGGTCAGGGAGCGCTTAATTGTGGCGACGACCGTCATGACGGCGGCGTGACCCATCATCAGCAGGAAAATTGTCCAGACAGCCGTGATGACGCTGAACAGCCAGCCGGCCATGGCCATCACGCCGTCATCTTCGATCAAGGCGAGGCAGAAGAACATGATCGCCCATGCCGGGAACAGATTGTCGAACGGAATGGGCAACGCCAGGATCACGATGTTGATCGCCCATGCGGCAAGCAGTGCGCGCCGCGGCATGCCGCTGATCCACCACTCGTGCCGGACGTGGACGGTGTCCTCGAGCCACCGGATGAAACGGCGTGAGCGGTCGAGGAAGACCTGAAGCTTGCCGCGCCGCAGGCCGCGGCGGCCGACCAACGCCGGCAGCTTCGGCACCTCGCGGCCGACGAAGAACTGCACCAGCAGGAACGCCATCGGCAAGCCGGTTATGGTGGAGAGCCAGGGGATTCCCGTGGGGATGCAGTTCGGTACGTTGAGGGCCGCGATCGCGAAGGCGTAGGAGCGTCCGTGCAGCCCGCCGAGGAATTCGTCGAGAGTGAGTAACGACTGTCGATCGCCCGCGAAGAGCAGCTCGAGCGTCTGCAGAAGACCGAAATTGTCCTTCATCCACCCGTCCGGCCGAGAAGCCGACGCGCCAAGGTAAGGTGCGGCTTGTCCAGCATCTTGCCGTCGAGCGTCAGCACACCGGAGCCGGGGTTGCTCTCGAACGTCTCGACGACACGCTTCGCCCAATCGACCTCCTGCGCCGTCGGCGTGAAGACCTCGTGGATGATCGCGACTTGGTCGGGATGGATGGCGATCTTGCCGCCATAGCCCATGCGCCGCGCATCGGTCGCCTCGGCGCGCAGGCCGGCGACGTTCTTGATGTCGGGGTAGACGGTGTCGTAGGCGGTGACGCCGGCCGCCACCGAGGCCATCAGGTTGACGGTGCGCGCGAGCCTGAAGGTGTCGTCGTATTCGCCGGGCGAGGGGCCTTTGGCCAGCGCGCCAAGGTCGGCCATCAGATCCTCGCCGCCCCACGAATGGCCGATCAATCGTGCATGCTTGGCGGGCGCTGCCGTCAACGCCAGGACGGCGGCCGCGCTTTCGGCGATGGTCAGGATCCTGGTGGCGCCGGCTTCGATGCCTTCCCGCGCCTCCAGGGCGTCGAGATAGTGGGCCAGCAGGTCGACGTTGGCCTGGCCGACGCACTTGGGGAACACGATGCCGTCGGGCAGGCCCTGCATGACGACAGCGAGGTCACCCAGGGTCAGCCCAGTGTCGAGCGCATTGACGCGCACATAGAGCTTGGGGCCCGCGCGATTGGCCGACTTCAGGTAGGCCAGTACCATGTCGCGCGCGATCTTCTTGCGGTCGGTGGCGACCGAATCCTCGAGATCGAGGATCAATCCGTCGGGACCGGACGAAGGGCCCTTGGCGAGCTTGCGCTCGGAATCGCCGGGAACGAACAGGAACGAACGCATCTGTCTTAAGAGTCCTTTGGCTTCTTGCGCATCAGCGCCTGGCGCGTGCATTGCGCGACGGTCTCGCCGCGCTGGTTGATGGCGACGTGGCTGAACTCGACGATGCCGGCATCCGGCCGCGACTTGCTCTCGCGCAGGCTCAAAACGGTTGTCTTCACGCGCAGCGTGTCACCGTGGAACACCGGCTTGGGGAAGCGCACGTCGGTCATGCCGAGGTTGGCGACGGTGGTGCCGAGCGTCGTGTCGTTCACGGTGATGCCGATCATCAGGCCGAGCGTGAACAGGCTGTTGACGATGCGCTGGCCGAACTCGGTCTTGGAGGCGAACTCCTCGTCGAGGTGCAGGGGCTGCACGTTCATGGTCAGCGAGCTGTACAGCACGTTGTCCATTTCAGTGACCGTGCGCGTCCAGGCATGGTCGAACACCCGGCCCACCGTGAATTCTTCGAAATAGAGCCCCGCCATCTTCCTCCCCGCGAACAGGCCCTTCTAGCATGGATGGACGCTGCCCGGCCCCCATCGTATCAATGCCGCCACAGGACGAAACATCGATGACGGAGCGGAACCGATGCGCGCAATGATGAGCGAAACGCCGGGCGGGCCCGAGAGCCTGAAGCTCATGGAACTGCCCTCCCAGCCGCTGGGCAAGGGCCAGGTCCGCGTCGCCGTCAAGGCCGCCGGTGTGAACTTTCCCGACACGCTGATCATCGCCGACAAGTACCAGTTCAAGCCGCCGCGTCCGTTCGCGCCGGGCCATGAGATCGCGGGCGACATCACCGAGGTCGGCGACGGCGTCAGCGGCTACAAGAAAGGCGACCGCGTCATCGGCATGATCGGCCATGGCGGCTATGCCACGGAGGCCGTCGTCGACCAGGGCGCGCTCCTGCCGATGCCGCCGAACATGAGCTACGAGGACGGCTCGGCCTTCACCATGACCTACGGCACGTCCTACTATGCGCTGAAGCAGAGGAGCGACTACAAGCCCGGCGAGACGCTGCTGGTGACGGGCGCCTCGGGCGGCGTCGGCCTGACCGCGGTGGAGCTCGGCGCGCTGATGGGGCTGAAGGTGATCGCGGCCGTCGGCTCGGACGAGAAGATGGAGATCTGCAGGAAGTACGGCGCCACGATGTTCGTGAACTACGTCAAGGAGAAGATGCGCGACAAGGTCAAGGAGCTGACCGGCGGCAATGGTGCCGACATCATCTACGACGCGGTCGGCGGCGACGCCTTCGACGAGGCGATCCGCTGCATCGCCTGGTACGGCCGCCTGCTGGTGGTCGGCTTCGCGGCCGGCCGCATCCCCTCGCTGCCGGCCAACCTCGCACTGCTCAAGAGCTGCGACGTGCGCGGCGTGTTCTACGGCGCCTGGCGCGCGCGCGAGCCCGCCGAGGCGCGCAAGAACTTCGACGAGCTCCTGAAGTGGTATAGCGAGGGCAAGCTCAAGCCGCACATCTCCATGCGCTTCCCGCTGGAAAAGGGCGCCGACGCGATGAATGCGCTGCTCTCGCGCAAGGCGACGGGCAAGGTCGTCCTGACGGTGGCGTGAGGCCGGCGATGATCGGCCGGCGCCGACTCACCGCTTTCCTCGGCGCGTCGCTGCTGCCGTTGCCGGCGCGGGCGGCTCCGCTCGAGATGACGGAGTAGTAGGAGACATCATTGACCAGACTCACCGGAAAGATCGCCATCGTCACCGGAGCTGCCTCCGGCATTGGCGCGGCGTCGGCCAGGCTTTTCGCCGACGAGGGTGCGCAGGTGTTGGCGGTCGACCGGCCGGAATCGGCGATCGACCAGGCGCATGCCGGCAACAACGCCATCGCCGCCTTCGGCTGTGACGTCACCGGCGACGATGCGCCCAAGAAGATCGTGGCTGCGGCGCTCGGCAAGTTCGGCGCCATCGACGTCCTGTTCAACAATGCCGGCGTCAGCGGCCGCGCTTTCGTCGAGGAGATGACTGACGAGCATTGGGACCATGTCAATGGCGTGAACGTGCGCGCCATGTTCCGCCTGTGCCGTGAGGCCATTCCGGTCCTGAAGGCCCGCGCCAAGGAGAAGGGCCGCGCGCGCATCGTCAACACCGCCTCGGTCATGGCCTTCGATACGGACTACGGGTTGGCCGCCTACTGCGCTTCCAAAGCGGGCGTCGGCGGATTGACGCGCACGCTGGCGCTCGAGCTCGGCAAGTTCAACATCACCGCCAACTATGTCTGTCCCGGCGCCATCTATACCGGCATGACGCGCACCAACTTCGACAATCCCGAGATCCGCGCGGTCTGGGAGAAGAAGGCGGCCTTGCGCCGGCTTGGCCAGCCGATCGATATTGCCCGCGGCGCGCTCCTGTTGGCGTCCGACGAGGCCGACTTCATCACCGGGCACGAGCTGGTGGTCGATGGCGGGCTCACCCTGCGTACCTGAGTATCCACCATGGCCAACATCCATTCCTTTGCGGCTTCCTACAGCGAGGCGCGCGACAAGTTCCTGGCGGCGGCGCGCGTCGCCGGCGCCACGACCTGGCGCTATGACAATCCGACGAAGGGTCCGAAGGGCGAATCGCTCTCGACCGACGTCGCGCGGCTCGGTCCCGACGATGCGTCGCGTGTCGTGGTGACGATCTCCAGCACCCACGGCGTGGAGGGCTATTGCGGGTCGGGCTTCCAGGTCGACTGGCTGGCGAGCGTCGGCGCCGCCGGCCTGCCGCCCAAGGACACAGCGGCGGTGTTCGTGCACGCCATAAACCCCTACGGCTTTGCCTGGACGCGGCGGGTGACGGAAGAGGGCAATGACCTCAACCGCAACTACGTCGATCACAGCAAGCCCTATCCGGTAAACGAGGGCTATCTCGAGATCGCCGACTTCCTGGTGCCGGCCGATCTCAGCCAGGCGACCATCGACGCCGCCGATGCCAAGCTTGCCGCCTATCGCAAGAAGGTGGGCGACGTCGCCTACTTCCGCGCGGTGTCCGGCGGCCAGTACAGTCATCCCGACGGCATGTTCTTCGGCGGCGGCGGCCCGTCCTGGTCGAACCGTACGCTGCATGCCGTCACCGACCGCTTCCTCAAGGGGCGCCAGGACGTCGCTGTCATCGATTTCCATACCGGCCTGGGTCCGTATGGCTACGGCGAGCCGATCACCCATTACGACATCAACACGCCGGCCTCGCGTCGCGTGCGCGCCTTCTGGGGGGAATCGGTCACGGAGTCCAAGCGCGGCCAGACGGCGTCGCAGGCACGCGACGGACTTGGCCACTACGGTTTGAACCGCGTGCTGACCGAGCCCGAGACCCGGCTCACCATGTGCACCCTGGAATACGGCACCTTCGATCGCGAAAGCGGCCAGAAGGCCTTCCGGGCCGACCACTGGCTGCACAAGTACGGCGATCCGCTGGGCAGGGAGGCAGGACCCGTGCGGGCGGCGATGCGCCGGCAGTTCTACCCCGAGACCGATGACTGGAAGGAGGCCGTGCTTTTCCGCGGCCATCAGATCGTCCGCCAGGCCATCGCCGGTATTCAGCACGGCGCGCTTTAGTCTCGCCGGACGAGAACTTTCTGGGGACAAACCGCCTGCGAAAAGCCACACGTCGCGCAACTGATCCTGCTAAAAGCCTCCCATGCGTGTCCTGGTGGCGCTGATCGCCTTTGTGGCTATCGCCGCGCTTAATCTCTTGTGGTGGTGGTGGCCAAACAGGCCGGTCGAAATCGCCGGCTGGACCAACGCACCATTGCAGAGCGTGTCGTTCGCACCCTACCGGCCGGGCCAGAGTCCGCTCACGCGCACCTTCCCGACACCCGATCAGATCGAAGACGATCTGCGCCGCGTGCAGGGCAAGGTCCGCGCGGTCCGAACCTATTCTGCGGGCGAAAACCTCGAGACCGTTCCGCAGCGCGCCGGCAAGTACGGGCTGAAGGTCTGGCACGGCGCCTGGCTGAACGACAACGACAAGGAGAACCTCGAGCAGATCAATCTGCTGATCGACCACGCCAACAAGTACAAGGACGCGGTCGAGCGGGTGATCGTCGGCAACGAGGTGCTGCTGCGCAAGGATCTGACGGCCAATCAGCTCCGTCGCTACATCCGCCAGGTCAAGCAGCGCGTGTCGCAGCCCGTGACCTATGCCGATGTCTGGGAATTCTGGATGCGCAACCCGTCGCTGGCCGACGAGGTCGACTTCATCACCATCCATATCCTGCCGTACTGGGAGGACGTACCGATCGGGCTGGATCGTCGCGAGCCCGACGGCAAGCCGACCATCGAGAAGCATATCGTCGACATCTACAAGAAGGTGCAGGAGCGCTTCCCGGGCAAGCCGATCGTGATCGGCGAGACCGGCTGGCCGAGCGACGGCCGCATGCGCTCGGATGCGCGGCCTGGCCGGATCGAGCAGGTGCGCTACTTCTCGACCTTCCGCGGCATCGCCGACCGCGAGAAGTTCGACTACAACATCGTCGAAGCCTTTGACCAGTACTGGAAGGCCCGACAGGAAGGCACCGTGGGGGCAGCCTGGGGCCTGCTGGACGCACAACGTCGCGACAAGTTCGAGCTCGGCAAGCCGGTGTCGGCCGAGCCGCACTGGCCGATCCTGTTCACCGTGTCGACGCTGGCCGGCGGCCTGGTGCTGGGCGGCGTCGTCGTGATGCGCCGACAGGCGCGCGGCAAGGCGATCGCGATCTTCGCGGTCTTCGCGCAGATCGTCGCGACCTGCTACGTGCAGACGGCCTGGATCGACCTCTCACGCACCTTCTACTTCGAGAAGATGGTTGGCATGGTCTTCTGGGCCGTGCTGCTGGGGCTGTTCAGCTACGCCTTGCTGCGCGGCATCGCCGACAGCCTGACCGGCAAGATGGCCGATCCCTCGCTCTACGGAGCGCGGGTGCGCGAGGCGTGGCGCGCCTGGCGCGAGCTGCCGCGCTACCGCATCCTGCAGCGCGCCGACCTGATGGCTCAGGCCCTCTACCTCGTGCTGACGATGATCTGCATCTTCTACCTGATCGTCATCAGCATCGACTGGTACGACGGCGTGATCCGCATCGGCGAGACCTGGTACCGCCAGATTGCCATCGACGGCCGCTACCGCGATTTCCCGATCTGGAGCTTCGTCATTCCGTCGATCGTGCTGATGGCCTGGAAGACGCTGACCATCGTGCGCCGCGAGCCGGTGTCGCGCGCCGACCGCTGGGCCAAGGCGCTGTCGTTCGGCCGCCTGCTGGGCTACGACGGCAGCAGGGGCTTCGTGCGCATGGACCGGTCGTACAGCCGCGTCCGGCCGATCCTGCCGGAAATTGCCCTTTCGTTCCTGCTGATCTTCTGGGCTGTCGTCATGGTCGTCACCGAGGGGGCGATCAAGCTGCATGATGGCGGCTCCGGCGGCTTCGTCGCCGTCGACGGCGGCCGCTGGGTCATCGGCACGCTGTTCTGGAACACCCAGGCCGACTGGTTCGGTGGCCTAGCCATCCTGATGGCCACACCCTATCTCGCGACCATCTATGTGTCGCTGCGCGAGCCACTGGCAGAACCGCCGCCGGACTCCTATACCAGCAAGTGGTAGGCGCATCGTCGACGCCTCACCCTTCGGGGTGAGTGGGCGCTTCAGCCAGGAGTTACCGGATGGAAATCAAGGGCGAGTACAGGATCGCGGCCCCGCGCGATAAGGTTTTTGCAGCATTGAATGACCCGGCCGTGCTGCAGGCTTGTATTCCGGGCTGCGAATCGCTGGAAAAGACGTCGGACACCGAAATGAAAGCCAAGGTGCGCATGCGCATCGGCCCGGTCAGCGCGAGCTTCGCCGGTAAGGTCACGCTGTCCGATATCGACCCGCCCAATGGCTACAAGATCTCCGGCGAAGGGCAGGGTGGAGCAGCCGGCTTCGCCAAGGGCGGGGCCGTGGTCACGCTGCGCGAGGACGCCGGCGATACGGTGCTCAATTACAACGTCGACGCCCAGGTCGGCGGCAAGATCGCCCAGGTCGGCGCCCGCCTGATCGATGGCACGGCCAAGAAGCTGGCCGACGAGTTCTTCGGCAAGTTCGCCGCCATGGTCGGCGGCGCCCCACCGGTTGCCGCGGTCGGCGGGACGCCCTCGGCCGATGCCGCGCCTACTGCGGCGCCCGACACGCTCGCGCCACCGTCACCGCCGGCCGCTGCAGCGCAGCGAGGCTATAGGCACTGGTTGGTAATCGGTATCGGTGCAGCTGTTCTGATCCTGATTTTTCTTGCGAGTCGTTAGCACCGGCTGCCGTCGGCGAGGGCAGTCGGTTGTCATCCGCAATTCGCTTGACCGGCGCCAGAGCGGCTTGCGAGAGTCGCTTAAACGCCTTGTGGGTGTGCATTGGCGCGCCTGCGCAGAAACCAACAATGTGAGGGAGACGAATACATGACCATTCCCGTCGCCATGACCGTCAACGGCAAGCCCGCCTCGGGCAAGGTCGAGGCGCGCACGCTGTTGGTACAATTCCTGCGCGAGCATCTCGGCATGACCGGCACTCACGTCGGCTGCGACACCAGCCAGTGCGGCGCCTGCGTCGTGCACGTCGACGGCAGGTCGGTGAAGTCCTGCACCATGCTCGCCGTCCAGGCCGAAGGCGCCAAGGTCATGACCATCGAAGGTCTGGCCGAGAGCGCCGAGAAGCTGCATCCCATGCAGGAGGCATTCCGTGAGAACCACGCCCTGCAATGCGGCTTCTGCACGCCGGGCATGGTGATGAGCGCCATCGACATGGTGAAGCGCCACAACTACCAGCTCGACGAAGCGACCGTGCGCCGCGAGCTCGAGGGCAACCTCTGCCGCTGCACCGGCTACCACAACATCGTGAAGGCCATCCTGGCGGCCGCGCCCGCCATGAAGTCTGCGGGGGTGTAGCCATGACTGCCGCCACCGGAATCGGCGCCCGTGTCCTTCGGACGGAAGACAAGCGCTTCCTGACCGGGACAGGCCGCTATGTCGACGACCTGCCGCTCGCACGCGCGACCTACGCGCACTTCGTGCGCTCGCCGCACGCTCACGCCAAGATCAAGAGCATCGACACCTCGGCCGCCAGGGCGATGCCGGGCGTGGTCGCGATCTTCACCGGCAAGGACATCGCCGATGCCAAGGTCGGCGGCCTGATCTGCGGCTGGGTGGTCAAGGACAAGCACGGCCAGCCGCACAAGGCGCCGCCGCATCCGGTGATGGCCGCCGACACCGTGCGCTATGTCGGCGACACCGTGGCGATGGTCGTGGCCAACAGCCATGACGAGGCCAAGGACGCCGCCGAGGCGATCAAGGTCGACTATGACGCGAAGCCGGCCAACGTCGATCTCGCCAAGGCGCTCGACAAGGGCGCGCCCGAGGTCCACCCGGAAGCGCCGGGCAACCTGATCTATGACTGGGAGATCGGCGTAAAGGCCGATGTCGACGCCGCCTTCGCCAAGGCCGCGCACGTCACCAAGATCGACATTGTCAACAATCGCCTGATCCCCAACGCCATGGAGCCGCGCGCCGCGGCGGCGGAATACGACAAGGGCACGGGCAACTACACGCTGTGGTCGACGTCGCAGAACCCGCACGTGCTGCGCCTGATCCTGTCGGCCTTCGTGCTGGGCATCCCCGAGCACAAGCTGCGCGTCATCGCCCCCGACGTGGGCGGCGGCTTCGGCAGCAAGATCTTCTGCTACAACGAAGAGACCATGGTCACCTGGGCGGCGAGCCGCGTCGGCCGCCCCATCAAGTGGACCGCCGAGCGCAGCGAATCGTTCCAGACCGATGCGCATGGCCGCGACCACGTCACCCATGCCGAGCTGGCGCTCGACAAGGACGGGAAGTTCCTGGCGCTGAAGGTCGAGACCATCGCCAACATGGGCGCGTATCTGTCGACCTTTTCCACGGCGGTGCCGACCTATCTCTACGCCACCCTGCTGGCCGGTCAGTACACGACGCCGCTGATCTACGCCAACGTGAAGGCGGCACTGACGAACACCGCGCCGGTCGACGCCTATCGCGGCGCCGGACGGCCCGAGGCGACCTATGTGATCGAGAGCATCGTCAGCAAGGCGGCCAAGGAACTGAAGATGGATCCGGCTGACTTGCGCCGGAAGAACTTCATCCCGTCGACCGCCTTCCCGTACCAGACGCCGGTGGCGCTGCAGTACGATTCGGGCAACTACCCGCCGATCATCGACGAAGCGATCAAGATCGCAGACTACAAGGGCTTCGAGGCCCGTCGCGCAGAGGCCAAGTCGCGTGGCAAGCTGCGCGGCATCGGCTTCTCGTCCTACATCGAGGCCTGTGGGCTGGCGCCTTCCCAGGTGATCGGCCAGTTGGGCGGCGGCGTCGGCCAGTGGGAATCGGCGCAGCTCAAGTTCAATCCGACGGGCAACATCCAGATCCTGACCGGGGCGCACAGCCACGGCCAGGGCCACGAGACGACTTTCGCCCAGCTCATCTCGGACAAGCTCGGCGTGCCGATGGACCAGATCGAGGTCGTCCACGGCGACACGGCGACGACGCCGTTCGGCATGGGCAGCTACGGCAGCCGTTCCCTGGCGGTCGGCGGCTCGGCCATCATGAAGGCGGCCGACAAGATCATCGCCAAGGGCAAGAAGATCGCCGCGCACTTGATGGAAGCGTCGGTTGCCGACGTCGTGTTCGAGAACGGCACCTTCAAGGTCGCCGGCACCGACAAGGCGGTGCCGCTCGGCCAGGCGGTGTTCGCGGCCTACGTGCCGCACAACTATCCGCTGGCCGAGATCGAGCCCGGCATGGACGAGAACGCCTTCTACGATCCGGCGAACTTCGTCTATCCGGCCGGCACGCAGATCTGCGAGGTCGAGATCGATCCCGAGACCGGGGTGGTCGAGGTCGTCAACCACACCGCGGTCGACGATTTCGGCAACATCATCAATCCGATGATCGTCGAGGGCCAGGTGCATGGCGGTATCGTGCAGGGCGTCGGCCAGGCGCTGCTCGAGAACGCCGTTTACGACAAGGAGACAGGCCAGCTCATCAGCGGCTCGTATATGGACTACACCATGCCGCGCGCCGACGACGTGCCGTCGTTCAAGCTCGGCTACAAGGTCACGCCCTGTCCGCACAATCCGCTGGGCGTGAAGGGATGCGGCGAGGCCGGTGCGATCGCCGCACCCGCCGCCGTGATGAATGCCGTCCACGATGCGCTGGCGCCGCTCGGCGTCAGCCACGTGCCGATGCCCGCCACGCCGCTCAACGTGTGGCAGGCAATCCATGGCGCGCGCGCGGCGGCCGAGTAACGGGAGGATCAGAGATGTACGACTTTCACTACCATCGCCCCAAGACGCTGGCCGACGCGGTCAACCTGCTGAAGGGCAAGGATGAGGCCCGCCCGATGTCGGGCGGCATGACCCTGATCCCGACGCTGAAGCAGCGCCTGGCCAGGCCGAGCGACGTCGTCGATCTCGGCGGCATCAAGGAACTGGCCGGCATCAAGGTCGAGGGCAACAACGTGGTGATCGGCGGCATGACCCGCCACGCCGATGTCGCGAGCTCGGCCGACGTGAAAAGCGCGATCCCCGCGCTGGCCTATCTCGCGGAGCACATCGGTGATCCGCAGGTGCGCAACCGCGGCACGATCGGCGGCTCGATCGCCAACAACGACCCGGCGGCCGACTATCCGGGGGCCGTGGTGGGGCTCAACGCCACTGTCACGACCAACACCGGCAAGCACACGGCCGACAGCTTCTTCAAGGGGCTGTTCGAGACGGCGTTGAGCGACGGCGAGCTCGTCACTTCGGTGAGCTTCCCCAAGGCCGAGAAGGCCGCCTACATGAAGTTCCCCAACCCGGCCTCGCGCTACGCCATGGTCGGCGTGTTCGTCGCCAAGACGGCAGGCGGCGTACGCGTCGCCGTCACCGGCGCAGGCCCCTGCGTGTTCCGCGTCAAGGCGATGGAAGACGCGCTCGCCAAGAACTTCTCCTCGGACGCCATCAAGGACATCAAGGTCCCGGCCGACGGGCTGAACAGCGACATCCACGCCAGCGCCGAGTATCGCGCCCACCTGGTCAACGTCATGGCCCGCCGAGCCGTCGACGCGGCCAACAAGTAGCCGACGGCTCAAGGAACGACTAACGTCAGGGGCGCCCGTCGGGCGCCCTTTTCGTTTGCGATGGACTGGACATGAAGGCTTTGGTGACGGGCTTCGATCCGTTCGGCGGGGACGGGGTGAATCCGTCCTCTTTGGCGGTCGGCAGGCTGAAAAAGCGGATCGGCGGCATCGCCGTACACACGGCCGAACTGCCGACGTCCTACGCGAAGTCAGCGGGCGTGCTGCGGGCCGCGATCGACAAGGTCCGGCCCGATATCGTGTTGTGCGTCGGCCAGGCGGGCGGCCGCAGCGAGCTTTGCCTGGAGCGCGTCGGCATCAATGTCCAGGACGCCCGCATCCGCGACAACGACGGCAAGCAGCCGATCGACAAGCCGGTGGTGAAGGCCGGTCCGGCGGCCTACTTCGCCACGCTGCCGATCAAGGCCTGTGTGGCGGCGATGCGCAAGGCGGGCCTGCCGGCAGCGGTGTCGAACACGGCCGGGACCTTCGTCTGCAACCACATCCTCTATTCGCTGATGGACATCGCCCAGGACCATCCCGCAGCTTTCCGCGGCGGCTTCCTGCACATCCCGTACGTGCCCGAGCAGGTCGCCCGCGTCGGCGCTGCGCCCTCAATGGCGCTGGATGACATCGCGCGCGGCATCGAGATCATCCTCGAGGTAAGCGCGGCGCGCACCGTCGACATCCATACGGTCGAGGGGCGCATTTCCTGAGGTCTTTCACTCGGCGGCAAGCGCCAGCGGCGGTGGCAGGCCTTCGATCAACTTGGACTTCTCGGCCGGCCGCCTGACCCGGAACCAGGCGGCATAGAGCGCCGGCAGGAAGAGCAGGGTGAGGGCGGTCGCCACCAAGAGGCCGCCCATCAGCGCCACCGCCATCGGGCCCCAGAACACGCTCCTGGAGAGCGGGATCATGGCGAAGATGGCGGTGCCGGCGGTCAGCAGGATCGGCCGGGCGCGGCGCACCGTGGCGTCGATCACGGCGTCCCAGGCGCTATGGCCGGCGGCGATGTCCTGGTCGATCTGGTCGACCAGGATCACCGAGTTGCGCATGATCATGCCGGCGAGCGCGATGACGCCGAGCAGCGAGACGAAGCCGAAGGGCTGGTTGAACACCAGCAGGAACAGCGACACGCCGATCAGCCCCAGCGGCGCCGTCAGCACGACCAGCGCGAGCTTGGAGAAGCTCTGAAGCTGCACCATCAGGAACAGCATCATCAGGAAAGCCATGACCGGCATCATCTTGAAGATCGAGCCCTGGCTCTTGGCGCTCTCCTCGCTATCGCCGCCGACCTCGATGCGGTAGCCGGTAGGCAGCGCGGTGCGCACCGGCGCCAGCGCCTTGTCGATACGGGCGGCGACGTCGGGGCCTTGCGCGCCGTCGATCACGCCGGCGCGCACCGTCATCAGGAGGTCCTTGTTGCGACGCCACAGGATCGGCTCCTCGAGCTCGAAGCGCAGCGTCGCGAGCTGGGCGAGCGACACCACGCCGCCATTGCCGGTGCGCAGGTTGATCGCCTCCAGGCCCTCGACGCTGAGGCGTTCGGCGGCGACGGCGCGGGCCACCACGTCGATCGTCTCGGTGCGCTCGCGGTATTGCGTCACGGTCACGCCCGACAGCAGCGTCTGCAGCGTGTTGCCCAAAAGCTGCGAATCGACGCCGAGCGCGCGCGCCTTGTTCTGGTCGACCTCCAGCCGCACCGTCTTGGCGAGCTCGTTCCAGTCGAAGTTGATGTCGCGCGTCGCAGGATCGGCCTTGAACACCTGGCGGACCTTCTCGGCGACGGCGCGGACCTGCTGCGGATCGTCGCCCAGCACGCGGAACATCACCGGGTAGCTGACGGGCGGGCCGTTCTGCAGGCGCTGCACGCGGGCGCGCACCGCCTCGAAGCCGTGGGCGAACAACTGGCTCAGGTCGGTGACCACGCGCTCGCGCGCCTTCAGGTCCTTGGTCATGACGATGACCTGGCCGAAGTTCGCATTGGACAATTCCGGCACGGTCGGCAGGTAGAAGCGCGGGCTGCCGGCGCCGACATAGGACGTGTAGAAGGCGACGTCGTGGTTTTCGCCCAGCCACTTCTCCAGGCGGCGCACTTCGCGGTCGGTGGCGGCCCACGAGGCACCCTGCGCCAGCTTCAGGTCGACGATCAGCTCGGGCCGGTTGGCCGTCGGGAAGAACTGCTTCTGCACCAGGGTGAAGGCGCCCAGGGACGCGACGAAGGCCAGTGCGGTGATGGCGATCGTGGTCTTGCGCCAGGTCACGCACCACACGACCAGCTTGCGGAAGGCGGTGTAGAGCCGCCCGCCATAGGGATCGTGATGATGGACCTTGGGCGTCGGCAGCAGGTGATAGCCCATCCACGGCGTGAACAGCACGGCCACGAACCACGAGATGATCAGCGACAGCCCGACCACCCAGAAGATCGAGTTGGTGTACTCGCCGGCGCTCGAGCGGGCGAAGCCCACCGGCACGAAGCCGACGGCGGTGACCAGCGTGCCCGTCAGCATGGGGAAGGCGGTCGAGGTGTAAGCGAAGGTCGCGGCCTCGAGCCGGCTCGCGCCCTGTTCCAGCTTCACCATCATCATCTCGACGGCGATGATGGCGTCGTCGACCAGCAGGCCGAGCGCGATGATCAGCGCGCCGAGTGAGATCCGCTGGAAGTCGATGCCCAAAAGCAGCATGCCGACGAAGGTGATGGCCAGCACCAGCGGCACCGACATCGCGACGATCACGCCGGTGCGCACGCCCAGGCTGATGAACGACACGACCAGCACGATGGCCAGCGCTTCCAGGAGCGAGGAGATGAACTCCTCGAACGACTTGTCGACCACCTCGGGCTGGTTGGCGACGCGATGCACGGTGATGCCGACCGGCAGGTCCTTTTCGACCTCGGCCATCACCTTGTCGAGCGCCTTGCCCAGCGTCTGGACGTTGCCGCCCTGGGCCATCACCACGCCAAGCCCGATCACCGGCTTGCCCTTGTAGCGCATGGAGATCTGTTGCGGGTCCTGGTAGCCGCGCTTGATCTCGGCCACGTCGCTCAACATCAGCGTGCGGCCGTTGGCGCTGAAGGGCAGGGATGCCAGATCTTCGGCCGACACGGGCGCACCCTCGACGCGCACCGACACGCGCTCGCCCTTGGTCTCGACCGTGCCGGCGGCGACGATGGCGTTCTGGCGGCGCACGACTTCCAGGATCTGGTCGACCGGCACGCCCAGCATGGCGAGCCGGGCATGGCTGAACTCGATATAGATCTTCTCGTCCTGCAGGCCGATCAGGTCGGCCTTGGTGACGTCGGGCACCCGGAGCAGGCGCTGGCGGACGGCCTTCGCGATCTCCTTGACTTCGGCCGGCGAGAAGCCGTCGGCTTCGAAGGCCCAGATCAGGCTGTAAGTGTCGCCGTATTCGTCGTTGAAGAACGGCCCGGCGACGCCCTGCGGCAGCGAGCCCCTGATGTCGCCGACCTTCTTGCGCACCTGGTACCAGAGGTCGGGCACTTTGCCGGGCGGGGTGTCGTCGCGCAGCGAGACGTAGATCACCGTCTCGCCGGGCTTGGTATAGCTGTTGACGAAATTGATGTAGGGCAGCTCCTGCAGCTTGGTCTCGATCTTCTCGGTGACCTGCTGCTCCATCTCGCGCGAGGTGGAGCCCGGCCAGGCGGCCGACACCACCATCTGCTTGATGGTGAAGGGCGGATCCTCGCCGCGGCCAAGATTGAAGAAGGCGTAAACGCCCGCCGCGACCAGCGCGATCATGAAGAACACGGTCAACGTGCTGTACTTCAGCGCGAGCGCCGACAGGTTGGTGCGCGTGCTCATGGCCCTCTCCCCCGGACCTGGCTCGTTGGGCTAGCGCGAGGCCTGCAGCTGCGCGGGGACGGGCTTCACTTTCTGTCCCGCCTCGAGCTTGTGGACGCCGGCGGTGGCGATCAGCTCACCGTTCTTGACGCCCGAGGCGATGGCGGCGGTCTCGTCGAGCCAGCGCGCGATGGTGACGGCGCGCAAGGCGACGGTGCCGTTCTCCTTGTCGACCACCCACACGGCGGGCTGGGTGCCGCGCTGGAAGATCGCCGACAAAGGCACCTCGGCGACCGACTGCGCGTCGGGCCGCTCGAAGGCCAGCGTCGCGGTCATGCCGAGGCCGATGAAGGGCGGGGGCTCGGCGATGCTGAAGCGCGCCGGATAGGTCCGGGTCATGGGATCGGCGCTGGGCGACAGCTCGCGCAGGCGAACGGCATGGCGCTGACCGGGATCGGCCCACAGCTCGAAGCTCGCGGCGCGGGCCTCGCGCACGGCCTTCAGGCGGTGCTCGGGTACGCCGACCACGATCTCCAGCTCGTCGGTGCGCGCCACGCGCACCACGCCCTGGCCCTGGGCCATGACCTGACCGACCTCGGCCTGCACGGCGGTGACCACGCCGTCGGTATCGGAGCGCAGCTCGGTGTAGGCGAGGTTGTTCTCGGCCGAGGAGAGCTGGCTCTTGGCCTGCTCGACACGCGCCCGGGCTGTGGCGGCGAGCGACTGGCGCTGCTCCATTGTCTGCGCCGTGAACACCGCCGTGCCGCGCAGGTTGAGGTAGCGCTCATGGTCGGCTCTGGCCCGCGAATGATCAGCTTCCGCCGAGGCCAGCACGGCGCGGGCGTTGTCGACGGCCAGGCGATAGTCGGCAGGATCGAGCTGGGCGATCAGGTCGCCGGGCTTGACGATGGTGCCGAGATCGACGGAACGGGTGACGATCTTGCCGGCGACCCGGAAGCCGAGATTGGTCTCGATGCGCGGCACGACGGTGCCGGCCAGGATCAGCGACTGGGTGCGGCGTTGGTAGGCAATTTCCATGACCCGCGCCGGACGGATCACGGGCTCGGCGACCGCGGTCGGACGCGAGGCATTGGCTGTCGTCCAGGAGAGGGCGGCGAAGCCGGCAGCGGCCACGGCACCGGCACCAATGACGATGGCCACCGCCTTGAACGGAACCTTGCCGAGCAGCTGGGCGTACGGGACACGCATGGCTAACCGTCCTTCCAAGGTTTACAATGTTCAGGAGACCACCTGAACGGCGTTAACTGAACATTGATAAGTTATCGGCGTTCAGATAAGAGTCAAGTGGAAGGAGATCGTTTTTGACAGGGTTCGCTACAGTGTTGCCGGCCGGCCGCAAGCGCCGCGGCGAGGGCCATACCCGCCGGGAGGAGATCCTCCACGCCGCCAAAGACCTGTTCCTGGAGCAGGGCTACGACTCGACCACGATCCGGCGGATCGCCGATCGCGTCGGCATTTCAGCACCGGCGCTGTATCTGTATTTCAAGGACAAGGAAGCGCTGATGCTGGCGCTTTGCGATCAGACCTTCGGGCATCTGATCGAGGCGATCGGCGAGATTGAGAAGACCATCGCCGATCCACTGCAGCGGGTCCGGCGCTTTGGCGAGGCCTATGCGCACTTCGGGCTGACGCACCCCGACGAGTATCGGCTGGTGTTCTTGGGCGCCAACATCCCCGAATCGATCCGCAAAGTGGGCCATCGCGCACCGACCGACGACCCGACGCAGCCGGGAGTGGGAGGGGCTCTGGTCTTCAAGCGGCTCGTGGAGTTCCTCTCCGAGCTCGAGACATCGGGCACCAAGCTTAACTACCCGCCGGACACCTGCGCCGAGCTGTGCTGGATGGGTATCCATGGGCTGGTGGCGGCGATGATCATGAAGCCCGAATTTCCCTGGTCCGATCGCGAGCTGCTGATCAACGGCATGCTCGACATCCACCTCAAGGGCATCCTGCGCAACCCCTAGTGTTGCCGTACAATCCTGCGACCACGCCCACTACCTGGAAGGCGGACAAGCCGTGGGATCCTTTCGCGACACCGAGCTCGCCGGCCGGACCGCGCGAGCGGCGAGCTATGACGAGCTCTTTGTTCCAATAACCAATCAGATCATCAGTCCGATGATTGCGGCGCTGGGGTCCCTGCACGGGAAGCGCGTGCTCGATGTGTGCTGCGGGCCTGGGCATCTGGCGGCAGCAATGGCCAGGAAGGGTGCCACGGTCGAAGGCATTGATTTCGCGGTGACGATGGTCGCCAAGGCGCGTGAAAACTATCCTGCCCTTCGATTTCGCGAAGCCGACGCGGAAGCATTGCCCTACGATAACGGTGCGTTCGACGATGTCGCGTGTGCGTTCGGCGTCATGCACTTCGACAGGCCCGACGTGGCAGTCGCCGAGGCGTTTCGCGTGCTGCGGCCCGGCGGGCGGTATGCCTTCACGCAGTGGGGCATGGAGGACGATGTGCTCAACATCGTCGGCGGGGCGCTTGCCGAGCATGCAGCGCCAGCCCCCCGGTTTGCCCCAGGCACCGCCGCCGAGGCGGTTCAGCGATCCCGTCGAATGCCGTCGGGTTCTCGAGGCCACCGGATTTGCCCAGGCGGTCGACCAGTGCGTCGAGGTCACGTGGAAGGCCGAGCGGCCGGAAGCTCTGCTTGATCTCATCTACGCCGGTGCGGTGCGCGTCGCGATGGTCCTGGAAGCGCAGCCGCCGGAACGCCGCGAACGGATCCACGAGGCGATCCTTGCTGCGGTGACAAGTCGCGCCGTCGGGAGCACGTTCGTGCTTCGAAGGCCCGTCGTGCTGGCGTCTGGCGTCAAGCCTGCGAACTAACGGCCCTTCGGCCAGACTCTCAGGAACAAATTACAGCGAACACGCGGCGCAGGCGGACGACGCCGTCGCGGTCGTAGGCGTCGTTGGTGATCAAGCGCTCTGCAGGACGTGCACGGCGCGGTTGGCCACGAGATCCTTGTTCTTGGCGCCGTAGGCCTTCATGTGCTCCGAGGCACCGTGAGCCTTGAGATCGTCCATGGTCTCCCACTTCTCGATGACGACGAAGGTATCGGGGCCGAACTTGGCGAACGGGCCGCCGTCGGTGTCGATCGTGGCGCCGTACTCGATGCAGCCCTTCTCGGCGTGCACCGCAGGGACGTTCGCCTTGAAGTTCTTGAGGATTTCATCGCGCTTGCCGGGCTTGGCAGTGATGATGGCGACGACGTGGATCATGGTCTCCTCCCGTTTCAGGTAACTACGCGGCTCTGCCGTGACGCAGCAGGCGTCCCGGCAGCTTGTCGTTTGCGGCGACGGCGTCCTTGCCGTCGCGGCGGATGAGCTTGCCGTTGACGATCACGGCATCGATGCCGCTCGCCTCCGACACGAGCCGGTCGGCGCCGGCGGGCAGATCGTGAACGCGCTTCAGCGGGCCGGGGCCAACCGTCTTGGGGTCGAACACCACGACGTCCGCCGGCCTGTCTTGGGCCAGCAAGCCGCGATCGGTGATGCCGAACATCTCGGCCGGCCGTTGCGTCAGATTGTGAACGGCCTGCTCGACGGTGAAGGTCTTGCGTTCACGCACCCAGTGGCCGAGCAGGTAGGTCGAATAGCAGGCATCGCAGAGCTGGCTGGCATGGGCGCCGGCGTCGGACAAGGCGATGATCGTGTTGGGGTCGGTGATGAGCTCGGCCACTTCCTTCTCGTCGAAGTTCATCACGGCCATGCGGAAGCGCGCCTGCAGGTCGTTGGCGAGTGCGAGATCGAGGGCGAGGTCGACCGGATCCTTGCCGAGCCTGGCGGCCGCTTGGGCGAGCGGCTGCTCCTCGAGCTCACGCGCCGACGGCGCCCAGGCGATGATCACGCGCTCCCACCAGTTGCGGAACAGGGGCGTCACCTCGCTGCGCAGCTTCTCGCGCCACGCCGGATCGGCATAGGCGCGGCGGCGCGTGCCCGGCGCCTTGGCGTCCTCGACCGCAAGCTCGTTCATGAACTTCATGACGTCGAAGATGAACGGCTCGGCGAAGGTGAACTCGAAGTTGAGCGGCCGGCAGCTCACCTGCGGGATCACCAGAGCGCCGGACTTGCGCTGCTCGGCGGCGATGTCGAGTTGTTTGCGATGGCCGCCGGGCCCGTAGAGGTAGGAGAGCAGGGCAGTCCAGGTGACGGGCACGCCGTATTTTCGGCTGACCTCGGCCATGTGCCGGGTCGAGAAGTCGCGGCCGATGGTGATCTGCATCAGGCCGCGCTTCAACTCGCCCATGACCGAGACCAGGGCGTCCATCTCCTCGACGGTGGCCTGCCGGCTGGGCACGGGCTTGCCGGCATAGCCGTTGTGGCTCACCGACACAGAGGTGCCGAAGCCGATGGCGCCGGCATCCATGGCCTCGCGCACCAGCTTCTTCATTGCCGCGATTTCGTCGACCGTGGCGGCTCGTTCGGTCGATTCCTCGCCCATGACGTAAAGACGCAGCGGCGTGTGGCCGAATAGGGCCGCGACATTGATCGCCGAGCCGCGCTTCTCAAGGGCGTCGAGGTATTCCGGGAAGGTCTCGAACGGCCAGTCGACGCCAAGGCCCGCCTCGAGCGCTTCGAGACTCATGCCCTCGACTTTCTCGAGCGTCTGCATGATGAGCTTGCGATGGATCGCCTTGGTGGGCGCGACGCCGAAGCCGCAATTGCCGATCACCGTGGTGGTCACGCCATGCCAAGGCGAGATACTGAGCATGCGATCCCACAGGATCTGGGCATCGTAGTGGGTGTGCACGTCGACGAAGCCCGGCGAGACCACCTTGCCCTTGGCGTCGATGGTCGTGTCGGCAGCGCCCTCGGCCTTGCCCAGAGCCACCACCTTGCTGTCCTTGATGCCGAGGTTACCGGCGAAGCCGGGCTTGCCCGAGCCGTCGACGATCGTGCCGCCCGTGATCTTGAGGTCGTAGGTCATGGCTTGCTCCAAAACACCCGTCCAGTATACGTCGTTCGGCGCCGCAGGAGGAAAGCATGGCCAAGCACAAGATCGCGCTCATTCCGGGGGACGGAATCGGCAAGGAGGTTCTGCCCGAAGGCGTGCGCGTGCTCGAAGCCGCGGCGCGGCGCTTCAACTTCCAACTGGAATTCACCGACTTCGACTGGTCGTGCGATCGGCTGTTGCAGACCGGCAAGATGATGCCGGACGACGGCATGGAGCAGCTCAAGGCCTTCGAGAGTATCTTTCTCGGCGCGGTCGGCTGGCCGGGCGTGCCCGACCATGTCTCGCTGTGGGGCCTGCTGATCCCGATCCGCCGCGACTTCGACGAGTACGTGAACCTGCGGCCCGTGCGCCTGTTCGAGGGCGTGCCGTCACCGCTCGCCAATCGCAAGCCGGGCGAGATCGACTTCTGGGTCGTGCGCGAGAACACGGAGGGCGAATACAGCCAGCTCGGCGGCCGCATGTTCCAGGGCACCGAGAACGAGATGGCGGTGCAGGAGGCGGTGTTCACGCGCAAGGGCGTCGACCGCGTGCTGAAGTTCGCCTTCGAGTTCGCCAGCAAGACCAAGAAGAAGCACGTGACGTCGGCGACCAAGTCCAACGGCATCATCCATACGATGCCGTTCTGGGATGAGCGCTTCGCCGAGATGAAGAAGAACTATCCACACATCAAGGCCGACCAGTACCACATCGATATACTGACCGCGCATTTCGTTCGCAATCCCGACTGGTTCGACGTCGTGGTCGGCTCCAACCTGTTCGGCGACATCCTGTCGGACCTCGGCCCCGCGCTGACCGGTTCGATCGGCGTGGCGCCCTCGGGCAACATCAACCCCGAGCGCAAGTTCCCCTCGATGTTCGAGCCCGTGCACGGCTCGGCTCCCGACATCGCCGGCAAGGGGATCGCCAACCCGATCGGCCAGATCTGGTCGGGCGCCATGATGGCGCGACATCTCGGCTACCCCGAGGCCGCCGAGGCCATCGAGCGGGCAATTGCGGCATCCCTGGTGGAAGGCGGGCCCCGGACGCGGGACCTAGGCGGAAATGGCGACACCAAGACCGTGGGCGCGGCCATTGCGGAGCTGGTGAAGACGGTGTAGCTCGCCGCCAGGTTGATCGCTTCAGGGCATTTTCGACGAAAAGGCGCACTCTGCTTGCCGCGACGGCGGCGAGCGGGCCTGCGGCCATGCCCATTGGCGGCGCCGGCGGCACGATCGGCGTGGCCAAGGTCGCGCGCGCGGCACCCGACGGCTGGTGCTGGTCACCGAGAAGGACCTGCCGGCCAAGACCTTCCAGGAGTTCCAGGCCTACGTGAAGGCCAACGAGAAGAAGGTGCAGTACGGCATGGCCGGCATTGGCGCTGCCTCGCGTCTCGGCGGCCGGATGCTGAACAGCATGATGAAGGTCGACGTGCTGGAGATTCCGTACAAGGGAACCGGTCGGCGCTGAACGATCTCGTCTCCGGCCAGTTCGACTACATGGTCAGCCAGGTGGTGAACGTGCTGCCGCAGATCAAGAGCGGAAACAGCAAGGCACTGGGCGTGTCGACGACCAAGCGCCTGTCGCAGCTCCCCGACGTGCCGACCATCGATGAGGCAGGTCTGAAGGGCCACGAGGTCACGATCTGGAACGGCTTCTTCGCGCCCAGGGCACGCCCAAAAACGTCATCGCCAAGCAATCAGGCGCCGGTCACGACGTTGTCCGACGAAGCGCTGACCGCCCAGCTCAAGGCCTCGATCGACAAGTGGGTAGCCGCCGTGCGCGCCGCCGGCGTCAAGCCGGAGTAGAAACGACGATTGCCGAAGACAGGGCCGCCCAGCAGGCGGCCCTGTTTCGTTTGCGGACCGCGGGCCTCCAGACCCGCTTATGCTCTTCTGGACGCCGAGCCTCGCTCATGATCATGAGCGCGCAGGGATGCGCGCGGTCCGGAAGACGAAGACTATAACCGGACCTGGAGATCCGCGGTCTGGCAAGACAGCTAGCCCGGATATCTCAAAGCCTGCGAGGGACACCATCCCTCGGTGCAATCTGCGCAATTACTTGGCAAGCTGCAGTTCATCGAAGGTGATGACGACGGAGCGCTGCGGCGTGCCGGCCTCGTCGCGCAGGGCCAGCGTGACGTGACGCGCCCACCAGTCGACGTCTATGACGCCGAAGTTCGGCGCCGCGTAGAGCGCGCCGAGTCGATTGGGACCGGGCTCCTTGGCGGCGGAAAAGGCCTTGTTGATGCCGCTCGACGTCACCTCGTAGAGCGGCGGCATGTCCGGCGGCGCCTCGCGATAGAGCGCGCCGATATGGCGATCGCCCGACAGCAGCACGACGCCCCTGGCGCGCGATTCACGAATGGTATCGAAGAGCTTCTGGCGCTCGAGCGGGAAGTTGCCCCAGCGCTCCCAGCCGTGGCCCTCCGCGAGCACCTGGATGCTAGACACCAGCAATCGCACTTCAGCGGGCTTGCGCAGTTCGCCGGCGAGCCAGGCCCATTGCGTCTCGCCCAGCATCGTCTTGGCCGGGTCGGGATCGGGCAGGTAGCGCTCCTTGCCAGGGGCGCGCTGGTCGGTGAGCTTGAGCGGCGAGCGGAACCAGCGGACGTCGAGCAGGATCACCTGCACGCGCATGCCGGGCGGGCCGATGATGCGCGAATCGTAGATGCCCTCGCGCGTGCGCCGCACGTCGCTCGCCGGCACCTTCCAGAAATCCAGGAACAGGTCCTTCGCTACGGCCTTGTAGGGGAAGTCGCCGCCGCCGTCGTTCCGCCCGTAGTCGTGGTCGTCCCAGACCGCGAGATGGCTCACGCTGTCGCGCAGCTTGTTGTACCCCGCAACGGCGTTAGCCATGGCGTAAGCCTTGCGCAGGGGGCCTGCGCCGGCGGTATTGAAATCGCCATAGACGTTGTCGCCGGCAAAGATGAAAAGCTCAGGCTTATAGGCGAGAATGGCATCCCATATGGGTTGCGAATCGGCCTGTTCGGCGCACGAGCCGAAGGCGACGCGGGTCAGCGGACGGCGGGCCTTGGCCGAGAGTCCGGCCGGCACCAGCGCGGCCGCGGCCATGAGCTGGGCAAGAGTGCGACGGTAGAACATGGTAGTGGTCACCCAAATGCCAGGATTGCAGCTTTAGTTGTCACTATCGTGAAACGCCATCTCAAATACGCCCTCGAACTGCTGTTCGTGCCGATTGCGGCAGCGATCGTCTTCTTTGAAGAGACGCTGCTGCATTATCTCGGGTTGGCCATGGCGGCGTTGGCCAAGTGGCCGCCCGTGGCGCGTCTGGAGACGTGGCTGCGCGGCCTGCCGCCGTGGGGTGCCCTGCTGGCCTTCGTCGCCCCCTCGCTGCTGGTCGTTCCGATCAAACTTTCCGCTGTCTGGTTTGCCTTTCATCATCGCTATGGGCTTTCGGCGCTCAGTGTTGTCGTTGGCAAGATGCTGGCTACAGCCCTGGTGGCGCGCCTCTACCAGGTCCTGCGGCCGACGATGGTGAAGATGCCGTGGTACCTGCGCGCCGAGACCTGGCTGTTCGAGTGGCGTGACCGGCTGTACGCCTTCGTGCGCGCCCTGCCGGCCTGGCAGCGGGCCAAGGCGCTGATCCAGCGCGCGCGGGTCTGGATGCGCGAAATGATCTTTCGCGCCTCGTCACGCTAGGCTTTGCAGCATGCCTGAAGTTGTTCCTTGCCAGGGGCCGCTCGGCGCACGGATCGAGGGACTCGATCGTAGCCGCGCCAACGAGCCCGAGACGGCAGCGCTCCTGAACCGAGCCCTGGCCGAGCACCTGCTGGTCGTGGTTCCCGGCGAACGTATGGCGCCCTGCGAGACGCTCGCCTTTGCCCGCGCCTTCGGCATGCCCCGCACACAGTTGCTGCGCTACAAGCGCAGCGGTGAGGTGCCGGAAGTGTCGATCATGGTGTCGACGCTGATGGCCGACGGCACGACCGACAAGACGGCGATCCGCGCCGAGGACTGGCACACCGACGATTCGTACTTCGCCATACCCGCCAAGGCGACGTTGCTGCACGGCATAGAGATCCCGAGCCGCGGCGGCTCGATGTGGTTCTGCAACATGCGCTCCGTCTACGAGGCGGTGCCCGCGGAGCTCAGGCAGCGCCTCGACGGCATGCATGCCATCCACGGCTACGATACGCCGCGTGCCTGCAACCGGCCCTCGGCACGCACGCCGCAGGAGATCGCCGAAACGCCGGACGTCGAGCATCCCCTGGTGCGCACACATCCCGAGACCGGCCGCAAGGCGCTCTATCTCAATCCCAACCGGCTCGACCGTATCGTCGGCCTGGAGCGTGTCGAGAGCGATGCGCTGCTCGACGAGCTGGCCGACGAGGCGCGCAAGCCGCGGCACCATTTCGGCCATGTCTGGACGGCGGGCGATATCGTGATCTGGGACAACCGCGCCACCATGCACCGCGTCATGATCGACTATCCGGTGGGCGAGCCGCGCGTCATGCAACGCGTTCTGATCGAGGGCGACAAGCCGTTCTGATCCCGCGAGCCGGTTCGAGCTGCAGATTCGGCCGGCGCGCGACGGCGAAGGCTTGCCGCGAAAGTCACTGCGACCTATAAGAAGTCAGTTGCGAACCATTCGCAATAGAAGGGACTGACCTCAGGCGTGTCGCCGGCCGATTCGACGCTGACGCTCTACATGGCGCATCGGGGCGAACTCGTGAACTACGCCAGCGGCATCATCGGCGACCGGGCACGCGCCGAGGACGTCGTGCAGGAGGCTTTTCTCCGGTTCTCCGATGCCTCCGCTCGGCGCCTGCTCGACGAGCCGCTGGGCTACCTCTACCGCATCGTGCGCAACCTGGCCCTCGACGGACGCCGCCGGCAGGCCCACGAGGAGCGCTACCTTTCGTCCGAAAACGATGTGGATTTGAGCCGGACGGCGGAGGCACGGCCGTCTCCAGAGGTCGAGGCCGTCGATCGTGCCGAGCTGCGGGTCGTCATGGAGGCGCTTGCTGAACTGCCAGAACGGACGCGCCTCGCCCTGGAAATGCATCGCTTCGGCGGCCGCAAGCTCCGTGAGATCGCCGGCCGTCTCGGCATTTCGGTGACGCTGGCGCATTCGCTGGTCGCCGAGGCGGTGGAGCACTGCCGCGAACGTCTGCGGACGCGCTCCCGGCCGCCCCCCTGAAAAACCGTCGCGCCGGTGCGTTTACTAAAGAGGGGAGCCGTTGCGGCCGGTGAAAGCGTTATGGCGATGACGAGCGACAGCGAGGACCGGCGCGCCGCGGCGAAAGAGGCGACAGGCTGGCTCATTGCCCTGCGCGAGGAACCTGACGACGGGGCACTGCGGGCGCGGTTCGACGCCTGGCTCGTCGCCAGCCCGGCGAACCAGACGGCCTGGAGCGAGACGCGCCATGTCGATGAGCTGATCGGCCGGGCGCGGCCTGCGCTTGGCGCACATGCCCAGCCCACACCGGTCGACCTTGGGAGCGCACGCAGGCGCTGGCGGCCGCGGCGCCTCGCGGTCGCGGCCGCAGCGTTCGCCATCGCGGCCTGCGTGCTGCTGGTCTTCACGCCCGGCATCCTGCTGTGGTTCCAGGCGGCACACACGACGTCGACGGCCGAGCTCCGCTTGTTGCGGCTTGAGGATGGCAGCGTGGTGCAACTCGGCCCGGCGAGCGCGATCGACATGACCTTCGTGCCGGCGGAGCGCCGGGTTCGCCTGCTCAAGGGCGAGGCCTTCTTCGAGGTCGTGCGGGACGCCGCGAGGCCGTTCATCGTGGAGAGCGGCGACGTGCGCACGACGGTCCTGGGCACCAGCTTCGAGGTCCGTCTTTCCAGTGAAGGCACTGATGTCGCGGTGCGCTCTGGCCTCGTCCGCGTCGCGGTCGACGGGCCGGGGCCGCCGGTCTCCGAACAGCTCGCAGCGGGAGACCGTTTGCGGATTGGCTCGGTCGGCCAGGTGGAGCGGAGCAGGGGCGCTCCCGACGAGGCGGCTGCGTGGCTGCAGGGCCAGATCGTCGCCCGTGACCGCTCGGTGGCCGATATCGTCGACGAGCTTGGACGCTACCATCGCGGCACGATCCTAATCGCCGACGACACGCTTGCGCGCGAGCGCGTGACGGGTGTCTACAATCTCGCCGACCCGCGGGCCGCGCTGCGTGCCGTAGCGAGCGCACACGGCGCGACCGTGCGCGAGATCACCCCGTGGCTCACCGTCTTTTCGCGGAACTGAAGCCCACGCAAAATCGGCCCCTGAAAAATTCCGGGAGCCGTGCGTTGACATAGTAGGAGTACGTCTAAGTCGCATTCGCAATTCGGCGCGGGCTTGCTCCAAACCTGGTTGGCTTGGGTCCTGGAGCTATGACGACATCATTCAAACGTATGCGCAGGCAACCGGTGCTGGCGGCAGGTGTCCTGCTGATGGCGTGCTCGATGGCGCAGCCGGTCGCGGTGCGCGCGCAGGTGTCGGCTCAGGCGCCCCTCGCAGGACAGGCGCGCACGTTCGACATTCCGGCCCAACCATTGGCAGACGGCATGACGGCATTCGGACGCCAGTCGGGCCTGCAAGTGAGCGTCGATGCCACCCTCGTGCGTGATGTATCCACGTCAGGGGTCTCGGGCACGCTGCCGCCCAGCCAAGCCTTGGCGACGCTTCTCGCCGGCACGGGGCTGGTGTTCCGCTTTGTCAACGCGACGACCGTGACGCTGGAACGCCCTGGCGCCGCCGCGCCGCGGCCGGGACCCGTGCAGCTTGATCCAGTGCGAGTGCAGGGGAACCAGATGCCTGCCCAGGCGGACATCGGCAACCTGATGCCGCCTTATGCCGGCGGAATGGTCGCCACCGGCGGCCGCGTCGGCATCCTCGGCAATCGGGACTACATGGACACGCCGTTCAGCACGATCGTCTACACCGAAAAAATGATCGAGGATCAGCAGGCGCGCACGGTGGTCGATATCGTCGCCAACGATCCGTCGATCCGCTCCCAGTATGGACAAGCCACCTACGACGACCGCCTGTTCATTCGAGGCTTCCCTGTCTACACGCAGGATTTCTCCTTCAACGGACTCTATGGCGTGTCGTCGCCCTATGCGATCGATCTGGCGGGCATCGAGCGCGTGGAGATCTTCCACGGTCCGACCGCGCTGCTCAACGGCATGTCGCCGCTGGGCGCCGTCGGCGGCACGATCAATCTCGTGCCCAAGCGCGCCACCGCCGAACCGCTGACGCGCCTCACGGCGCTCTACCTTTCGGACACCCAGCTCGGCGGACAGGCCGATATCGGCCGTCGGTTCGGCCCGGACGATAGCCTCGGTCTGCGATTGAACGCGGCCTATACCGGCGGCAACACGCCGGTGCAGTGGAACTCCGACAAGCTCCTGTCGCTGACCGCCGGCTTCGACTTTCGCAGCGACTCAACCCGCGTCGATGCCGACCTGGGCTACCTGCAGCGCTTCGTCGACGGTTCCCGGCCCAACACGACGATCGCCGCCGGACTGCAGCTGCCTGCGGCACCCAATTCGCGTCTCAACGACAACCAGCCCTGGAGCCATTACTACTTCAACGACCTCTATGGCATGTTGCGCTTCGAGCACGATTTCACGCCCGACATCACCGCCTATGCCAAGGTCGGCGGTCGCCGCTCCAATGGCCGGTTCATCATCGGCGCGCCACAGATACTCGATGCGCAGGGCGACACGCTCATGACGCCGCGCCGATCGGTCAACTACAGCGAATCGCTGTCGGCGGAGGTCGGCGGCAAGGCCAAGTTCACTACCGGACCGGTGCGCCACGAGATGGCCCTGAGCGGCAGCTATTTGCTGACCGAAAGTGGCAGCCTCAACGTCACTCTGCCGGCGGTGCGCTCCAACATCTACGCGCCTGTGACCGCGCCGGCGCCCAGCCTCGCGGGAATCCCGACACAGCCGGTCAGGACGTCGCAGACGTTGATGACAGGCGTCGCGTTGGCCGACAGCCTCTCCGCGCTCGACGACAAGCTGCAGCTCATCATCGGCGGCCGGTTGCAGCGCGTCCAGGTCTCCAACTACAGCGCCGTCACCGGCCTCACGACTGCGGCAACGCCGGGCTACGACCAGAGCGCGCTGACGCCGGCCGTCGGGTTTGTCGTCCGACCTTGGAAGGCGTTGTCGTTCTACGGCAACTATATCGAGGCGCTGCAGCAAGGTCCGGTGGCGGCAGCCGGCACGACCAACGCCGGTCAGGTCTTTCCGCCCTTCGTGTCGAACCAGTACGAGCTCGGCGTGAAGCTCGATCTGGGAACGTTCGGCGCAACCTTGAGTGCATTCCAGATCACCCAGCCCAGCGCCATCGTCAACGCGACGACCAACACGCTGAGCGTCGACGGCGAGCAGCGCAATCGCGGGCTGGAATTGAGCATGTTCGGCGAGCCGTTCCAGGGCTTCAAGCCACTCGGAGGCATCACCTTCCTCGAGGGGGTTCTCGCGAGCACGGCGGGCGGTGTGAACAACGGCAAGATCGCGCCGGGCGTCCCCGCCGTGCAGATGAACCTCGGTTTCGATTGGGACACATGGTTCATCAAGAGGTTCGCGGTGTCGGCACGCGTCATCTACACCAGCCTTGCCTACCTCGACGCTGCCAACCAGCAGCCGGTGCCGGCCTGGACGCGCGTCGATCTCGGCGCGCGCTACTCGATCGTGCGGGCCGACGGCAAGCCGGTGACGCTGCGCGCCGACGTGGTCAACGTCGGCAACAACAATTATTGGACGGCGTCCGGCACCCTCTCGCAAAGTCCGCCGCGCACGTTCCTGTTGTCGCTCAGCGCCGACTTCTGATGTTGCAGGCCTCGACCTTCCTGTGCGGGTGGTTCGTGAAGCCAGGCCGTCCGTCATTTGCGTCCGGTCCTGCGGAGCAAGTGTGGTCGGGCGACTTCAACGTGCCGCGCCATCCGCCAGCAGGGTGTCGATCTCGTCGCGACCGTAACCGGCTTCCGCCAGCACCTCGCGCGTGTGCTCGCCCAGCCGCGGAGCATGGGTCTCCGTGGCGCGCTCGCCGCCGGAGAATTTGTTGGCCCGTCGCGATCTGCGGATGCGGCCTTCGCTCGGATGGTCCTCGGGCTGGAAGAAGCCGACGTCGGCGAGGTGAGGATCGGTCAGCAAGTCGTCGATCGAGTTGTAGCGGGCGGCCGGGATGTCGAGCTCGTCGAAGATTTTCAGCCATTCGGCCGTCGTCTTCTGGGCCAGCCCTGCCTTGCGCACGTCGAAGTAGGCCGCGGCATTGGCGGTCCGCACCCCCGGGCTGTCGAAGCGCGGGTCGGTCTTGAGCTCGGGCCGGCCGATGGCGTCGAAAAAGGCGAAGGCCTGGCGGTTGGTGTTGGGGCCAACCGTGATGTAGCCGTCCTTGGTCGGCAGCGGCCGGTAGTCGGGGCTGAGCAGGCGGTTGTCGCCGCTGGGGCCGACCGGCGGATCGAAGGTCATGGCGCCCATGTGCTCGCTGGAAACGAACGAGGCCATGTTCTCCAGCATCGGCACGTCGATCGCCTCGCCCTTGCCGGTCCTCTCGCGGCGATAGAGGGCGAAGCCGATGGCTTGCGCGGCGATCAGGCCGCTGGTGTGGTCGCTCATCACCATGGGCACGAAGCGCGGCTCGCCGACCGCGCGGGCGAAGGTTCCGGCGACGCCCGACAGGCTCTGCACGATGGGGTCGTAGGCGGGCCGGTTGTAGTACCGGCCGCCGCGGCCGAACGCCAGGATCGAGCAGTGGATCAGCCTGGGGTTCTTGGGCGCCAGGCTCTTGTGGTCGAGGCCGGCGCGGGCAAGCCCCTCGGGCCGCACGTTGCTCACGAACACGTCGGCGCGCGCGATCAGGCGCTTCATTGCCTCGAGCCCTTCGGCCTTCTTGAAGTCGAGCACGATCGAGCGCTTGTTGCGGTTGAAGTTGATGAACTTGCCCGACATGCCGGGATTGCGGCTGCCCTGCGCCATGGTTCGCAAAAGGTCGCCGCCCGGCGCTTCGACCTTGATCACGTCGGCGCCGTAGTCCGCCAGGGTACGCGTGCAGATCGGCCCGACCACGACCGTCGTCAGGTCGACGACGCGCACGCCGTCGAGGGGACCGCCATTCATTGTGCGAACTCCAGGTCCATCTCGCCGCACAGCACGCCGTTCTTGTCGGCCGCCCAGATCCGGAGCTTGCCGTCCTTCTGCTCGTCGCCGCGCACCTCGATGGAATCGCCGACCCACAGCGGATGGACGAGCCGCGTGGTGTAGCCCGTGAGCGTGCCCTTGGCGTGGCTGAGCGCCGCGTCGACCATCAAATGCATCGACAGACCGCCGTTGGAGACGAGGGCAGGGTAGCCTTCCTCGCTGCGCGTGTAGTCGCCGTCATAGTGGATGCGATGGGCATTCCAGGTCAGCGCCGAGAAGCGGAAGTTGAGGGTGTTGGTGAGCTCGGTGCGTTCGCTCCAGGCATGATCGGTGCGCGCCTGGGTCGGCACGGTCGCGCTGGTCTTCTGTCCCGCCGGCACCGCCGGCCGGTAGATCGCGTCCATTTCGTCGACGGCGATGGTCTTGCCGGCCTGCTCGTAGGTGTGGCGCATGGTCAGCACGAAGATGTCGCCCGAGCGGCCGCTCTTGGGGACGATGTCGGCGACCTCGGCCTTCTTGAGGGCGGGCTCGCCGGCACGCAGGCGGCCCATGATCTTCACCCGCCGGCCGGCGCCCATGCGGCGCGGCATCGGGACCGGCGGCAGCACCACGCCCTTCTTGGCGTGGCCGTCGGGCCCGATGTCGTTCTGGCGCACGGTCTCGACGCCGATGAAGGTGAACCAGTGCGGCGGCAACTCGGTACCGCGCGAAAACGTCTCCGGATCCATGTCGAAGGCGCCGGCGGCGCGGCGCACCGCCATCAGCCCGACATCGTCCTCGACGGTACGCACGCGGCCGATCCAGGGCCGCAGATCCTTCATCGCCTCGTCCATCCAGCTCATCGCGTCATCCTCCATGGCGCGGAAAATCGCATGCATCACCGCAAAGAAGAAGGGCCTGCTTTCGCAGGCCCTTTCCACGGATCGGAAAGTGACAGTCAGGATTTGCGGATCGTCAGCAGCGCCTTGAGGCCCTGCCAGCCCCAGTAGACCCGGTGATAGACGATCAGTCCGTTCTCGATGTCCATCGATTCGAACAGGTCGACCTGCGTGCCGCTGAGCGTCAGCCGCGGATACTCCCACGTGAGAAGCCGGCCGTTGGAGAAGAAGAGGCCGTTGCGATAGAGCTCACTGAACTCGGTCTTGAGGTTTGCGAAGTTGCGGGCGAACAGTTTTTCGATCTCGCCGCGGCCGCGCAGGATGCCGTCGTCGCGGTCGGGGAACTGCGCCAGGACGGTGGGACTCTCGAACACGGCGTGCTCGGCGTAGAGCGCTACGAGGCCCGCGAGATCGCGGGACATCAGCGTGCTGTGCCACTGCTCGTAGATGTGACGGACTTGAGCTTCTGACATGGCGGCTCTCCTGGTGAATGGGAGCAAGCCATAGTCCGTTGCTGCTGACAGCGTTGTGTCAGCAGCGCGCGAAAAGAAAAGGGGACCCGAGGGTCCCCTTTCCGTCGATCTGCAGCGTCGCTCAGATGCTGTAGTACATCTTGTACTCGACCGGGGCCGGCTGGTGTTCCCAGTTGTAGACCTCTTCCCACTTGAGCTCCATGTAGGCGTCGATCTGGTCGTCGGTGAACACGCCGCCCTTGGTCAGGAAGGTGCGGTCGGCGTCGAGCGAGTTCAGCGCCTCGCGCAGCGAGCCCGCCACGGTCGGAACCTTGGTCAGCTCCTCCGGCGGCAGGTCGTACAGGTTCTTGTCCATCGGGTCGCCCGGATGGATCTTGTTCTGGATGCCGTCGATGCCGGCCATCAGCATCGCCGCGAAGGCGAGGTACGGATTGGCCGACGGATCGGGGAAGCGGACTTCCACGCGCTTGCCCTTCGGCGAGGCCGAGTAGGGGATGCGGCACGAAGCCGAGCGGTTGCGCGAGGAGTAGGCCAGCAGCACCGGCGCCTCGAAACCCGGGATGACGCGCTTGTAGGAGTTGGTGCTGGCGTTGCAGAAGGCGTTGAGCGCCTTGGCGTGCTTGATGATGCCGCCGATGTAGTACAGCGCCGTCTCCGACAGGTCGGCATAGCCCGAACCGGCGAACAGCGGCTTGCTGTCCTTCCAGATCGACTGGTGGGTGTGCATGCCCGAGCCGTTGTCGCCATAGAGCGGCTTCGGCATGAAGGTCACCGACTTGCCGTAGCTGTGGGCGACGTTGTGCAGGGTGTACTTGTACTTCTGCACGTTATCGGCCGTCGTCACCAGGGTGTCGAAGCGGAAGCCGAGCTCGTTCTGCGCCGGCGCCACCTCGTGGTGATGGATCTCCATGACCAGGCCCATGTCGGTGCAGACTGACATCATCTCGGCGCGCAGGTCGTTCAGCGAATCGACGGGCTGGACCGGGAAGTAGCCGCCCTTGACGCCGGGACGATGGCCCATGTTGCCGCCTTCGTACTCGGCGCCGGTGTTCCACGGCGATTCGCTCGAGGTGACCTTGTAGAAGCTGCCGGCCATCGAGACGTCAAAGCGCACGTCGTCGAACACGAAGAACTCGAGCTCGGGGCCGAACACGGCAGTGTCGCCGACGCCGGACGACTTCAGGAACGACTCGGCGCGCTTGGCGGTCGAGCGCGGGCAACGGGCATAGAGCTGGCCGGTCGAGGGCTCGACGACGTCGCAGTTGATGATCAGCGTCGTCTGCGCGGCGAAGGGATCGAGCACGGCGGTCGACGTGTCGGGCATCAGGATCATGTCGGACTCGTTGATCGCCTTCCAGCCGGCGATCGAGGAGCCGTCGAACATCACGCCGTCGTCGAAAGTGCCCTCATCGGTGGCCGAGGCCATGCGCGCGGTGTGCTGCCACTTGCCGCGCGGATCGGTGAAACGGAAGTCGACGAACTTGACGTCCTTTTCCTTGATCAGCGCGAGAACCTGTTTGGCGTCCATCTGTCGTGCTTCCCTTTGCTGTGGTCACTCTTTGCCTCTGCCCCCAGAGGCTAGGTCTCATACGGCGGCGTCTCCGCGCTCGCCAGTACGAATTCGAATTGCGTCGTCGATGCTCGAGACGAAGATCTTGCCGTCGCCGATACGGCCGGTATAGGCGGAGCCGCGGATCGCCTCGACCGCCTTTTCGACCATCTCGTCCTCGACGACGAGCTCGAGCTTCACCTTCGGGAGAAAGTCGACGACATATTCGGCGCCCCGGTAAAGCTCGGTATGGCCCTTCTGGCGGCCGAAACCCTTGGCCTCGAGCACGGTAATGCCCTTGAGGCCGATCTGATTGAGGGCGTCCTTCACCTCGTCGAGCTTGAAGGGCTTGATGATCGCTTCGATCTTCTTCATTTGGCTTGGGCTACCCCGCACACAGACACCGGTGCTGCCGGTGAAGGCAGTCCGTTTGAAGCCCAGGAAGCAGAGTTCATGCCAGAGTTATCAACAACGGCTAGCCGTGAATTGGACGCCTTGGGTGATCATCCGTTGAGCTGATTGTCGAATTTCAAGGCAGAAAACTGCACAAGAAGAGATCACAGACGAGCGCGCCTTATGAAACCCATGAATTCATTGATGTCCGGCCTCGGTACGACGGTCTTCGAGGTGATGTCGGCCCTGGCCCGCGAGCATCAGTCCGTGAACCTCGGCCAGGGCTTTCCAGACGACAAGGGTCCGGACGAGGTGAGGGTGGCGGCGGCCGACTACCTGATGAAGGGCCACAACCAGTATCCGCCGATGATGGGCATCCCGGAGCTGCGCCAGGCCGTCGCCGAGCACGCCAAGCGTTTCCAGGACCTCGAGGTCGACTGGCAGAGCGAGGTGCTGGTGACCTCAGGCGCGACCGAGGCGCTGGGCGACTGCCTGTTCGGCCTGATCGAGCCGGGCGACGAGGTCGTGCTGATCGAGCCACTGTACGACTCCTACCTGCCGATCGTGCGCCGGGCAGGGGGCATCCCCAAGCTGGCGCGGCTGGAGCCGCCGACGTGGCGGCTGCCGAGGGAAGAGCTGGCGGCCGCATTCAGTGACCGCACCAAGCTCATCCTGTTCAATACGCCGATGAATCCCTGCTCCAAAGTGTTCGATCGCGACGAGCTCGACTTCATCGCCGGGCTTTGCCTCAAGCACGACGCCTATGCCGTGTGCGACGAAGTCTACGAGCACATCATCTTCGACGATCGCCGGCATCTGTCGATCATGACGCTGCCGGGCATGCGCGAGCGCACGGTGCGCATCGGCTCGGCCGGCAAGAGTTTCAGCCTGACGGGCTGGAAGGTCGGCTATGTGACCGCGGCGCGCGAGCTGATGAAGGTCATCGCCAAGACCCACCAGTTCATGACCTTTACCACGCCGCCCAACCTGCAATGGGGCGCGGCGACCGGCCTTCGCTTGGGCGACGGCTATTTCTCCGGCCTCGCGGCCGACATGCAGCGCAAGCGGGACCGTCTGGCGCACGCCTTGTCGGATATCGGCTTCGACGTGCTGCCGGCGCACGGCACCTACTTCGTGACGACTGACTTCCGGCCGCTGGGCTTCAACGGCACGGACGAGGACTTCTGCCGGCACATGACGGTCGAGGCCGGGGTGACCGCCGTTCCGGTCAGCGCGTTTTACGACGCCCCCGAACGCGCGCCGCGCCACCTGGCTCGCTTCTGTTTTTGCAAGCATGACGAGACGCTGGACAGCGCGATTGATCGCCTAGGACGCCACTTTCGAAAATAATCCCAATACACTAGCTGTCTTTCTTCACGTTAAGACCGGCGTCATGATCGTTACAATTTGCAGCACAGACTACCCCTAACTGCACATGTACTTACTGCATCTTGATTGCTAATATATTTATTGCAGCCGGACCCGCCGAGACGCGAAATGCCGTGTCGCAGCGCCCGGCGACACCTGACCTGACGAGCACCGTGTCCATAACCACTGCCTCAAGACCTGCCCGTATCGATGGTCGCCGCCTGCGCAGCGAGCGGACCAAGCAGCTGATCATCGAGGCCTACCTCGCGCTCCTGCGCGAGAACCCGATGACGCCGATGCCGACGGCGGCGCGCATCGCCGAGCGTGCCGGCTATTCGGTGCGCTCGATCTTCGAGCGCTTTCCCGATCTCAACAAGCTCAGGGCCGCGGCGGCGGACTACCAGCTTGCGCAGGCGGCGGCACTGGCCCCGCCGCGCAACATCGATGGCGACCGGCAGACCAGGATCAAGTCCCAGGTCGAGACTCGCGCCGGCACGTGCGAGCGCGGCGTGGCGTTGTGGCGCGTGCTGATCTTCAGCGTCGATCAGGACGAAGAGTTGAAGCCGCGGGTCCGCACCGCCCGCGAGCGCACCATCGAGCGTATGGAGATCATGTATCGGCCCGAGCTCTCGACACTGTCGGAACGGGACCGCAAGCACATGCTGATCGCGCTCGAGGCCATCACCGACATCGAGAGCTGGGCGCGCATGCGCGAGCTCTACGGCCTGTCATTCGAGGAAGCGTGCGGCGTGTGGATTCGCGCCATCGACCGCATGCTGCCGCCGACGCCGTCGAGCTGAGGACGACGATGGCCCTGCCTTCGTCTTCCCCGGACGGTCGGCGCCTGCGCAGCGAACGAACCAAGCAGTCGATCATGGAGGCCTATATCGAGCTGCTGCGCGAAAGGCCCGAGATTCCCACCGCTGCCCAGATCGCCGCTCGTGCCGGGATTTCCACGCGGTCGATCTTCGAGCGGTTCGTCGATCTGCAGGGCCTCAGCCTCGCGACCGTGGACCATGCCTTCGCGATGGGCGAGGCGCAGGCCGTCGCGCGCAACGTCGATGGCGACCGGCCGACCCGTCTCAGGTCGCACGTCGAGACCCGCGCCCATACCTGCGAGCAGTGGCTGCCGGTATGGCGCGTTGTCGTCGCCAACCAAGGCAAGCTGGAGGAGCTGCGCGACCGCGTCCGCTTCATTCGGCAGGCGATCGTCAAGCGCATGGAGCTGATGTATCGGCCGGAGCTCGGGGTGCTTCCGGCCGAGGAGCGGCGCGACCTGCTGATCGCGCTCGAATCGCTGATCGATTTCGAGAGTTGGGGCCGCATGCGCGAGGTTCATGGCCTGTCGTTCGACGAAGCGTGTTCGGTGTGGATGCGCGTGATCGATCGCATGCTTCCGCCGACGCCTCCAGCCCGACCATGAGCAGGACTGACATGTCGCTGCCCAGGCCCACTCGCGTCGATGGCCGCCGCCTGCGCAGCGAGCGGACCAAGCAGTTGATCATCGAAGCCTACCTGGCGCTTGCGCAGGAGAACTCGCCGCAGGTGCCGACGGCCGCCGAGATCGCCCATCGCGCCGGCTACTCCGTGCGCTCGGTGTTCGAGCGCTTTCCCGACATCCGCACCTTGCAGGTCGCGGCAGTCGACTACGCCCTGGTCCAGGTGGCCGCACTCGCGCCGGCGCGCGATAGCCACGGCGATCGCGCGACGCGCATCAAAACCCAGGTCGAGACGCGCGGCCAGAGCTGCGAGCGCTGGCTGCCGCTGTGGCGCTCGCTGGTTGCCAATCAGGGCGATTCGCCGGAGCTCAAGCAGCGGATCGTCCTGTCGCGCGAGCGCGTCGTGGCGCGGCTGGAGTTCATGTATGCGCCGGAACTGTCGACGCTGGCCGATACTGAGCGTCGCCATGTCCTGATCGTGCTGGAAGCCCTGACCGATGTCGAAAGCTGGGCGCGGATGCGGGAATTCTTCGGCCTGTCCTTCGAGGAGGCCTGTCTTGCTTGGCGGCAGGCGATTGATCGACTGCTGCCGCCGACTCCGTCGCCCTGATAGTTACTGCGCGGTAACTTCTGGCCTCTTATTGCAGTAACGGCTAAAATTTGCAGCGACACTTTCACAATTTGCAGCGTTGGTTTCGTTGCCGGACTGTCCGATCCGGACTTCAGATTGCAGATGATCAACCTGACCGTGACTTGAAAATCCTTGTCCTCCGCAACCGCTTCTAAATCTACCCGGATCGACGGTCGCCGCCTGCGCAGTGCGCGGACCAAGCAGTTGATCATCGAGGCCTACCTCACGCTGCTGCGCGAAAGCCCGCAAATCCCGACGGCTGCGACCATCGCCGAGCGGGCGGGTTATTCCGTCCGCTCCGTGTTCGAGCGCTTTCCCGACCTGCATGCGCTGCGTGTGGCGGCCACGGATTACGCCTTCACGCAGGGCACGGCGCAGGCCGTAGCGCGCGACTTTTCCGGCGATCGTCTGACCCGCCTGAAATCCCATGTCGAGACACGGAGCTGGATCTGCGAGCAGTGGTTGCCGCTGTGGCGTGCGCTGAACGCCAACCAGGGCGATTCGAGTGAGCTCAAATCCAGGATCCTGCTGATACGCCAGGCGATCCTCAAGCGCATCGAGCTGATGTACGAGCCCGAGCTTTCGACCCTGGACGAAACCGAGCACCGGCAGACCTTGATCGCGATCGAGAGCCTGATCGACTTCGAGAGCTGGGCGCGCATGCGGGACTTCAGCGGCCTGTCCGTCGAGGAGGCGCGCGAGGTGTGGGTCAAATCCATCGACCTGCTGCTGCCGCCGACTCCGGCCGCCAGGCAGGCGCCGCCTGTTTCTTGACGCTTTGTGTCGGCAAGCGTAGGAAGGCGCCGCTTCGCGGGAGCGACCACGGTGGCGGCCGTAGCTCAGGTGGTTAGAGCGCCAGATTGTGATTCTGGATGTCGCCGGTTCAAGTCCGGTCGGCCGCCCCAGTCGCTCGCACGCCCGCTTGCTTGGCTGCTCGCGCACCTTGGCCGTTGAGCCTTCGGTGCGTGATCTAAAGCCCCGCGACGACCTCGCCCTCCTGACCTGCGCCGAGATGGCCCGAGCCGACGCCGCCGCGATCGCGGCCGGCGTGCCGGGCATCGACCTGATGGAGGCCGCCGGCCGGGCGGTGGCCGCTGCCGTCACGGCGCACCATGCGCGGCAGCCGGTCGTCGTGCTGTGCGGCCCCGGCAACAATGGCGGCGACGGTTTCGTGGCGGCGCGGCATCTCCAGGCGAGGCGCTGGCCGGTACGGTTGGGCCTGCTCGGCGAGCGTGGCGCGTTGAAAGGCGATGCGGCCTGGGCCGCCGCCAGTTGGGCCGGCGATGTGGCGCCGCTGTCGCTCGATCTCCTCGATGGTCGCCCACTGGTGATCGATGCGCTGTTCGGCGCGGGCCTGGCGCGGCCCATCGAAGGCATCGCCGGTCAGCTCATCGATCGCATCAATGGCGAGGCGCTCACGACGGTGGCTGTCGACGTGCCCAGCGGGCTGCATGGCGACAGTGGCGAGATCATGGGCCGCGCGCCGATGGCGGCGCGGACGGTGACGTTCTTTCGTGCCAAGCCCGGCCACTATTCGCTCGAAGGATTGCGCCGCTGCGGCGCGCTCGAAGTCGCCGACATCGGCATAGCGCCAAGCGTGCTGCACGAGATCGCGCCGCGCCTTTGGCTGAACGCACCGGCGCTCTGGCAACAGCATTTACTGCGCGAGGACCGCGGCGACCACAAGTATGCGCGCGGCCATGCCACCATCCTGGCGGGCGAGATCGCCACCGGCGCGGCGCGGCTGTCCGCACTCGGCGCACGCCGTGCCGGAGCAGGGCTCGTCACCATCGCCACGCCGCCAGCGGCGCTGGCGGTCTATCAGTCCGCCGAGCCGGGCAATCTCGTCACGGTGTGCGAGGACGGCGACGCCTTCGGTCGCCTGCTCGAGGATGAGCGTCGCAACGCCATCCTGGTCGGGCCTGGCTCCGGCATCGGCGAGCGCACGCGCGCCGCCACGTTGGCCGCCCTGGCGACGCGCCGTCCGGTCGTGCTCGATGCCGACGCCATCACTGTCTTCGGCTCTGCGCCCGCCGACCTGTTCGCGGCCGTCCACGGCCCGGCCTTGCTCACGCCCCATGAAGGCGAATTCCGCCGGCTGTTTCCGGACTTAGCGTCGATCTCCGCGAAGATCGAGCGCGCTCGACAGGCGGCGCACCGCAGCGGGGCGACGGTGCTTCTGAAGGGGCCCGACACCGTGATCGCCGCGCCCGACGGCCGCGCGGCCATCAACGTTCATGCCTCGCCTGGTCTCGCTACGGCAGGGGCGGGCGACGTCCTTGCCGGCATCGCCGTCGGCCTCATGGCGCAGGGCCTGTCGCCGTTCGCGGCCGCAGCGGCGGCGGCCTGGCTGCATGGCGAATGCGCGCTGCGGTTCGCTCGCCCCGGTCTCATTGCCGAGGACCTCGTTGGGCAAATTCCCGACGCTTTGCAGACGGCGTTCGCAGCGAATTGACCGGCTGACGCGCACGGGCTACGGCGTCGGTCGAGCGGGCGTGGTGGAATTGGTAGACACGCGAGATTTAGGTTCTCGTGCCGCAAGGCGTGGGGGTTCAAGTCCCTCCGCCCGCACCAAGCGCTAGAAGACGTAGCGCTACCATCGCGATAGATGGCCCCTTGCGTGTAACAGCCAGTGCAGGTAGACGCTCGCATCCTTACGGGCCAATCGAAGACCGGCGTATACTGGAGACGTGGCACTGGGCTCGTGCCGTCAGACAAACCCCCAATGAAATCAGCATACTACGGTCGCTCCAACGCCCCCGCCGGCAGCAGATCAAAATGAAGGTAAGACGATGCAAGTGACGGAACTCCCGGCCGAAGGGCTGAAGCGGCAATTCAAGATCGTCGTCCCGGCGAGCGACCTGTCGGCCAAGGTCGACGAGCGCCTGGCCGAGCTGGCCAAGACCGCCCAGATGCCCGGCTTCCGCCAGGGCAAGGTGCCGGTCGGGCTGCTGAAGAAGCAGTATGGGCCGGCCCTGTTCGGTGAGGCCGTCGAGCAGGCGGTCAACTCGAGCACCGCCAAGGCGATCGAGGATCGCGGGCTGAAGCCTGCACTGCAGCCGCGCGTCGACCTCAAGCAGCTCGAAGAGGGCAAGGACGTCGAGTTCGAGGTCGCGATCGAGGTGCTGCCCGAGGTCGGCAAGCTCGATTTCTCGGAGGTCGAGCTCGAGCGCCTGAAGGCCGTCGTGCCCGACAAGGACGTCGAGGATGCGATCGGCCGCATCGCCAAGGCCAATCGCGAGCAGAAGCCCGTCGACCCGCCGCGCCCGGCGCAGAAGGGTGACGCCATCAAGATCGACTTCGTGGGCTCGGTCGACGGCAAGGAATTCCCCGGTGGCGCCGCGCAGGACTACACGCTGGAGCTCGGCTCGGGCTCGTTCATCCCAGGTTTCGAGGACCAGCTCGTCGGCGCCGAGGTCGGCAAGGACGTTGACGTGAAGGTGACCTTCCCGGCCGACTACGGTGCGCCCGAACTCGCCGGCAAGGACACCGTGTTCAAGTGCACGATCAAGGAGATCCACGAGTTCGTCGACAAGCCGGTCGACGATGAGCTCGCCAAGAAGAACAACTTTGAGAACCTCGACGCCATGCGCAAGGCAGTGGCCGATCGCATCGGCCAGGACTACGCGCAGGTCTCTCGCACCATGATCAAGCGCCAGCTTCTCGACAAGCTCGCCGACATCCACAAGTTCGAGGTGCCCGAGGGCCTGGTCGAGGGTGAGTTCAACGCCATCTGGCAGCGCATCGAGGAGGCCAAGAAGGCCGGCCAGAAGATCGACGACGACGAAGAGAAGATGAAGACGGAGTACCGCGAGATCGCCGAGCGCCGGGTACGCCTCGGCCTGCTGCTGGCCGATGTCGGGCGCTCCAACTCGATCGACGTCACGGCCGAGGAGCTCAACCAGGCCGTGATGCGCGAGGCCATGCGCTATCCCGGCCAGGAGCGCCAGGTGCTGGAGTTCTACGGCAAGAACGCCGAGCTGAAGGAGCGCCTGCGCGCGCCGATCTTCGAGGAGAAGACCGTCGACTTCATCCTCGAGCTGGCCAAGGTCAGCGAGAAGTCGGTTACGCCGGAGGAACTGCTGAAGGCCGCCCGCGAGGCCGAAGAGGCCGACGACGAGGACGAGCCGAAGGAGCAGGCGACGAATTGATCCAGGGTGGAGCGATGGTCTTGAACCGGACCATTGCCGCTGCCACTTTTATGGTCAGTCAATATGGGGCCCCTCGATGACTCGCGACCGCGATCCGCTCGAAATCTACAATAACTACTATGTGCCGATGGTCGTCGAGCAGTCGGCGCGCGGCGAACGCGGCTACGACATCTGGTCGAGGCTGCTCAAGGAACGGATCATCTTCCTGAACGGCCCGATCGAGGACAATGTCGCCGGCCTGGTCTGCGCCCAGCTCCTCTATCTGGAAGCCGACAATCCCACTAAGGACATTTCCTTTTACATCAACTCGCCGGGCGGCGTGGTGACCTCGGGCATGGCGGTCTACGACACCATGCAGTACATCCGCCCCCAGATCTCGACCCTGGTGTTTGGCCAGGCCGCGTCGGCCGGATCGCTGCTGCTGATGGCGGGGCAGAAGGGCAAGCGCTTCTCTCTGCCCAACGCCCGCATCATGATCCACCAGCCGTCAGGCGGCGCCCAAGGCCAGGCGACGGACATCGAGATCCATGCCCGTGAGATTCTTTCCACCCGGGCACGTTTGAACCAGATGTACGTCACCCACACGGGCCGCACGATCGAGGAGATCGAACGGGCGATGGAGCGGGACAAGTTCTTCTCCCCGGCTGAGGCCAAGGAGTTCGGGTTGATCGACGACGTGTTCGAGAAGCGCCCGACTCCGACCATCCAGGCGGCTGCCTCCTGAGGATCAACTCCAAGGGGCAGTTGCGACCAATTGTTTCCCGTTTGACCCTCGGCACACCATATTTTGAGGTTGTGGCGATCCGGGGGTCGAGTTTAACATAGTCTTGCGTGCGGGCCCGCAGGTCGGCGGGCTCCCCAAGCGGAGGTGCGTTCAGAAATGCCAGCCGCCAAGTCCGGGGGCGACTCCCGCAACACCCTGTACTGTAGCTTCTGTGGGAAGAGCCAGCACGAGGTCAGGAAGCTCATTGCCGGCCCGACGGTGTTCATCTGCGATGAATGCGTCGAGCTCTGCATGGACATCATCCGGGAGGAGAGCAAGACCACCCTGGTCAAGTCCAAGGATGGCGTGCCTTCGCCCAAGGAAATCCGCCAGATCCTAGACGACTATGTGATCGGTCAGGACAAGGCCAAGCGCATCCTGGCCGTTGCGGTGCACAATCACTACAAGCGGCTGAGCCACGGCGGCAAGGCCAACGACGTCGAGATCGCCAAGTCGAACATCATGCTGATCGGCCCGACCGGCTGCGGCAAGACCCTGCTGGCGCAGACCTTGGCGCGCATGCTCGACGTGCCGTTCACCATGGCCGACGCCACGACGCTGACCGAAGCCGGTTACGTCGGCGAGGACGTCGAGAACATCATCCTGAAGCTGCTGCAGTCGGCCGACTACAACGTCGAGCGCGCGCAGCGGGGCATCGTCTATATAGACGAGGTCGACAAGATCAGCCGCAAGTCCGACAACCCGTCGATCACGCGCGACGTGTCGGGCGAGGGCGTGCAACAGGCACTGCTCAAGATCATGGAAGGCACCGTCGCCTCCGTGCCGCCGCAGGGCGGGCGCAAGCATCCGCAGCAGGAGTTCCTGCAGGTCGACACGACCAACATCCTGTTCATCTGCGGCGGCGCCTTCTCGGGCCTCGACAAGATCATCTCGATGCGCCGTCAGGGCACGTCGATCGGCTTCGGCGCCGAGGTGCGCGGTCCGGAGGATCGCCGCACCGGCGAGGTGCTGCGCGATCTCGAGCCGGAAGACCTCTTGAAATACGGCCTGATCCCCGAGTTCGTCGGCCGCCTGCCGGTGGTCGCGACGCTCGAGGACCTCGACGAGGGCGCCCTGATCGAGATCCTGACGCGGCCCAAGAACGCGCTGCTCAAGCAATATCAGCGGCTGTTCGACATGGAGAGCGTGAAGCTCAAATTCTCCGAGGACGCGCTGCGCGCCGTCGCCCAGAAGGCGATCCTGCGCAAGACCGGCGCGCGCGGCCTGCGCTCCATCATGGAGACCGTACTCCTCGACACGATGTACGATCTGCCGTCGCTCGACGGCGTCGAGGAAGTCGTCATCAACCGCGAAGTCATCGAAGGACGGGCTCAGCCGCTCTATGTGCACGGTGAGCGCAAGGAAGGCATCGCTGCCGCCCCGGCCTGACTTTTGCTGCGCCGGCGGCAGCCCCCGCCGGCGTCCCGCCGTGGCCTTGAACAACCCTCCGTTCAGGCCAATCTCTGCTAACGAGTGCGCGTGCCGGCAGGCCGCGGATCGCCCATTACGGGGATCGCGGCCGGGGTGCGGGTAGCTCTAACAGCGTATGTAGCGAGGCATCATGAACGCCCCAAAACCCGATAACGCCCCCATCGTAGGCACAACCTACCCAGTCCTTCCGCTGCGCGACATCGTCGTGTTTCCCGGCATGATCGTGCCGCTGTTCGTCGGCCGCGAGAAGAGCGTCAAGGCGCTCGAAGAGGTCATGAAGGACGACAAGCAGATCCTGCTGATCGCCCAGAAGAACGCCAGCCAGGACGATCCCGGCCCCGATGACATCTACACCATCGGCACGCTCGGCACCGTGCTGCAGCTGCTGAAGCTGCCGGACGACACCGTGAAGGTGCTGGTCGAGGGTGGCCGGCGCGTGAAAATCGTGGGCTACACCGGCAAGAGCGAGTTCTTCGAGGCCAACGCCATCGACATGGAGGAGGCGCCGACCGATGCGGCCGAGCTGCAGGCGGCCGCGCGCACCGTGGTCTCGGAGTTCGAGAACTATGTGAAGCTGAACAAGAAGGTGCCGCCCGAGGTCGTCGTCTCGATCAACAAGATCGAGGAGCCGGCCAAGCTCGCCGACACGATCTCCGCCCACCTCGCGCTCAAGGTCGCCGAGAAGCAGCAGCTGCTCGAGCTCGACTCGGTCAACAAGCGGCTCGAGCGCATCCTCGGCCTGATGGAAGGCGAGATCGGCGTGTTGCAGGTCGAGAAGAAGATCCGCAACCGCGTGAAGCGTCAGATGGAGAAGACGCAGCGCGAGTACTATCTCAACGAGCAGATGAAGGCGATCCAGAAGGAGCTTGGCGAGACCGAGGACGGTCGCGACGAGATCTCCGAGATGGAGAAGCGCATCAAGAAGACACGGCTCTCCAAGGAGGCGCGCGAGAAGGCCAATGGCGAGCTGAAGAAGCTCCGCACCATGAGCCCGATGTCGGCCGAAGCGACGGTGGTGCGCAACTACCTCGAATGGCTGCTGTCGATCCCGTGGCGCAAGCCGACCAAGATCATCAAGGACCTGAAGTACGCCGAGGACATTCTCAACGCCGACCATCACGGCCTCGAGAAGGTCAAGGAGCGTATCCTCGAATACCTCGCGGTCCAGCAGCGCGTCGACAAGATGAAGGGCCCGATCCTCTGCCTGGTCGGCCCGCCGGGCGTCGGCAAGACCTCGCTGGGCAAGTCGGTCGCCAAGGCGACGGGCCGCAACTTCGTGCGCATGTCGCTGGGCGGCGTGCGCGACGAGGCCGAGATCCGCGGCCACCGCCGGACCTATATCGGCTCGCTGCCGGGCAAGGTCCTGCAGAGCATGAAGAAGGCGAAATCGTCGAACCCGCTGTTCCTGCTCGACGAGATCGACAAGCTCGGCGCGGATTTTCGCGGCGACCCGTCGTCGGCCCTGCTCGAGGTGCTCGATCCCGAGCAGAACTCGACCTTCAACGACCACTACCTCGAGGTCGACTACGACCTGTCGAACGTGATGTTCATCACCACGGCGAATTCGCTGCGTATGGCGCAGCCGCTGATGGATCGCATGGAGATCATCCGGCTGGCCGGCTACACCGAGGACGAGAAGGTCGCGATCGCGCGCAAGCATCTGATCGTCAAGCAGCTCGAGGCCAACGGCTTGAAGGAGGGCGAGCTCGACGTCCACGACGATGCCGTGCGCGACCTCGTGCGCTACTACACGCGCGAGGCCGGCGTTCGCAATCTCGAGCGCGAGATCGCCAATCTGGCGCGCAAGGCCACCAAGGAAATCCTCATGAAGGGGACGACCAAGGTGAAGATCCGCGCCAAGAACCTCGACAAGTACGCAGGCGTCCGTCGCTTCCGCTACGGCGAGGCCGAGCTCGAGGATCTGGTGGGCATCACCACGGGTCTCGCCTGGACCGAGGTTGGCGGCGAGCTGCTGCAGATCGAGGCCGTGCTGGTTCCCGGCCGCGGACGCATGAGCGTCACCGGCAAGCTGGGCGACGTGATGCAGGAGTCGGTGCAGGCGGCCAATGCCTATGTCCGCTCCCGCGCCAACTCCTTCGGCATCAAGCACGTGATGTTCGAGAAGCGCGACATCCACATCCACGTGCCCGAGGGCGCGACGCCCAAGGACGGCCCGTCGGCTGGCGTGGGCATGATTACCTCGATCGTCTCGGCGCTGACTGGCGTGGCGGTGCGCAAGGAAGTCGCCATGACCGGCGAGATCAGCCTGCGCGGCCGGGTCCTGCCGATCGGCGGCCTCAAGGAGAAGCTGCTGGCGGCGTTGCGCGGCGGTCTCAAGACCGTGCTCATACCCAAGGAGAATGAGCGCGATCTGCCGGAGATCCCGGACAACGTGAAGAAGGGCCTGGAGGTCGTCCCGGTCTCGACGGTCGACGAGGTGCTGGCCCGTGCGCTGGTCAAGCCGCTGGTCGCCATCGAATGGCCGAACGACCTCGAAGTGGCGGCCGCCAAGCCGGCCGAAGGCGCCGAAGTCCGCGCCCACTGAGCGGTCCGGGACAAACGATTGAGCGAAGCCCCGGAGCAATCCGGGGCTTCGTCGTTTGGGTGCCGCTTTGGCGCTACCTATGCGGCCTCGAGCCGGCCCTCCCTACAAAATATGGTATTCGACGTTGACGCCGTTTTCGGAGCGCCCTTACACTCGGCGCTTGCCGGATCATTGGGGGTCTGCCTGTGAACAAGCACGATTTGATTGCCGCCGTTGCCGCTTCGACCAACCTGTCCAAGACCGACGCTGCCGGTGCGATCGAAGCGATGCTGACGGTCATCACCAAATCGTTGAAGAAAAAGGAAAAGGTCCTTCTGGTCGGCTTCGGTACCTTTCAGGTCTCCAAGCGAAAGGCAGGCGAGGGGCGCAACCCGCAGACCGGCGAGAAGATCAAGATTCCCGCCGCCAACGTGCCGCGCTTCAAGGCCAGCAAGCAGCTCAAGGACGCGATCAACTAGTCGCCCGATTCAGTCAGATCGAAGGGTAGAGGTGCTTGAGTTTGATGCGAGCGTCTGGGGTTGTGAAGTGCCAGTTGGCCTTGGTGTGATTGGCATTTCGATCCCGCTCCCAGGCGGCGATTTCCTCGATGAGGATTTGTTTGTCGGCGATTCGGCGGTCGAGGCACTGGGACGCCAGGACGCCGAGTTCGGACTCGGCCAGATCGAGCCAACTGCC